>JAYVML010000193.1:0-9758 GCA_043758955.1 Novosphingobium sp. | reverse complement strand
TCTGGCACGATCGCGCCGCGGCTTGGGGCGGGCTTTGCGGTCGCGTCGGCGCGCTGGGATCGCGGGCAGGGGTTCTGGACTACGCCAGCCAGCCAGCGTGTGCCGGCCAGCGCGCGGGCGCGTTACGATAGCTGGTCAACGTCATTGCGCGCGGTTGCGCCGCTGGCACCCAAGATCGAACTGCAAGCGCGCGGGCTGCTGTTTGGGGATGCCCGCACATTGCGCTTCACCGGCGCGGATTCGACCAGCAGCGGGCAGGACGCCAGCCTCCGCGTGGTCGGCAAGGGGCACTGGCAGTTCGACGTGCTCGCGTTTCTGCAGGCGCGCAATTTCTCCAACGTGGTGATCTCCTCCACCACGTTCCGCAAGACGCTTGATCAGCGGGCTACGCCCTCGACCGGCTGGGGCGGCAAGGCGGAATTGCGCCCACCGTTAAGCGGCGCGTTGACGCTGCGCCTGGGGACGGACTGGCGCGTAGCTGACGGCACGATGTTTGAGGATGCCTATTCGGGCGTCACCGGTCTGGTCACGGCGCGGCGTCGCGCGGGTGGGCGCAACAGCGATCTGGGGCTTTATGCCGAGACCGACTGGCGGCTGGGCGCGCTGACACTGACCAGCGGGCTGCGCGCCGATCGCTGGACCATCGCCGGGGGTTATTTCACCGAGGCCAATGCTGCTGGGACGGTCACCTTGAGTAACCGTTTTGCCGACCGCTCAGGTTGGCAGACATCGCTGCGCGGCGGGGCGGTGCTGCGGCTGGGTCAGGTGTTGGGCGGGGGGCTGGACCTGCGCGGCTCAGCCTATACCGGGCTGCGGCTGCCCACGCTCAACGAACTCTACCGCCCGTTCACGGTCTTTCCGGTCACCACGCGCGCCAATGCGGGCTTGGTCAACGAACGGCTGGTTGGCTTCGAAGCCGGGTTCGACTGGAGCCTTGGCGGAGCCCTACACCTCTCCGCCACCGCGTTTGACAACAAGGTCGAGCACGCGATTGCCAATGTCACAATCGGCCGGAATTTGCGCGAACGCCGCAATGTCGATGCGGTCCGCGCCCGCGGGATCGAGCTGGGGCTGGGGGCGCAGGTGGGCCGGGTCAGCCTCGATGGTTCGCTCGCGTGGACTGACGCGCGGCTCGCGGCGAGCGGGGCCTCGGTGGCGCTTGATGGCAAACGCCCCGCGCAGACCCCCCAGCTGGCGGCCAGCGCCACGCTCGCCTGGCAGCCGCATCCGGGCTGGCGGCTGGCGCTGAGCGCCAAGCACGTGGGCGCGCAATACGAAGACGATTTGCAGACCGACCTGCTGCCAGCAGCGACCACGCTTGATGCCTTCGCCGCGCTGCCGCTGGGAAACCGCGTACAATTGGTGCTGCGCGGAGAGAACCTGACTGGCACCATGGTAGTCACGCGCAATCAGGCGGGCTCAATCGACCTTGGCGCGCCGCGCACAATCTGGGCCGGATTCCGCATTTCCATCGGCCGCTGATTGGCTTAAGACGTGGTGCAATAAACAACCGGAGAGCAGATCATGGCCACCCAGCTGAACGCCCACGCGCGGAACTACGATTGCACCGAAGAAGAATGGCAGGTTCGCCTGCAACTGGCCGCGTGCTACCGCATCTTCGATCATCTGGGTTGGTCCGAATCGATTTACAACCATATCTCGGTCAAGGTGCCGGGCGAAGAAGGGGCGTTCCTGATCAACCCGTTCGGGCTGCTCTATTCCGAAGTTTGCGCATCAAATTTGGTCAAGATCGACATCGACGGCAACAAGCTCGACGGCAATCCCTACCCGGTCAATCGGGCGGGGTTTGTTCAGCACGGCTTGTTCCACCGCCACGTGCCTTGGGCGCATGCGATCTGCCACACCCACACCACCGCGACGATGGCGGTGTGCAGCCTTGACGGCGGCTTGCAGCCGGTCAACTTTTACGCCTGCAATTTTGCCGGGCGGCTGGCTTATCATGACTTCGAAGGGATCACCGTTCGCGAAGAGGAAGGCGCGCGGCTGCTGGCCAACCTGGGCGAAGGGCGGATCCTGATGCTAAAAAACCACGGCCCGGTAATTCTGGGTCGCTCGCTGCCCGAAGTGTTTATCACGCATTGGTCGTTGCAGCGCGCCTGCGAAATTCAGATGGCGACCATGCAGATGGGCCAGCCGCTGATCGTGTCGGACGAGGTGGTGGCAATCCACCAGCGCGATTTGCACGAAGGCGGCGTTCCCGGCATGGCCCCCGGCCAAGCCGATTTCGACGCCTGGACCCGCCGGATCGACAAGATCGACCGCAGCTGGCGCGACTGACGCTGCACCAATGCCCCGGCTGATCGTCAACGGCCGCGCGGTTGAGCTGCGCATGGATCCGCAGACGCCGCTGCTATGGGGCCTGCGCGATGCCGCTAACCTGACCGGCACCAAATACGGCTGCGGCAATGGTGATTGCGGTGCCTGCATGGTCTTGGTCGATGGCGAAGCCTTGCGCAGCTGCCTGATCAGCCTGGCCGAGGCCGAGGGCCGCAGCGTGACCACGATCGAGGGTCTCTCGCCTGATCGCAGCCATCCGGTGCAGCAGGCGATCGTGGCCGAACAGGCGGTCCAGTGTGGGTTCTGCACCCCAGGCATCGTGATCGCCGCCGCCGCTTTGCTGGCGCGCAACGCCGATCCCAGCGCCGCGGATATTGCCGCTGCCGTTCCCAACCTGTGCCGCTGCGGGGTCTATCCGCGGCTGGTGCATGCGGTCCAACGCGCGGGGCGGGTGATGCGCCGGCTGGAAACGATCAGCGCCGCGCCGGTCCCGGGGATCACGCCCGAAGACGCGGCGCGCGCGGTGCCCGCGATGAAGGCGCTGTAGTTCAGAATTTGACCCGCGCCGTCAGCCGCGCGCTGAGCGGCTTTCCCGGCTGGATGTTATTGTCGTTGTGCGCACTGGCGTAATAACTGGTATTCGTCAGATTCTCTATGTTGAGTTGGAGCGCGATCGCCTGGTTCAAGCTCAGGTATGCCGCCGCATCGATCCGGGTGAAACCGGGCAGCCGCACCGCGTTGCTGATCGAGGCAAACTGCCCCGCCTGATGAATCGCCCCCAGCCCCAGCCCGAACCGCGGGGTCAGATCATAACGGGTCCAGACCGAGGCTTGGTGCTGCGGGAGCTTATCGAGCTTTCGCCCGACCGGTGCGGCGCTGGTGGCGCTGCGGATTTCGCCGTCCTGGTACGTATACCCTAGGCTTAATTGCCACTGCGGGGTGATCCTCCCGCTCAGCGCGAATTCCGCACCGCGCACCCGGCTGCTTCCGGTCAGCACGAAGAAACCGGGATTGGCCGGATCGGCGTTGCGGGTATTGCTGCGGATAACTTCAAACAGTGCGGCAGTCAGGCTGAGCGCGGGGGTCACGTCCCACTTGGCCCCGGTTTCCAGATTACGAAACGCTTCGGGCTCGAGCGACTGGAAGGCCGGATCGAGCGTCGAAAACTGGTCGCCGGTCTGCGGCAGGAAGCTCTTGGCGAAGCTGGCGTAGAAGGACAGTTCCTCGCGCGGCTTGAGCACCAGCCCGAAGCGCGGCGAGACCTTGCCGTCGTCACGCGTCGTGGCCACGCGGTTAATTCGATTGGTCGCAGCGACGCCAAAATGATCGTAGCGCAGTCCGCCGATCACTTGCAGCCATGGCGCGAGTTCGAGCTGATCCTGAAGATAAACCGAGCGGCTCTCAACCCGCGAATCACTCCCGCTGACCCGTGCGGTATAGCTCAACGCTGGGAAGGTGAGCGTGCGCGCCAGAGGCACCGTGACCGACTGCGCGGTGCCGGTGCCAAATACCACGTTGCGGCGCTCTACAGAGGAGCTCTGGTTGCCAAATTCGGCACCGGCCAGCAGCGTGTGGCCGATCGGCCCGGTGCGGCCTTTCCAAACCAGATTGGCTTGCCCGATGGTGTTGTCGCGGGTGAGCGCGTCTTCATAGCCGGTCAGTTTGACGCTGGTTGCGGTGGCGCTGCTCGGCAAGACGTTCGCATAGGACTTGTCGTAAGTGGCGAACTGCCCGGTAAAATCGATAGTGAGACCTTCGGTCAGTTCGTGCGCCAGCCGCGCGCGGGCGATATGCGCGTCCACACTTCCGAGGTTCAGGGTCGGACTGCCAAAGAAAGTGCGATCGTAACCTGCGATCGGCCGTCCGTTAAGTGCTGGCACGCCGCGGTCAATCGCCCGATCATCGCGGTCATATTCATAGGCAAATGTGGCTTTTGTGCGCTCGCCCAGTTCCAGCCTCAGAGTGGGTGCCAGCCCGATAAAGCTTCCGCCGAAAAAGTCGCGCTGATTGTCAAACTGCTCGTAAGTCGCATTAAGCCGCAGTGCCGCGCCGGTCCCCAGCACCGCATTGCCATCACCCGAGAGGGACCATGCCCCGAAGCTGTCAACCCCGCCCGCAAATACCGCAGAATTACCCTTCAGATCGGGAGTTTTGGACACCCGGTTGACCTCGCCGCCGCCGCCACCCCGGCCGAACAGCAGGGCGTTCGCGCCTTTAAGCACCTCGACCCGCTGGGTGTTGAACAGCGGGCGATAATACTGGGCATCGTCGCGCAGGCCATCAAGGAAAAAGTCGGCGGTGCTGGCCTGGCCGCGCAGCACCACCTGATCGCGGTGGCCTTCGCCTTGGCCAATGGTGACCCCGGGGACATAGCGCAGTGCTTCGCCCAAACTTTGCACACCTTGATCGTCGAGCCGTGCACGCGCCAGCGTGGTTACACTTTGCGCAGTATCGCGCAGCACAGTGCCGGTCTTGGACGCGGCGACGTCCGGGGCTGGCTGGCGCTCGCCAGTAACTACAATCGGCGTAAGGCCATAGCCGTTGCCCTCGTCAGCATGCGCGGTTTGCGCTGGAGTACCAGCGCTGAGGGCGAGCAGGAGGTTGGCAGGACGGAGTGCGCGGATCATTCTGAAGTCCTTTTCGATAATAATTCGCAATACTAGCAAATGTTGCTAATGAGAGGCGTTCGCAAATACAAGCTGCAAGTTGTCTAAAGAGAGGTCTAGGACTAGGCGCGGGACAAATCTGTTGCAGCGAGGGCGATCACGATGAAAGCGACCATTTGGCACAACCCCGGCTGCGGGACCTCGCGCAAGACTTTGGCCATCCTCCAGGACACGCCGGGGGTGGATCTGACTGTGACCGAATACCTGCGCAAGCCGCCAAGCGCGACCAAGCTGGGTCAGCTTTACCGTGATGCCGGCCTAACCCCGCAGCAGGGCCTGCGGCTGCGCGGTACCGATGCAGAGGAGCGCGGCCTGCCGCATGCGGATGACGCTTCCGTGCTGGCTGCAATGGCGGCCGACCCCCGGTTGATCGAGCGGCCGCTGGTTGAAACCGAAAAAGGCGTGCGGCTGTGCCGGCCGCAAGACTTGGTACGCGAAATTATTTAGCTGTCGGATTGCAGCAGTGCCGCGTCGCTGGTCATCCCTTTAAGCCCCAGTACGATCACTGCTAGGCACAAGACCTCGATCACGGCAAAGCCGATCCAAGGCGAATGACCATAGAGCCAGACCCCGATCGCTGGTGCCACGATATAGGACGCGCCGTTGACCGAGGCGATGATCCCGGCCGATTGGCCTTGCTCGGCGCGGCTTACCACCAGCGACGCCCCAGCGGTAAAACCCGGGCGGAACAAGCCGAAGCCCAGCGATATCATTGCCACCGCGATGGTGATGGCATGCAGATCGTGCGCCACCGATAGCAGGCCGGTGCCCGTGGCGGCGATCGCAATTCCCCACAGGCATGATGCCCGCGGGCCGAGCTTCAGCGTGGGGATCACGCCCCACTGGGCCAGCAGCGTGGCCATGGCCCCCGCCATCAGCACCAGTCCGATGGGACCCGCACCGGCATTGGGCGATCCGCGTAGTCCCAGCCGGTCAAGCACCAGAAACCCAACGATGCCCATCGCCGCGGCTTGGGCATGCCCGCCCAAAACGCCAGCGACCAGCCACGGCCGCATCCGCGCATCGGTCCACCGCAGCTTGGGAATGTCAGCGAGCGGACCGCTCGGCTCGGGATCGGGCTGGCTCCTGCCCAGGCTCGAATCCGAATTCGAACTGAACGGCAGCGCCACCACCGTCCCGCGCGCAGCAAAGGCCGGGGTATCATCGGGCAGCCAGACCCGGAGCGCGATAAACACCACCACCGCGATCAGCGTAAAAGCAATGAACGGCCCGACCAGGCCCAGTCCGGGCAGGATGAAATAGGGGGCGAGCGCCGGACCCAGCACCGTGCCGAGGCCGAAGCTGGACGAAATAAGCGACAGCGCCTTGGTCCGCTCTTCGCGGCTGGTGCGGCTGGCAACATAAGCCTGAACTGACGGCGGTGCGGCCGATCCGAAGCCGCCGTAAAGCGAGCGGAAAGCGGCAAACAGCAACAGCGTTCCGATCCCCGACAGCACCCCGTTAAGCCCCAGCCACAGCGCTAGTCCGCACAACGAAAAGCTCGCGATGAACCCGGTCAGCCCGATCGCCATCATCGCCTTGCGCCCGCGCCGGTCAGAGCGCCGCGCCCACAGCGGCGCACAGATCATCCACAGCAGTGCCGACCATGTGTAAGCCAAGCTGATCCAGAAATCCTGCACCTTCAGCGCGGTCCCGATCGAGGGCATGACCGATTGCATCGCGGTGTTTCCCGCCGCCGTCACCAGCATCACCGCAAACAGCAGCGCAACTCGCCCGGCGGGCAAGCTGGAGGTGGCGCCGGGCGGCACGGCAGGCTGGGCTGGAACGGTAGAAGACATCGGTTCGTCGCTAGCCCCCACGCTCTTGCCTTGCAATGGCGGGACAAATTTGTGAAGGGCGCTGGAATAGTTCCAAAATTCAGGACCAGCCAGCAGCATGACCACCTCAGAGCTTGCCCAACACTCGCTGGGCCGCCGAGCGTTTCTGGGCGCGAAGCGCCGGATCATGCGGGCCATGGGTCCGTGGGGCGTGTTCGTGCAAGGGTTTATCGAACATCCGGTAATGGTTGGCTCGATCATCCCGT
The DNA here is from genome assembly GCA_043758955.1 of Novosphingobium sp. Taxonomy (GTDB): domain Bacteria; phylum Pseudomonadota; class Alphaproteobacteria; order Sphingomonadales; family Sphingomonadaceae; genus Novosphingobium. Next base: position 2,750 of record JAYVML010000193.1, on the reverse strand, counting down.
CGTCGCGCTTTACAATTTCCAAGATGCTCGCGCCGGTGAACTGGAACGCGTGCAAGCTGTTTGTCGAATACGGTCCCGGGGTCGGTACTTTCTGCCGCCCGGTACTGGCGAAACTGCCACGCGACGGGCAGTTGATCGTGATCGACACCAACCCGCTGTTCATCGATTATCTCAAGGCGACCATCTCCGACAGCCGGTTCGTGCCAGTCTTGGGATCAGCGGTGGATGTGGAGGCGATTGTCCGCGCGCATGGCCACAATCATGCTGACTACGTGCTGTCGGGCCTGCCGTTTTCGACCTTGCCCGACGGGATTGGCCCCGCCATCGCCGCCGCCACGCACCGGGTGCTGCGCCCCGGCGGTGCCTTCCTGGTCTATCAGTTCTCAGCCAAGGCACGCGATTTTATGGCCCGGCACTTCGCCCGGATCGATGCCGGGTTCGAAGCGCTGAACGTGCTGCCGTGCAGGCTGTTCTGGGGCTGGAAAGACTAAGCGGGCGGCGAGGCTATCCCGGGGTCTTTCAGGCGAACGTCTCGCCGATAAGCGCGGCCGATGGGCCGGCGAGCTGGCGGTGGATCGCGACAATCAGGGCAATGAGATACATTCCCAGCAGTGTGCTCAACACCGCCGCGAGCGCAATCTGGGACCACACCACGGGGCCAAGCGCGGCTGCCGGACCCAGCCGCAGCCCTCCGGTGAGGGCGCTCAGCACGCCATTGCTTATGACTGCGGCAATGCCCACCAACACGAACAGCAGGAAGATCTTGAACGCCGCCCCTTTCGTAAGATTCCACGAGCGCGAAATCGCATTGATCGGATTGCGCTCCTTGTCGACCGCGACCACCGGAAGAACCATCGAAAGTTTCGCGAACAGAAAGCAAACCGCCACGAACAGCGCGATGACTACCAAGAAGACAGAAATGCCCGCGCCCGCGCCCATTAAAGGATTCCCGGAAAACATCGACATGAACGAAAGTCCGACCGTCAGCGCCAGCGCCCCGCCAATCACCATATAGCCAACGATCACCAGCGCATAAACGCCGAGTATGGGTAGAAGCACCCGCACCGCCTCGGCAATCGTCGCGCCGAGTGACAGGTTCAGCCGATCGCTCGCGGCAATGCACATGGCACAGGCCCCGACGGTCTTGATCAGCAGATAAACGATATAGATTAGCGCCAATTGACCGATCATGCTGCCCATCTGGGTGATCATTGCAGTGGGGTTGGTTTGGCTCCGCGCCATGCCGGAAAACGAATTGCTGAAAAAGCCCATGAATATCGCGACCGGAAGCAAGGAGAAGATCACCGCAATCAACCCAATCGGTCTGAACCGTCCGGACAGGACTTCGAAGCTTTCGTGCAAGGCCTTGCTGGCGCTGAATGTCATTGGCTTTTGTCCCCCGTCGCTGGCCAAGCTAAAATGATTGCGCCCGCCGTTCGCACTTGTCCAGTATCGATTATGCTGCCGGGTCTACCACCTGGCGGTAACTCGCCGCGATCACCGCGACGAAACAGGCGAGTAGCGCCGCCTGAATCAGGCAGGCGATCAAGGCCCCGATCAGTGCCGCCCCCCCTGCTCCCGCGATCAGCGTTGTCACCAGGACCACTGCGGCAGTGATCAACCAGCCAACAATCCGGAACGCCACGAAAATCAGCAGGATGAATACCAGCAGCTGCCAGCCGATCCCCTTCGTGGCGGCGAACGAATGGCGCAAGACCAGCACCGGATTGCGCTGACCGCGCAGCAGCACTGCCGGCCCGGTGAAGGCAAACCGCACCAGCATGTACAGGATCGCCACCGTGCCGATCACCGCTGCCACCTGCGTCAGCGGTAACGAACCGGTCAGCCCGATCAGGATCACCGGGATCAACCCGGTCAAAAAGCTGCCCGCGAGCGCCAGCCCCAGCGCGGCCAGGAAAGAGGGCGCGGCGTGAGCCGCTTGGCGCATCGCCTCGCTCACCGTCGGGCGGCCGGGATCAGCGAGCAGCGCCAGCGTGATCAACATGCCGAAGAATTGTACCGCGATCACCGCGATCAGCAGCGGCCAGTTGGCATCGAAATAGATCCCCAGCCGGTCAAGCAACTGCGCGGGCTGCTGCCCGGCCACTGGTTCGGGCACGGGAGCGAGCATTTGCAGCGCAAAGTTGGGCAGGATCGAAAACACCCCGAGTACCGCCAGCAGCACCTCGCGATTGGCGAGCAGTGCTCCCGTCGCCTCGTCCCAGATTTTCATGGTGTCGAACCGACGGGCGGCTCTCGAGCCGGAAGGCGGTGGTGCGGACGGGGGCAGGCGTGTGCTCATGCCCCTTGATAACCACAGCTTTTGCCGCCACGCAAATGCTCGATGCGTGATGGCCGCCCTGCTGACCTAGAATGGTGCTGCGATAGCGCCCCGGTGCCCTATCGCGAGGCACTCGCGCTAATGACCGCGCGCAATGCTGCGATCGCCGATGGCACGGCCGGCGAGCTGATCTGGTTGCTCGAACACCCGCCGGTTTATACCGCCGGAACCAGCGCCGCCGCCACCGAATTGCTCGACCCGCGCTTTGAAGTGGTCGAAGCTGGGCGCGGCGGGCGCTACACCTATCACGGACCGGGGCAGCGGATCGGGTACGTGCTGCTCGACCTCAAACGCCGCACCCGCGATGTGCGCGGGTTTGTCCACGCGCTTGAAGACTGGGTGATCGCAACGCTGCGCGATTTCGGGGTGCCAAGCTGGCGTGCCGAGGGCCGGATCGGGATCTGGACCA
>JAYVML010000192.1:0-5285 GCA_043758955.1 Novosphingobium sp. | reverse complement strand
TGTCGATGCTCGGCGAGATGGTTGAAGACGAACTCGGCGCCTCGCTCCCGCCTGCCGCGCGCGACATGTTCCGCATCATGCTTGGCATCCTGGACGAGCTTGATGTTCGGATACACCAGCTCGACAAGGAGATCGCCCGGCGAGCGCGAGAGGATGAGGTCGCGCGGAGACTCATGACGATCCCCGGGATCGGTCCGATTGCAGCCACCGCGATCGCCGCACTCGCTCCTGCAATGGAGACCTTCCGTCACGGACGGGATTTTGCGGCTTGGCTTGGTCTGACCCCGAGGCAAAAATCGACCGGCGGCAAACCGCGGCTAGGTCATATCTCAAAGATGGGTGATTGAACCTTGCGCCGGCTGCTGATTATCGGCGCCAGCGCGGTTGTTCAGCACGCAAGTCGGCGCGGGGCTCCGGAAGGTTCCTGGCTCACCGGCATGCTGTTGCGTAAACCGCGGATGCTGATCAGCGTCGCGCAGGCCAACAAAACGGCACGCATTGTCTGGGCGGTGTTGATGACGAAGCAGGATTACAGAGCTCGGGTGGTGTCAGGGTAACTGCACCACAAGAGGCCGTCGGAGGACGGCAATCGGTCGAAGGAGAGTATGGCGCAACAGTCGGTAAGACGGGATCGGAAAAACCAGGATTTGCTTTTGTGCCTTGAGCACGTCTGTCTGATTTGGATCCGGTCCGCGAACTCCCATACAGGCCAGCGGCGAGAGCTGCGCAAACAGGCCGGACAGATGGCAGCATCCGATCACGTGCAAATACTCGAAATCGCCGCTTGCTTTCCGCGGGGCGTCCACAGAAAGCAAATGCACCGCGCGCAAATGGAGCCAAATCTGAATGGTCGTTACGTCTTCGAAGTGGCGGAAATCCCGGGTTCAGCGAAACCGCACTTTGTCCATAAGGACCTCAAATGAGGCTTGGTGCATTTGCTTTGACGGCACCTTCGGAACCATGTGGATGGCTGTATTCGGCGATATGGGTGCGAGTCTTCTGGTAGACGCCAATGGCTTGAGGCTCGTGCGGCAATGAGTGAAAGCCGCAGACCACGCTTTCAAGAAGCCAAGTTGCAGCTTGGTCACCCAGTCGGTAAAACCGCACTGCTATGACCGCAGCTTGTGCCACAGGTATCGACACGGGCTTCGTGACATTGGGCTACGCCAGGGTTGCGGTATTGGGTGTTGTTCAGGGCGTCACCGAACTGTTGCCGATTTCTTCGACCGCCCATATGCGCATAGTTCCCGCCCTGTTGGGGTGGCGAGATCCCGGCTCGGCCTTTTCGGCGGCAATGCAACTTGCAGCACTCGCCGCTGTCATCACATATTTTTGGCAAGACGTGCGTCGGTTGGTAGTCGGCTCGGTGTCGGCAGTGTCGCGTCGGCACTTTGCCGATCCCGATCTCCGTCTTGCAATCTGGATCGTCCTGGCGACGGTTCCGATCGCGCTGGGGGGTGTTCTACTTTCGGATACCCTCAATGTTTGCAACTCCCCGCTGCGCACACTGCCCGTAATAGGCTGGGCCTGCATTGGGATGGCGATGCTGATGGCTCTCACAGAGATTCTTGCACGTCACCGCCGCAGCGTAGAGAACGCATCGCTGGTCGATGCTCTGCTGGTCGGGCTTGCCCAGGTGGGTGCACTCATCCCGGGCGTTTCGCGCTCAGGATCGACCTTGACTGCGGGACTCGCGCTCGGTTTTAAGCGGAGGGAAGCGGCCCGGTTTTCGTTTCTGCTTGGAATTCCGGCGATTGCACTCGCGGGATCCAAGGAATTGTGGGAATTGCATAAGGCAAATCTCGACATGCACGGTTGGTCGGTATTGGCGCTAGGTCTTGTGGTTGCCTCCATCTCGGCGTTTGCAGCGATCTGGGCGCTGATGCACATCCTCGAACGATTCTCGTCTTGGCCGTTCGTCATATATCGCGGCACCATCGGAGTGCTTCTGCTGGTCGCTGCAGCAAATGCTTGGCTAATATGACCTGCCTGTCAAAGAATCACTGAAAATTAGGGACCTAGTAATGAGTGATCGTGCCGATAAACATCGTGAAACCCACGACCATGGGAAAGACGACCATGCGGATGGACACGACCATGGCTCGCATGGCCATGGCGGGCACGGGCATCGCCATGCCCCGGCGAGTTTCGGTCGGGCATTCGCGATCGGAACCACGCTCAACTTCGGTTTCGTCATCGTTGAAGTGATTTATGGTATCGCAGCGGGATCGGTGGCTCTGCTTGCCGATGCTGGCCATAACTTCGGTGATGTACTGGGCCTGTTGATTGCCTGGGGGGCCGCGATCCTATCCAAGCGGAAGCCTGGCGGGCGCTACACCTATGGCCTGCGCAGCTCCTCGATCCTCGCTGCCTTTCTCAATGCAATTTTGCTGGTCGTGGCAACTACGATCATCGCTGTTGAGGCCGTGTCACGGATTGGTCATCCCGAGCCGGTGCAGGGAAAAATAGTGATGGCCGTGGCTGGCGTCGGAATTCTCGTCAACGGTATTACCGCGCTGCTGTTCATGCGGGGACGCCAAGACGATCTCAACGTCAAGGCCGCATTCATGCATATGGCAGCCGATGCAGGCCTGGCGGCCGGCGTGGTAGTCGCCGGTTTTCTGATCCTGCAAACCGGTTTGACCTGGATCGATCCGGTCGTCAGTCTCGTAATTGTCTTGGTGATCGCAGCCGGGACCTGGGGCCTGCTGCGCGACTCGGTGAATATGAGCCTGCAAGCGGCGCCGGCCAACATCGATCCCAAGCGGATAAGCATGTTCTTGCGTAAGCAGCGAGATGTGACGGAGGTACATGATCTCCACGTCTGGCCGCTCAGCACTACCGAAACCGCCCTGACGGTCCATCTGCTGGTGCCCGGCGGATACCCTGGCGACGCATTTGTAGCCGAGATAGCGAACCGGCTAAAGGAGCGGTTTGGGATTAATCACGTTACCATTCAGCTTGAGACCGATCCGTCCGTTCCCTGCGCGCTGCAACCCGCTAAGACCGGGTGATGCCGCTGCGATGACCGCTTCAGCTCTGACATTCACCCTCATTCCGATCGCTGCGGTTTTCCTCGGTTCCTTGATCGCAGTCACGCGGCGCCCGAGCGAGGCAATCTTCAGCGCAACACAGCATCTGGCGGCCGGGGTTGTGTTCGCCGCGGCGGCAACTGAGATCCTTCCGCAGGTGATGCATCAGGGATCGCCGACAGCGACGTTCGTAGGCGGCGCTCTGGGTGTCGCGCTCATGCTCTCACTGAAAGCGGCCGAGCGCCGGGCAAAGGGACCCATCGCAATGCTTGGCGCGGTGGCAGTTGACATTCTCATCGACGGCCTCATTTTGGGCCTTGCCTTTTTAGCGGGGGCCAGAGCGGGGCTCCTGCTGACTATCGCGTTGACGCTGGAAGTTCTGTTTCTTGGACTCACGGTTACCGCCGCGCTATCCGAAACGGTCAGATCGAAGGCGAAAATCGTCGCCAGTACGATGGGCATCGCCTTGCTTCTTCCGCTTGGCGCTCTGCTCGCGACACCGATCGCGCAGCTCTCGCCAGCAGTCGTGTCCGGCTTCCTGAGTTTTGGGCTGATGGCCCTCCTCTATCTGGTTACCGAGGAGCTGCTGGTCGAAGCGCATGAAAAACCCGACTCCCCGCTGATCAGCGCGATGTTTTTTGTGGGGTTCCTCGGCCTTATGCTCGCCGAGGAAATGATGGGCTAGCTGCCACCTGACCGAAGTGACTAGCGAGGCGAGCTATCGGATTTGGGTCACAGCATGGCCGTGAGCTGCACTTAAAAAAACCAGTTGCTACGAAGCGTGTTTCTGAATGACCCGACTTGCCGCGAAAAGCACGGCCAGAACCAGGAGATATGCAGCCACCTGAATGCCCATCGGCCGGTCAGAATAGCCGATCATCGCGTGGAGGATGCGGCCGACTATGCTATCGTCACGCAGGATTGAAGAGCTATCCCACAGCTCATCTCCAAACGACGGTACCAGATCGGCTTTCGCCAGAAATGCGGCAGCTTGTCCGGCCATGCCTGCGGCAAGGAAGACGACCAGGCCGCCGGTCACCATGAACAGCCGATTTGCTGGGATCTTGAGCAATCCGCGATAGAGCAGGAGCGAACACGCTGCGCCCAGCGCCAGGCCGGCCACAGCGCCGCCTATTAGCTGGACAGCCCCGTTTCCCCCCTCGGCAGAAATACCCGCCAGAAACAGGACAACTTCCGACCCCTCACGCAAGATGGCGATCGCGACCACGGCAGTGATAGCCCACAATGTCCGCTGCCCCTCAACCACAGCGCGGCCCACCGACTTCAAACTTGCCGACAACTCTCGGCCATGCCGGCTCATCCACAACACGTGCCAGCTGAGCATGGCCACCGCGATAAGGAGTATAGCAGCATTGAACAGGTCTTGACCCGCACCTTGGACAGCTTCGGACAAGCGGGCAGCAAGCAGTGCTACGACTCCTGCGCCAGCGGCACCCAGAACAAGACCGCCCACGACCCACAACGAGCGCCGTGCGATCCCCTCGGTGGCGGCGAGGGTGACGCCAATGATCAAGCCAGCTTCGAGAATTTCGCGAAAGACTATGAGAAGCGCAGCAAGCATCGCGCTATCGATCTTTTACGACAATTTGGCCGCGCGCCGTGTCCGGGTGGAACTCGCCCATGAACGTATAGGTGCCAGGATTGAGGGGCCCGATCGCGAAGCGGGTTCTGCCATGCGGCGTGACTAATTGTTCAACCCTCAGATCATGGCTGTCGAACTCCTCGGTGGCGGAGTCCTGATTAACCAGATCGATCTGCGCCCGCGTGCCCCGGGGGACAATTATTGTCGCCGGCGTGAACCTGTGGTTCTTCAATGTGAGCACCACTGAAGGCGCGCGGGGGCCAGCGAGCGCGGGCACCCCTGTTGTTAACATGAGCGCTACCAGCGCTGCGGAGATGAAACGGTTGGTCATAGACGAATCCCATAACTGCAATTGACAATCATTCGCAATACCTAATATGTCGATTGTGATTGAGGAGCGATGAATGAAGTTTTTAATGGTGCTGCCGGTCATCCTTGGCGTTCTTGGCTCGGCGCAAGCGCGCGCCGACCCACGGCTGGATGAGAAAGTTTATTCGCCATATATTTTGAAGGGGATCGCGGAACTGGAGGTGCGGTCCGCTCAGCAGCAAGGCGGGCCCACCGCAGGGGATCGCACCACCGTTGTTGAGGCCGAATACGGTTTAAACGATCGCCTGAGCTTGGCGGGCATCGCTGCGATCGAACGGTCA
>JAYVML010000191.1:0-1818 GCA_043758955.1 Novosphingobium sp. | reverse complement strand
GGGCCATCGCGATCTCCGCGATCGAGCATTCGGCGGTGGTTAATGCCGCGTTGGCGACCGGCGCGGCGGTGCACGAATTGCCGGTGAGCACGGACGGTCTGGTCGATCCCGAGGTTGATATCCCTGACGGCACCGGGCTCGTCGCGGTGATGCAGGTCAACAATGAAATCGGCACGATCCAGCCGGTCGGCCGGCTGGCCGAGCGCGCGCAGGCGATGGGCGCGCTGTTCCTGTGCGATGCGGTGCAAGGCGCCGGCAAACTGGCTCCGCCCGAAGGTGCCGACCTAATCGCGATCACCGCGCACAAGCTTTACGGCCCAAAGGGCATCGGCGCCTTGTGGGTCCGCGACGGCGTTGCGATTGCTTCGCTGATCGAAGGCGGCGGGCAGGAGGGCGGCTTGCGCTCGGGCACGCTCAGCCCCGCGCTGTGCGCCGGGTTCGGGGCAGCCGCGGCATTGGCCAAAGATCGGATGGATGTCGATTTTCAGCACCTAGCCGGGATTGCTGCGGTGGCTCGTTCGGTCCTGTCGCGCTGGACGCTCAACGGCAGCGAAACGGCGCGCTGGCCGGGCAACCTCAACCTGCGGCTCGAAGGACTCAACTTTCCGCGGCTGCTGAGCGATTGTCGAAGCGTCGCCATGTCCGCCGGATCGGCCTGCGGCAGCGGGACTGGCGCGCCCAGCCGGGTGCTGAGTGCGATCGGGCTTGACCCGCGTGAGGCCCGCAATTCGATCCGGCTGGGGTTCGGGCGCTATACCACTCACGATGAAGTCGAGACCGCCTGCCGTGCGATCGAAGCCGCCGCGATCGCGCAAGGGGTCTGATGGTCAAGGTCACCTTCATCACTGCGGGCGAAGAGCGAGTCACTGTTCCAGGCGCAGTGGGCGACCGATTGCTCACGGTCGCGCAGGCCGCCGGAATGCCACTCGAAGGCACCTGCGAGGGGCAGATGGCTTGTTCGACCTGCCACGTGATCGTGGCGCGCGATTGGTTCGGAAAACTTCTGCCTGCCACCGAGGATGAGGAAGACCTGCTTGATCTTGCCGCCGACGTGCGCCCGACCAGCCGCCTAGCCTGCCAGATCGAACTGACGCCAGCGCTGGATGGGCTGGAAGTGCGGATCCCCGGTGATAGCCACGATATGCGGCGGAGGTAAAGGAAAGAGAGTTCGCGCAGAGGCCGCAGAGAAGACAAGGGGAGGCGCGGAGGCCTTGCTCCGATCCGCAGGCTCAACCGCCAATCGAAGGCCGCGTTGGTCTCGGCGTTTGGTCGGGCTGGCGGCTTCGCAGCGGGCGCAACCACTCTGCGCCTCATCTTCTTCTCTGCGCCTCTGCGTGAACACCTTCTTCTACCTGCGCAAAACCCCATCCCCCGCATGGAATCCCGCAGGCCCGCCTGCTAGGGCGCTTGGACAATGACCACCCGCACCACCGAGCCAGATCCCTTCGATGCAATCGTCGATGCGCCGTTCGATAGCGCCTTGTCCGAGCGTTATCTGATCTATGCGCTGTCGACGATCACCGCGCGCTCGCTGCCCGATCTGCGCGATGGGCTGAAGCCGGTGCACCGCCGCCTGCTGTGGGCGATGCGGCAGTTGAAGCTCAACCCCACCGACGCCTTCAAGAAGAGCGCGCGGGTGGTCGGCGATGTGATCGGCAAATATCACCCGCACGGCGATCAGAGCGTTTACGATGCGATGGTCCGGCTCGCCCAGCCGTTTTCGCTGCGCTATCCGCTGGTCGAAGGGCAGGGCAATTTCGGTAATATCGATGGCGATAATGCCGCCGCCTATCGCTATACCGAAGCCCGGCTGACCAA
>JAYVML010000190.1:0-43170 GCA_043758955.1 Novosphingobium sp. | reverse complement strand
GCTTTGGCCGGGGCGCATGTCGCGCTAGTCGGGCTGGGCGGAATTGGCTCACCGGCGCTGCAATATCTGGCGGGGGCTGGCGTCGGCACGCTGACGCTGATCGACCGCGATGTGGTCGATTTGTCCAACCTGCAGCGCCAGACGATTTACCGCGAAACAGACATCGGCCGGGCCAAGGCGGAGGTTGCGGCAGAATGGGTGCAGCAGTTTGATGGTGCCCTCAAGGTTCGCATCAACACTGGAGAAGTGGGGGGGGGCAGCGCCGCGCAGGACCTTGAGGGCGCTGACCTTGTGCTTGATGGGTGTGACAATTTCGCGACCCGGCTGATCGTGTCGGATACCTGCACCGCGCTGGGCCTCCCGTTAACCAGCGCCGCGATTGGCCGCTTTCAAGGCCAAGTGGCAAACTTTGCCGGGCATCTGCCGGGACAGGCCTGTTATCGCTGTTTTGTCGGCGATGCGTTCGATGCGGATGACTGTGATACTTGCGCTGCGGATGGCGTGCTGGGAGCCATGGCTGGAATGATCGGGGCCTTCGCCGCGATGCAGGCAATCCGCGTGCTGCTGACGGGACACGCCGCGCTCGGCGATCCGCAATGGGGGCAGCTGCACTTGTTCGAAGGGCTGGTCCCGAGCCTGCGAACGCTGCGGATTGCCAAGGATCCTGAGTGCCGGGGGTGCGGTTAGAAGTTGGCTCCGTCAATCAAACGGCGGGGCAGATCGCGCCATAATTCAGGATCGAACATCCTCAGGTTTACTGCCATCCGGGGATAGTCAAGTTCGACCGGGGTCCAGTGCGTAGTGCAACCGCAAGTGCCGCAATGCCATATGTCGAGCATGCAATCGCCTTGCCGGTAAGCCACGCCGGAACCCACGGCGACCACTTTGTCCGGGGTGGTATGGTGCCACAAGCCGCCGATCCTGCGGCACAGCGAGCAGTTGCAATCGCCGGCATCGCTTGGGGTTTCGTGCAGCACCAGCCTAATCGCGCCGCAGTGACAGCTGCCTTTATGGTCGCTCATCCGAGCAGATCCTCTACCCAGGCCGGGACCAGTTCGCTCGCCGGGCCGAGCCGGGTTTCGTGGAACATGCCCGAGCCTTGACTGCGCTCAAGGTTAAGCTCGAGCGTCTGGGCCCCCAATTCGGCCGCATTCTGCACCAGTCCGGCAGCAGGATAAACCGCGCCCGAGGTGCCGATCGAGACGAACAGATCGGCGCTGCGCATGGCCGCGTAAATCTCATCCATGCGGTATGGCACTTCTCCGAACCAGACCACGTCGGGGCGCAAGCTACGCGCCTGACAGACCGGGCACGGTGGGCGCTCCCCATTTGAATCGGCAATCAGCGGCGTGGTCCACGGGACGCGAATGTCACAACTGGTGCACCAGGCTTTGAGGTGCTCGCCGTGCATGTGCAGCACGCGTTTGGCCCCGGCGCGGGTGTGCAGGTCATCGACGTTCTGGGTGACGATCAGCAGCTCGCCGGACCATGCGGCATCAAGCTTGGCCAGCGCGGCGTGCGCCGGATTGGGCGCCTTGGTCTGGATCGCCGCGCGGCGCATGTCATAGAACCGCAGCACCAGATCGGGATCGCGCGCAAACCCTTCGGGGGTGGCGACGTCCTCGACCCGGTGCTGTTCCCACAGTCCTCCGGCAGAGCGGAACGTATCGATCCCGCTCTCCGCCGAGATACCCGCGCCGGTCAGGATCACGATGTTGCGAATTTGATTCATGTCGCCCATGAAGCACGCCTGACACGGGGACGGCAATGGCAAGAATCGGCATCATTGGCAACGCGGGGCGCATGGGGGCGGCGCTGGTCGAGGCGATTGCAGCGGCGGGCGAAGTCCACGCTGGCGGGATCGATCAGAGCGGCGATCTCGCTGCGCTGGCGGCGACGAGCGATGTGCTGGTCGATTTCTCATCCCCCTCCGCGCTCGAGGCCAATCTGGCGGCGGCCGCGGCGGCCGGAGTGCCGATTGTGGTCGGCACCACCGGGCTTGAAGAGCGCCACCACTGGCTGTGCGATGCGGCGGCGGACAAGATCGCGGTGCTCCAGACCGGCAACACCTCGCTTGGCGTGACGCTGCTCGCCCACCTGGTGCGCGAAGCGGCCGAGCGGCTGGGTGAAGACTGGGATATCGAAGTGACCGAAACGCATCACCGGATGAAAGTCGATGCACCTTCGGGTACCGCGCTGCTACTGGGCGAGGCGGCTGCGCAAGGCCGCGGGATTGCGCTTGCCGGGCGCTCAGCGCGCGGGCGCGACGGGATAACGGGCGCGCGCCAGCCGGGCGATATCGGCTTTGCGAGCCTGCGCGGCGGCAGCGTCGCGGGCGATCACAGCGTGCTGTTTCTGGGCGATCGCGAACGGTTGGTCCTGTCGCACCTGGCGGAAGACCGCAGCATTTTTGCCAAAGGTGCCGTCCGCGCGGCGCAATGGCTAGTCGGCAAAGCAGCGGGGCGTTACACCATGGGGCAGGTGCTCGCGCTTTGAAGACGGCGGATACTTTCGAATTCTTCCGCCGGCTGGCCGAGGACAATCCCGCGCCTGAAACTGAACTGGCGTTCGGCAACACGTACCAGCTGCTCGTCGCGGTGGTGCTGTCCGCCCAGTCAACCGACGTCGGAGTGAACAAGGCGACCCGCGCGCTGTTTGCCGCTGTGAGCACCCCGGCGCAGATGGTCGCGCTAGGCGAGGCGGCGCTGAAGGAGCATATCAAGACTATCGGACTGTTCAATACCAAGGCCAAGAACGTCATTGCCTTGTCCCAGCTGCTCGTGCGCGATTTTGGAGGTGAGGTTCCAGCGGACCGCGATGCGTTGACCACGTTGCCCGGGGTGGGGCGCAAGACCGCCAATGTGGTGATGAACTGCGCGTTCGCGGCGGAGACCTTCGCGGTCGATACGCATATTTTCCGGGTCGGCAACCGCACCGGCCTGGCCAAAGGCAAGACCCCACTGGCGGTGGAATTGCAGCTCGACAAGAAAGTGCCGCAGCCGTTCCGGCTTGGCGCGCATCATTGGCTTATTCTGCACGGCCGCTATGTCTGCAAAGCGCGGAGGCCCGAATGCTGGCGCTGCACTGTGGCCGATTTGTGTGCGCTCAAGCCCAAGAGCGAAAAGAAGTTATAGCCGTCCTCGCGGGCTTGACGCGGGATGACGGTCGTTCGCTTACTGCGCCGGATCGAGATGCAAACCATGCTTGCCGTGCTCGCTGGTGTTACCCGGCGCGTGCGGGTCCTCGCTATCGGGACCGAGCGACGGTTGCAGCATGCCTTCCCACTTGGTGATCACCGACGTTGCCACGGCATTGCCCAGCACATTGGTGGCGGTACGGCCCATATCGAGGAACTGATCGATCGCGAGCACCAGTGCGATGCCTTCGACCGGCAGATCGAACATTGCCAAGGTGGCGGCAATCACCACCAGGCTGGCGCGCGGCACCGCGGCGATGCCTTTGGAACTGATCATCAAAGTCAGCAGGATCAGGATCTGCTGCATGGCCGACAGGTGATGACCATAGGCTTGCGCGATAAAGATCGTTGCGAAGCTGGCGTACATCATCGAACCGTCGAGGTTGAACGAATAGCCCAGCGGCACCATCAGCCCCGATATGCGGCGCGGAATTCCGAACCGGTCAAGCTGCTCGAACAGTTTGGGCATCGCGGCTTCGCTGCTGGCGGTGGAAAAAGCGATCATCACCGGCTCGCGCACATAGCGCACCAAAGTGAACACCCGGCTGCGCAGGAACACGAAGCCGACCCCGATCAGGATGGTCCACAAGATCGCCAGGCTGAGGTAAAACTCGCCGAGTAGCTGCACGTAAGTGCCCAAGATCCCCAAGCCGTTTTCGGCCACCACTTTGGCTAGCGCGCCGAACACCGCGAACGGCGCGAACCGCATGACATAACCGGTGACCTGTAACATCAGTTCGGCCAGCGCTTCGGCCGCGCGCACAAGTGGACGGCCTTTCTCGCCAATCGCGGTTAGCCCGATCCCGGCAAACAGCGAGAATACCAGGATCTGCAGCACGTTGTTTTCGCTGAGCGCGGTGAACAGGTTTTTGGGGAAGATGTGCTCGATGAATTCAAACAGGTCGAGCTTCTTGACCTCGCCCACCGCTTTGACCGGGGCGGTCAGATCAACCCCGACACCGGGCTGGAAGAAGTTGACCATGACCAGCCCCAGGCTGATCGAAATCAGGCTAGCGACAATGAACCATAGGATCGCGCGGAACCCGATCCGGCCCACCGCCGCGCTATCGTTCATATGCGCCAGACCCGAAATAATCGTCCCCAGCACCAGCGGCGCGACCAGCATCTTGATCAGATTAAGGAAGATCGCCGAGAGCGTGCCGAAGCTTTTGATCCAATAGGCATTGCTCATCACGCCAGTCAGTTGGTCCTCGTGAACCAAATAGCCTACCGCCACGCCCAGCAGCATCCCGACCATGATACACCAGGTGAGATAGCGCGTGAGCAGGTGGATGAGCCAGCCGAAGGCCGATCGCGGTGCTGTCATAATGGAATTGCGCTCCCCGTTACGGTTTTGATCTAGGGCAGCCTATCAGGGGCCAGGGGGCGGGGCAATCAGCCCGCCAATGCCGCCTTTGCTATCCGCACATAGATCTGCACCAAAGCCTCAAGATCGGATACGGCCACGGCTTCGTCGCGCTTGTGCATGGTGGCGTTGCACAGTCCGAATTCGATCACCGGGCACAGGTCCTTGAGGAACCGCGCATCCGAAGTACCGCCGGTGGTGCTGGCTTCGGGAACAATCCCGGTCTCGGCCTTAACCGCTGCGCTGACCAGAGCGGAAAAATCACCCGGCGGGGTCAAGAATGCTTCGCCATAGATCACCTGCCGTGCGGTGCCGCCGTGGCGCACGGCGATGGCGCGGACCCGCTCGCCCAGGTCTATGCCCGATTGCAGATCGTTGAACCGGATCGAGACTCGGGCCGAGGCGCGCGGCGGGATCACGTTGGTGGCCGGGTTGCCCACCGTCAGCTCGGTCACTTCAAGGTTCGAGGCCTGGAACCAATCGGTCCCCGTATCGAGCTCCAGCGTGTCCAGCTCGGCTAACAGAGCGACCAGCCGGGGGATCGGGTTATCCGCCAGATGCGGGTAGGCGACGTGGCCTTCTTTACCGGCCACCTCGAGCCAGATGTTGGTCGAACCACGCCGGCCGATTTTCATCATATCGCCCAAGCGGTTTACCGAAGTCGGCTCGCCCACCAGGCACAGGTCCGGGATCGCATCCACTGCGCGCATATGCTTGATCAGCTCTTGCGTACCGTAAGTGGCCGGGCCTTCTTCATCGCCGGTGATGATAAAGCTGATCGTCCCGGTGTCTTGCCGCACTTGGGCCACGGCGGCGATCATCGCCGCAATCGCGCCCTTCATGTCCACCGCGCCGCGCCCGTACAGCACGTTGCCGCGCAGTTCGGGTGCAAACGGTGCGCTGGTCCAGCCTTCGCCGGGCGGCACCACATCCACATGCCCAGCAAAGGCCATGTGGCGGGTGCCCGGCGGCCCCTGACGAATGGCGAACAGGTTCTCAACCGGACCATCAGGAGCTTCACCGGCATGAAACCGGTGAACCGCGAAGCCCAGCGGCTCAAGCTGAGCTTGCAGGCAATCGAACACGAGTCCCGCAGCGGGGGTCACGCTGGGGCAAGCGATTAGCGATTCGGCGAACGTTACGACAGGGCTGGGTACGGTTTTGCTCATGGTTGCGCACCGGCATATGGATTAGGACGACGCAGCACAAGCGCGAGGGCAGCCATGAAAATCGATATCGACGCCATCCCCCAGTCCAACGCCACCGGCTATCCGGCGCCGTTCGACCAGCCGGTCACGGGCCGCTGGTGGCGGCGACTGGCCCCAGTTGGCGGGTTGACTGCGCTGGGGGCAAGCCATGTGGTGCTCAAACCCGGTGCCTGGTCTTCGCAGCGTCACTGGCACAAGGGCGAGGACGAGCTACTTGTGATGCTCAGCGGAGAAGCAGTGCTGATCGAGGATTCTGGCCGAACAATATTGCGCCCCGGAGATGTCTGTGCCTGGCCCGAAGGGCTCGCCGACGGCCATCATCTGATCAACGAAAGCAGCTCCGATTGCAGTTTTATCGCGGTAAGCGCCGGGCCGGATCTGGGCGGCGAATATCCCGATATCGATATGATCTGGGATGCAAACGATACCTTCCGGCACAAGGACGGCAGCGCTTACTAAGCACTACTTCGTCGCCGGCTCGCTTTCGAACTGCTCGATCACCCAGTCTTCGGCCTCGGCGGCGTGGATCCAGCTTTGCAGCCATTCGTGGCTCCACACCGCTTCCATATAGGCCAGCGCAAACCCCGGCACTACCACTCCGTAGGAAATGAACCGGCTGACCACCGGGGCATAGAAAATGTCCGCTGCGCTGAACGTGCCGAACAAATACGGCCCGCTGCGGCCAAACCGGGCGCGGGCCTCGGCCCACAGCGTCAAGATGCGAACCACGTCGGCCTTGGCCGCATCGTCTATCGCCGCGTTTTCGAATTTGCGGCGAATATTCATCGGACACTGGCTGCGCAGCGCCTGAAACGAGGAATGCATTTCGGCGACCATTGAGCGCGCCATCGCGCGGGCGTCGTCATCCTTGGGCCAAAACCGCTCGCGCCCGACTTTGTCGGACAAGTATTCGATGATCGCCAGACTGTCCCACACCACCGCATCCCCGTCCCACAGCACTGGCACTTTGCCCGATGAGGGAGCGATGTCATCATTTTGTTTTTTGGTGGAATTCCAGTCATCGCCGTAAAGCGGGACCTGGATTTCCTCAAACCCGAGGCCCGATTGCTTGCACCCCAGCCAGCCGCGCAGCGACCAGCTTGAATAGTTCTTGTTGCCGATGATCAGCTTCATGGGTTAGCGCGCTACCCATTCAGCTTGCGCGTGTCGAGTCTGAACAAATCCGAGGATCACTATGAGCCTGCGCCCGTTCCATCTTGCTTTCCCGGTGCACGATCTGGCCGTCGCGCGCCGCTTTTGGGGCGAAGTCATGGGCTGTCCGGAAGGACGCAGTTCGGACACTTGGATCGATTTCGATTTCTACGGCCACCAGATCGTGACGCATTGTGTGGGTGAACGCGCTAGCAGCGACGCGGGCAACAACCCGGTCGACGGCCACGGCGTCCCTGTTCCGCACTTCGGGATCGTGCTCGAACTGGCTGACTGGCAGGCGCTGGCCGACCGGCTTACGGCGGCAGGCATCACGTTCGAGATTGCGCCATACATTCGCTTCAAGGGTGAGCCGGGCGAGCAGGCGACGATGTTCTTCCGCGATCCATCGGGCAATGCGATCGAGATGAAGGCCTTTGCTGATCTGGGGCAACTGTTCGCGAACTAGGAGAATTTGGGATGCTGCGCCGATTTGTCATTGCTATCGCGGCGCTGGTCGCCTTCGCGGCACCGGCCGCCGCTGCGCCGCTGCTGCTGATTTCGATCGATGGCCTTCGCCCGGGCGATGTGCTTGAAGCCGAGCAGCGCGGGCTCAAAGTGCCCAATCTGCGGCGGTTCGTTACGCTTGGGTCCTATGCTACCGGGGTTGTCGGGGTCCTGCCAACGTTGACCTATCCCAGCCACACTACGCTGCTCACCGGGGCAAGCCCGGCGCGGCATGGGATTGTCAGCAACACCACCTTCGATCCGATGCAGATCAATTCCAGCGGCTGGTTCTGGTTCGCCAGCGACATCAAGCTGCCGACACTGTGGTCGGTGGCCGCGGCCGCCGGGATCACCGTCGGCAATGTCCACTGGCCGGTCAGCGTCGGCGCCAAGGGTATCACCTGGAACCTGCCGCAGATCTGGCGCACTGGCCACGCTGACGATGCCAAGTTGCTGGGCGCGCTGGCCTCCCCCGGGCTGATCCCCGAGCTCCAAGCGGCAACCCGTGAGACTTACGCGCAGGGCATTGATGAAACGATCGAGGGCGATGAGAATCGCGCCCGCTTTGCAGTCGCGCTGATCCGCCGCCATCGCCCGGGCTTCGCCACGGTGTACCTGACCGCGCTTGATCACCAACAGCATCAGGACGGGCCTGACACACCCAGCGCGCATGCGGTGCTGGAACGGATCGATACGGCGGTCGGGTTGATCATCCGCGCCGAACGCACCGCGCACCCCGATGCGGTGATCGCGGTGGTCAGCGATCACGGCTTCGCCCCCGTTGCCCGCGACACCAACCTGTTTCGCGCGTTCATCGATGGCGGCCTAATCGCGCTCGATGGTGGCGGCAAAATCAAGAGCTGGGAGGCGATGCCGTGGCCAGCGGGCGGAAGCGCCGCAGTGGTGTTGGCGCGGCCCGGCGATACGGCGTTGCAGCAGCGGGTCGGGGCGCTGCTCGCGCAGCTCAAGGCCGATCCTGCCAACGGCATTGCCGCGATTGTCACGGCCCAGCAAATTGCCACCATGCGCGGCAATCCTGCTGCCAGCTTCTTCATCGATTTCGCCCCCGGCAGCGAGGCGGGCAGATTTGTCGATCTGGCCCGAGGAATGACTAGCCCCGCAGCCATCAAGGGCACGCACGGCTGGTTTCCGGCAAACCCGGCAATGCGCTCCACCTTCCTGATCATGGGTCCCGACATTCCCGCGCACCGGTCGCTGGGCGAGATCGACATGCGTGCCATCGCGCCGACACTGGCGCGGATCATGCACGTCCGGCTAAGCGGGGCCGAGCTAGGCCCGCTGGTGTTCTAGCGCCCAGCGCAAGCCGGCGGCGCTATCCGCCTGACGCGGCAATCGCATCCAGCCGCGCAATGCTTTCGGGCGGCAACACCAGTTCGGCCGCACCAAAATTCTGTTGCAGGTGGCCAAGCGACGATGTCCCGGGGATCAGCATCAGGTTGGGCGAGCGCTGCAGCAGCCAGGCCAGCGCGACCTGCAGCGCGGTTGCGCCTGCTTGTTTGGCCACTCGGTCGAGCTCCGCCGATTGCAGCCGGGCGAACCCGCCGAGCGGGAAGAACGGCACATAGGCAATCCCTGCCGCCGCCAAGTCATCGATCAGTGCATCGTCGCCGCGATTGGCGATATTGTAGGCGTTTTGGACACACACGATCTCGGTCAAGGCGCGCGCTTCGGCGACCTGCGCGGGGGTGACATTGCTCACCCCCAGGTGCTTGATCAGCCCTTGATGTTGCAATTCGGCCAGGATCGTCAGCGGTTCTTCAAGCAAACCTTCGGCTGGGCCAAGCGGAGAAAACATCAGCCGCAAGTTGACCACATCAAGCACGTCGCGGCCCAGCCGGCGCAGATTGTCATGCACCGCCGCGCACATCTCGTCGCGGCTGAATGCCGGCAGCCAGTTGCCCTGCGCATCGCGGCGTGCGCCGATCTTGGTCACCAGCACCAGATCGTCAGGGTAGGGCGATAGCGCGTCGCGGATCAGCTCGTTGACCAGATACGGCCCGTAATAATCGCTGGTGTCGATGTGGTTGACGCCCTGTGCCACGGCTTCGCGCAGCACCGCCGCCCCAGCCTGCGCATCGCGCGGCCCAAAGGCATTGCGCCCCGCAAGTTGCATCGCGCCATAGCCCATCCGGTTAACGCTGAACGATCCCAACCGGGCAGTTCCGGCAGCAGCAATAGCAGACATCAGTATCCTTTGCGAAAATCGGTGTCAGATCGCCGCGTCGCTCAGCACCGCAGCGCGCAGTTCGGCGATGCCCATGCCTTTTTCGGCCGAGGTGACGTGGATCACCGGGAACGCGGCGGAATGCTTGCGCGCTTCGGTTTGCGTAGCGAGCAGCGACGCTTCAAGCTCGCTGGCCTTGATCTTATCAGCCTTGGTGATCACCAGCCGGTAACCCACCGCGGCCGCGTCGAGCATCTTCATCATCTCCACGTCGACATCCTTGGGACCGTGGCGGGCATCGATCAGCACCAGCGTGCGCTTCAGCACCGCGCGCCCGCGCAGGTAATCGCGCACCACCTGCTGCCATTGCTTGACGATCGACTTCGGAGCCTTGGCATAGCCGTAACCTGGCATGTCGACCAGCCGCAGCACCGCCGGCTCGCCGACTTCGAAGAAGTTCAACTCCTGCGTGCGGCCTGGGGTAACCGAAGCCCGGGCAATCGACTTGCGCCCGGTCAGCGCGTTGAGAAGCGAGCTTTTGCCAACATTGGAGCGCCCGGCAAAGGCCAGTTCGGGCACCGTCGGATCGGGCAGGTACAGCAGCGACGGCGCCGACTTGAGAAACACCACCGGCCCCGCGAACAGCCGCCGCGCGGCCTCGGTTAGATCGGCTTGGTCCTCCAGATCGGGTAGCTGTTCGGGCGACCGGTCAGGCACCGCGGGTCTTGGCCCGGGTGGCGTCCTCACTCGCTTTTGCAGTTTGCGCCTTCAATTGCGGATGCTTCGAATAAAGAAAGGCCTGCTGTGCAATTGTCAGGAAGTTCGAGGTGATCCAGTAAATCAGCAGCCCGGCTGCGAACGGCGCCATCACGAACATCATGATCCACGGCATGAACGCGAACACCTGCTGCTGCGCAGGGTCCATCTGCGCCGGGTTGAGCTTAAACTGGAAATACATTGAAATCCCCAGCAGCAGCGCCAGCACTCCGATCGCGAGGAACGCGGGCGGATTGAACGGCAACATCCCGAACAGGTTGAGGATATGCGCCGGATCGGGCGCGGACAGATCCTTGATCCACAGCGCGAACGGCTGGTGGCGCATTTCGACCGACAGGGTCAGCACTTTGTACAGCGCGAAGAACACCGGAATCTGCAGGAAGATCGGGAGGCAGCCGGCGAGCGGGTTGACGCCTTCCTGCTTATACAGCGCCATCACTTCTTGCTGCTGCTTGGGCTTGTCGTCCTTGTAGCGTTCCTGGATCGCCTTCATCTTGGGCTGGATCGCGCGCATTGCCGCCATGCTGGCAAACTGGCGCTGCGCGACCGGGAACATCAGCCCGCGCACGATCAGGGTGAGCAGGATGATTGCCACACCGAAGTTGTGGGTGAGCCCGAACAGGAGCTTGAGCAGCCCGAAGATCGGCTTTTCGAACCAGCGGAACCAGCCCCAGTCGATCGCCAGACCAAATTTGGGAATTCCCGCTGCCTCGTACTTGTCGAGTACCGAGCTTTCTTTCGCCCCGGCGAAAAGTCGCGTCGTCAGCGCCTGTTTCTGACCCGGCGCGACCGTGGCGAGTGGATAAATCAAGTTGGCGCGGAACAGGCCCGAGCCGAGCGAGCGAAAGTCGCTGGTCGCGCCGGTTTTGTCGGGGATCAGCGCGCTCATCCAGTAGATGTCAGTGAAGCCGATCCAGTCGGCCTTGCCTGGAGGCGTAAGCGCACCCATTTTTGTCAGGTCTTCGCATGACGTGAAACCGCAACCACTTGAAGTGTAGCCGATTCCAAAATCGACTTTGCTATCGAATGATCCGAACGGACCCGCATGAAGATTCATCGTGCTGATACTGGCGGTCTTGCTGGTGCGGGTGATCAAGGCATAGGGCTTAGCCATCAGCGGCGCAGCGCCAGCGTTGGCTACCGCTTGCGTGACCGTGATCATATAATCGGCATCGATCACATAAGTCAGGGTGAAGGTTTGGCCCGCGCCATTGGCCCAGGTCAGCGTAACTGGGCTTTGCGGGGTGAGCTTGGCCCCGGCTGGCGCGGTCCACTGGGTCGACCCGCTGGGCAGCGCGGCACCGGCAGCATTATCGGGGCTGACCCAGCCGAACTGCGCGAACTGCTGCGCGGGGGTGCCTGCTGGCGAGAAAATCCGCTGTGCCGGGCTGTTCTTTTCGGCCGCCGCAGTATGGCGGTTGGTCGACAGATCATCGACCACGCCGCCCACCAGATTGATTGAACCCGACAATCCCGGCGCGGCAATTGGCACACGCGTGGCCGGATTGAGCGCCGTGGCGAGATCTTTGGCCTCCAGCACTTGGTCGGCGGTGTCAGTCAGCCCGCCCTCGCGGGTCGGCTTGGTGGTGGCGGACGCTTGCGGCAAGGGAACGCTATTGGTTCCGGCGGCAGGCATGCTGGCCGCAGCTTCCGGGGGCTTGTTCATGTTGGGGTAGTAATGCCGCATTACCGCATCCCACCCAATTAGGATGACCACGGTCAAGGCCCCAGCCAAGAGCATATTGCGTAAGTTCTGCTTGTCCACTTGGGGCCCTTGCTTCAATGCTTTGTGTCAGATGGGAAGGCGGCTGCGCTAATCAAGGCACCGGGTCATGGCCGTGCCCACCCCACGGCTGGCAGCGCAGTATACGCTTCGCGGCCAGCCAGCCACCCTTAATCGCGCCGTATTTGCTCAGCGCTTCGATCGCATATTGCGAGCACGATGGGGCATATCGGCAGCTGGGCGGCAGGATCCGGGAAGGACCCACTTGCCAGCCCCGCACGATCAGGATCATAAGGTGTTTCACTTGCGTTTGCGCATGGGATCACCCCGACCGGCCGCGGCGCGCGCCAGTGCCGCGCCCAATTCTTCGCGTAGTCGGGCAAAATCGCGCTCAACCCCGCCGTCGCGGCCGATCAGCACATGATCGTGCGCTGCCAGCCCCAGCTCCGGGAGCCGTTCGCGCAGCAGCGCCCGAAAGCGCCGCTTCATCCGGTTGCGGACCACTGCATTGCCGATTTTCTTGGTAACGGTGATGCCGAAGCGTACCAGATTGTGCGGATTGGGGTTTACCAGCAGCACAAAACCGGGACGCGCCACGCGCAGGCCCCGGTTTGCGGCTAGAAAATCAGCCCGCCGCGTAAGGACAGGCATGGCGGGATTGTCGCTCAGGCGCTCAGCTTGTTGCGACCGCGGGCACGGCGCGCAGCGAGCACCTTGCGGCCGCCGACCGTGGCTGAGCGGGTGCGAAAGCCGTGACGGCGTGCACGAACAAGATTGCTGGGCTGGAAGGTGCGCTTCATTTCAAAACCTCAGGAATACTTTGGACTGCGGACCCGTCAGTGCGGAGGCCCGATTACAGAGGCGGGCCGTTACTGGAGGGCGCTGGGCGAGTCAAGCGCAAGTAGCCTAATTTAGATGCACCCATCGCCCGATTTCGGCGGACCCCAGCCATTTGGCCTGCGCATTGGGGACCGAATTGGTCATGGCATAGAACGCGCGCGCCTGCGGTTCTGGCATGCCCATGTCCTCGTAATAATCGATATAGGCGCGGTTCTCCGGCGCGTTGGCCGGATAGTCTTTGGCTTCCAGTCCATCTTCATCGGCCCAGCTGTGCACCGCAAATTCCGCCTCCGGATCGGCGCGGTGGCTAACCCCGGCGAGGAACAGCTCGACCCCGCCCGACCGGACCGAGCCGCCCGCCGGAACATGCGTACTGATCCCGCGCGCATGGATCATTCGCCCCAGCCGCAGATTGGCCCGGTCATCCTCGGTCCCGGGGCATTCGATCATCTCGATCAGTGCGATCCCGGGATAAGCGCGCAGCATCGCCTGGAATTGCGCCGGGCTGGCTTCGTCGGTGGCATCGACCAGCGCGGCGCGGCGCTGATCGAGCACGCGGAACGGGCCGAAACTGGCGATCCCGCGTGGCACGGCGGCTGGCGTGGAGGCGACAAACCGTTCGGAGCCGCTGGCGGCGGTAGCGTCGACGGGATATTCGCTGACCTCGGTCGTCTCGTAAGTCACCGTCATTTGCGCTGCGGCCGGCACCGCGGCCAGCGCGATCATCGAACAGGCAAGGGCAGCAATCAGGCGCATGCCACTCTAATCGGCGCGGGCCTGTTACCGGCTTGCCAATAGCCAAGGTTAAGATCGCCTTTTCCACAAGTTCAGCCATTGCGGTGCTATTGGCTCGACAGCGCCCGGCGACTGCGCCATCACCTAAGTATTAAGCGCTAACACTTGGGGGCATTACTTGGTCGCGCTGGTTCGGACGGTGGCTTATCTGGGGCTTGAGGCGCGCGGGGTCGAAGTGCAGTGCCAGATTGCGCCGGGGTTGCCGCGCTTCAATGTGGTTGGCCTGCCGGACAAGGCGGTCAAGGAAAGTCAGGAGCGGGTCCACGCGGCGCTCTCCGCAATGGGGCTGTCACTGCCGCCCAAACGGATCACGATTAACCTGTCGCCGGCCGATCTGCCCAAGGAAGGCTCGCACTACGATCTGCCGATCGCGCTGGCGCTGCTCGCTGCAATGGGCGTGACCGATGCTGAACAGCTCGGCGATTTCGTCGCGGTGGGGGAACTGTCACTGGATGGCCGGATCATCGCCACGCCGGGCGTGCTGCTCGCCGCGCTCCACGCCAGCGGGCAGGACAAAGGGCTGATCTGTCCCGCCGCGCAAGGCAGCGAGGCGCGCTGGGCCAGCGGCATACCGATCCTTGCCGCGCCCAATCTGGTCAGTCTGCTCAATCACCTCAAAGGCGTGCAGCACTTGCCCGAACCTGCGCTGGGGATTGCCGAAGAGCCCGGGTTCGGCCCGGACCTAAAGCAAGTCAAAGGCCAAGAGAGCGCCAAGCGCGCGCTGGAGATTGCCGCGGCGGGGGGCCACAATCTGCTGATGATCGGGCCACCGGGCGCGGGCAAATCGTTGTTGGCGAGCTGCCTGCCCGGAATCCTGCCCCGGCTTACTCCGGCCGAAGCGCTCGGCATTATGTAGCAAACGCACCAAAGCAGACTCAAACGCCCTTATGGGCGATACGTCTGCCAGCGTTTGCAATGCCGCTCCGATAAAGGAGTGAGCGCCTTGAAACAAGAATTGCAGAATATCGGCCATTGGTCGGATTGCGCCGTCTACAATGCCCCTGCGTGTCTGCCGGGGCCGTGCAACTGCGGCGGGTTAGATTTGGCAGCGTATGAACGTTATCGCCTTGTCACCGCGCTTATACCCAGTTCGGGGAGCTTGGCTCGCTTCATTAGTGACGGCGTATTGCCAAGTGCGGTCCAAGCGGAACAGCCTCCAGCGAACGGGGTTCCCGCTCTTGCTGCCGCCCCTGATTTGGTAAGCCCGCATGATGGGGTCGCCCTCGGTCGTGGTTCCAACTGCGTGGACCTCAACAACGCGAGCGTAACCCCCGTAAGTGATCGAGAGGCATTTCCCAGCGCCCAAAGCATCACAAGCAACGTGCCACCACATATCGATCCCCCCGACTCAGTAAGCGGAGATCGTAGCACGGCAAAAGGCAGAACCAATGGTTAGGCGTTGGGCGCTGGCAGCGATTGCGGCTGCCATCGTTTGCGGTGCAGGTGTGGCGTCAGCGCTAGTTGTGGCGAAAGAACCGGAATTCTTTGCTCCCACTGGGGGACGCTTCAGCCTTGTAGGTTTCCCAGCGCATGTGCTCCGATCCAAACTTGTCGGAGTAGCAGAATTTGACCGTGCAAAAATAAGCGGACCCAGTGCCGAAGTAGGAACCTTGGGGCAGGCCCTTAATCTCAATCTGGGCAGTATGCCCCGGCGGTATTTCATTGACGGAGGGGTAACGGCGCAGTGTGATCTTTCGCAAAAGGTCGCTTTTGGCGGTATTCAGAATTTCAACTCCGGCCTCCAGGCGAAAATCTATCGCTGGGGTGGACCCGAAATTTTTTATCCGAATAACGACAAACCCGGCTCCGGCGTGTCCCCTAGATGGCTGCGATTTAATCTCATCAATATGGAGGTAGGGTCGCAACTCGACACTCGCCATCGCCTTCGCATGGGTCAAAGAATCTTGGGCGTTTTTGTTGGAAGCGATAGCGGCCAGAACCGCGCGACGGGTGTAATAGATAGTCATCAACAGGCCGACAGCGCCAGCTATCCCAAGGAAAAACTGCCATTTGGCCCATTGGGCAGCATCAAGCGCCGCATCGGCAGCCTTCCACTGAGCGCAAAGATCGGAATTGCGATTGTCCCGATGTTGTTCGCATGGCCTCTGATATTCCGCGCTCTCGACCGCTTCGACGGTTTTGACGTGGGGCGGAACCGCTGGCGCGCCTTGCTGCTCGCCTTGCTCGGCCTTCTTTTGTTCGGTTGCGCCGGGACGTTCTGGGAAATTGCTTGCCCCTAGTGTGGCTAGTCCAACCGCAATGATGAGGAGCCGATAGCCTCTAGGCATTGGATTAAGAACACCGCTGTGAATTTGCCACGGCTCAGCTTGTTCCTGATATTCGGCTCAGAGTCCACAACCCCAATCTCAGCCAGCTTAGCGACCAGCTGGCCGTAGGAGACATTGCGGCGCTTTAGCTCGCCCTTGAGCAGCCCCTTGACCTTCGCTTCCCATACCGTGTCAGACACAACGTATCTCCAATGATGATAAATCGACTATATGCGATACGTTTGCCATTGACAAGGCCGCATAGGCATCACTATATACAGTGCATAGGCACTGGATACAATGACAATGCAACACTTTCTGCTCTCTTCCGCCGCTCGATCGCTCAGCCTGAAGGCTGTGTTCCGCATGGGCGAGGCGGTTGCTTATCAGACCTTCTGCCAGATGCGCTGGCCCGAAACGGAAGGAGAGGCCGTCTGCCCGCGTTGCGGCTGCACTCACAGTTACAATCTTTTAACCCGCCGCAAATTCAAGTGCGCTGCCTGTCATCACCAATTCAGCGTCACCAGCGGCACGATCTTTGCCTCGCGCAAGCTATCGTTCACCGATCTGCTGGCGGCGATTGTGATCTTTGTGAACGGGGCCAAGGGCGTGTCAGCGTTGCAAGTCAGCCGCGATCTGGACGTGCAATACAAGACCGCCTTCGTTCTCTCGCACAAGCTGCGCGAAGCGATGGCCGCAGAGGATATGGCGCAGACCCTCAAGGGCGAGGTCGAGCTAGACGGTGCGTATTTTGGTGGTCACATTCGCCCGGCCAATCGCAAGACAGAGCGCCGTGACCGCCGCCTTGCAATCTATCAGACTGGCAAGCGCCAGGTCGTTGTTGTCGGGCGCGAACGCGGCGGTGAGTCGATAACTGTGGTTGCCCGCAGCGAAGCCCTTGGCGGCGAGATTGTTGCCTCACGCATTCATCACATGGCGAGCGTCCACGCCGACGAGGCGAGCCATTGGGATACGCTGCACAGCAAGTTCGAAACGTTCCGCATCAATCACCAGCACTCATATTCGGACGGTCTGGCCTGCACCAATCAGGCTGAGTCGTTCTTTTCGCGCCTTCGCCGGATGGAAATCGGGACGCACCACCACATCGCAGGGCCATATCTCGCCAGCTATGCCGCAGAGGCTTCATGGCGCGAAGACAATCGCCGCGTATGTAACGGCAATCAGACTGCAATGGTCGGGGTAGCCGCGCTAGCTAGCGGGGTGTCTCGTCGCTGGGCAGGTTATTGGCAGAAGCAGGATTGAGTTCGGCGGCTTGGCTTTCATCCGCTTCGTTCATCTGCTCATCAAGCAGACGGCCATCATGGCGTGAAGAACGCTGATATCGACGGCGCCAGCATTTGAGGCCGCATCTGCTGCCTTTAAGGCGGTCACATATTCAGGCCGTTTTTCGACAAGGCGCTCTGGCAACAGCTTCTTGCCTGGTAGCCAGCCGCCCGCCTTCAAACAAAGCACAAAATAGGCCGAGACTCTTGCAGTTCGGCCATTTCCATTCACGAAAGGATGAATATGGTTCAGCCGCCAGAGGACGAACGCAGCCAGCGTTACTGGGTCATTTTCTAACCAATTGCGATTTACCAAGTTGGTGAACATCTGCATCAAGGCGGGGACTTGGAAATGCGCGGGCGGTATATATTCGGTTTCGCCATCCCCAACTTTGACCGAGCATGGTCGAAACTCGCCCGCACTAACGTGCAGGCAGGAGATGGCGTGATAGTTGAGGGCCTTTATGACCTCGATTGAGAGCATCGGTTGCCCCAGGGCGATGGACGCTTCGACAATGGATTGTAGAAAGCTGTACTGGCGATCTAAGTTCTCGACCGCCAGTTTGGCATAAACGGGGTTAGCTTCGCTCCCGACAAGTTCGAAAACGAACAAGCCGAATTAGCCCCGCCCCTCCATGACATCTAGCCGCTCAAGCGCTTCCTCGACTTCATGCTTTGACATGGAGCTGCCTTTTGGCAGGTTGCCATATACAAACGAAACGCGCTGAAGCCTACGCTCAGCGGGGGAAACGCCACGCTTAGCCGCTGCCGTCAGACGTGCGATCAGGCCGGCATCCGTCACGAGATTGGTTGGCACAAGGTTACTCCTCGACGTTGCATCCGCATCAGTCCAACGAAGGAGATACTCGACGGTTCCGATTAATAAATCGAACACGTATCGAAAGTGAAGACGAATACCATCGTCTACGGCTCCCTCGCATAACGAGTTATGCAGATAGACGTGAATGGAAGCAATACCACGGCGCGGGGAAGGCTTAATATATTTTATATCAATGCCACCTTTATGAGCTTTGCGAGTGTTGACGTACCTAACGCACCACTTCCCACTGTAACCACAGTCCCGTCTCTTCAAGCGAGCGCACAAGGCCCCGCTCGCGCTTGTCGCGCAGCACGCCCGCCACGCGCCGCGTCATAATGTTGAGAATGCCGGGGTCGTTATCCAACCCGCGCTGACCGACCACCATTGACGCAATCTCGCGCGCAGTCAGCGGACCCTTGGCAACGCGCAGGATCGACAGCACCGAGCGGCTCATTTCCCCGCGCTTGCTCCATGACTTTGGCGGGACAAACACCTTGGGCAAGACACTCTCAGCCACAAAGTCCGGCGCGAACAGCCGCAGAGTGCCGTCCAAATGCTCAAGGTCGTTCGCCAGCTCGTGCAGCCGCGCATGGCATAACGCGATCTCGCCCGTCATCTCGGCACGTTTTCGCTTGAGCGCGTCCACAGCGTAGTCCGTCATATGGGGACAATACGCACTGCGAGCGATTACATCTAGCATTACGTTGGTGCGTTTGCTACATAATGCCGGAAGCGCTGGAAACCTCAATGGTCTCATCGGTCGCGGGCACGCTGGTGGATGGCCGGATCAGCCAGGTCCGCCCGTTCCGCACCCCGCACCACTCGGCCTCAATGGCGGCGCTAACCGGCGGCGGGCTGCGGGTGCGGCCGGGCGAGGTCAGCCTGGCGCATCTGGGGGTGCTGTTTCTGGACGAGCTGCCGGAATTTCAGCGAGCGGTGCTCGATTCGCTGCGCCAGCCACTGGAAACCGGCGTGGTCGATGTCGCGCGGGCCAATGCCCACGTCACGTTCCCTGCCAGAGTGCAGTTGATCGCGGCGATGAACCCGTGCCGCTGCGGGCATCTGGGTGATCCGGCGCTGGCGTGTTCGCGCGCTCCCAGATGTGCGGCGGACTATCAGGGCAAAGTGTCCGGGCCGCTGCTTGACCGGATCGACCTACACGTCGAAGTCGATCCGGTCAGCGCTGCCGATCTGGGCCTGCCGCCCCCGGCGGAGGGCAGCGCCGAAGTCGCCGCGCGGGTGGCGGCGGCGCGCGCAGTTCAGCTCGCCCGGCTGGTCGGCACCAAAAAGCGCAGCAATGCCGAACTCGATGGCGATCTGCTCGAGGCCCACGCCACCCCCGACGAGGCCGGACGCAAGCTCTTGCTGCAAGCTGCCGAAGCGATGCGCCTGTCCGCGCGCGGCTATACCCGGATGCTGCGCGTTGCGCGGACGATCGCGGATCTGGCTGGGCTGGAGGGGGTCGGGCGCATCCATGTGGCCGAGGCGCTGAGTTATCGCCGTGTCGCGCCTAGGGCGTAGGGGCGTTGAGTTTGAACTAGTTTCATGGCTAGCCGAAACGAAAAGGGAGCAACCGCAGCTGGCATGATGCTAAGCAAGCCTATCGATGATCGTGTCAAGAACCACATTGCTGCTCCGCTTATAGCGACAGAAGCTATTGCAGCACCCATCGACCATCGCCATGGATGTCGTGCAATTTTTGCCGCAAAGATCCAGCCTGCCAGAAGTGTCAACAGCAGCAATGGTAGGCCCGAAAAAAGCAGGATCTTCATCAGCCACAACCCTTCGAACCCAAATATTATCAATGGTATCGATGAGCCAAAGTAAGCCATGCAGATTGCGACCGTAACTTCTAGCCGTTCCCGAAGTCTAGGGTTGGAGGTCGAAATGGCGCCAATGCCCTGAGATTAACGCAGCGCGCTAACCTGCGGCCGCGCCGCATCCGCAACTGGTGCCTTCCCCACATCGGCAATATCACGCCATTCGAGTTCCATCGGGCCAAGCACCCGCCCGTCGTGCGCGTGGATGCCGATCAGGGCGATCGGCTGGCCGTCGCGTTCGTCGCACAGCACGGGGTTCGACGGGATGCCTTCGCCGTACTTTTCGCCCCATTGGCGCAGCGCGAGCATCGCGGGGAGCAGGTCGAGGCCTTTGGCGGTCAGCCGGTATTCGATCTTGCGGCGATCTTCGGGCAGGGCCTCGCGCCGCATAATGCCGTGTTCGACCAGCCGGGCAAGCCGGTTTGACAGGATGTTGCGGGCGATCCCGAGCACGCCGAGGTATTCCTCAAAGTGGTGCAGGCCGTTGAAACCGGCGCGCAGGATCATGAACGACCAGCGTTCACCCATGACTTCGAGCGCTGCGGGAAGCCCGCAATTCTGCATGTCATTGAGCGGTTCGCGCAGTTTTCCCATGGCAGTTCCTCAATCCCAAATTGCAACCTACCGCAATTGCGCTTCATCGCCGACAAAATAATCTTTGCTGCAATGCACAGTTTCTAGTTGCAACTGAAAACCTATCAGGATAGGTAGCTATTAGCAACGCAAATCGAGTCGCCCCTCCTCCCCAGGAACACAGGGCGACCCCTTTCGATCCTTGCGTGCCCAACCAGAAGGGGAATTATCATGAATACCATTCTTTCGAACCAGCTCTCGCGCAGCCTGTTTGTCGCCGGTCTTGCGTTTGCCGGAACTTTGCTGAGTTTTTCGGCCACCGTCACTCCGGCCCACGCGGACGTGACGCACTATTCGGCCAAGCTGGCCGCAGCGCTCGCTGCACCTAAGGACAAGATTGTCGGCGATGTGGTCTGGAAATGCGCCGGCGATGCTTGCAGCGGCGCGATTGACGGTGCGCGTCCGCTCAACACTTGCATCAAGGTCGCCCGATCGTTTGGCCAGCTTGCGTCATTCACCGGCCCGAAGGGTGAATTCAGCGCGGACGACCTGACGAAGTGCAACGCTGGCTAAGCCGCCATTGCCACATTCCCGAACAGCCCCCCTGACCCTTGCTTCTGCGGAAGCGAGGGTCTTTTTTATGGCAGCAAACCGCGCTCGACCAGCTCGTCTCGCAGTCCCGTCGCATCAATAAAATGATGCGCGTGCCAACCGCAGGCGTGGGCGCTCTCGACGTTGGCCAAACTATCATCGATGAACAGCATCGATCCGGGCACGCGGCCAAAGCGCGCCGCTGCCAGCGCGTAAATCGCCGGATCAGGCTTGGCGAGTCGTTCGTCGCCTGAGACCACGATGTCGCTGAACCGCGCGGCCAGCGGCCAACCGGGCGCGAACCCGGCCCAGGTATCCGCGCCGAAGTTGGTGATCGCGTACAGCGGCACCCGGCGCGCGGAGAGTTCCTCGACCAACGCCGGGCTGCCCGGAACCGGGCCGGGGATCGTTTCATTGAAGTGCGTCAGCCAAGCGCGAATCAGCGCGGCATGTTCTGGGAATTGCGCAGTGCGTTCTGCGATCATTTCTTCTGCGTTGCGCCCACCATCGTGCTCAGCGTGCCATGCGAGTGGGATGACGGTGTCCATGAAATAGGCCCGCGCCGCCGCATCGGGGATCAGGCGGCGGAACGGCAAGTCGCGCTCCCAGCGCACAAGCACGTTCCCGATATCGAATACGACGGCTTCGATTTGATCGGTCATGCACCAAACTCCGGCTGGCAAAACGATTTCGGCCCGCGCTCCGGGTGGGGAGGCGGGCCGGAATTTTTGCGCGCGGGCGATCGATCGGCCCGCACCGCCGGGGTTCAGCCCTGGCGTGCCTTGAAGCGTGCGTTGGTCTTGTTGATCACATAAGTGCGCCCACGGCGACGGATTACGCGGTTATCGCGGTGACGACCTTTAAGCGACTTGAGGCTGTTGCGAATCTTCATGGGTTCCTCGGCAGCGGACATTGCCGCTTGAAATTGAAGGTGCGCCGTTACGGACGAGTCCGGCCTAAGTCAAGCTTAACCCTGTAGTTCGCCGAGCTTGCGCTCCCATTGCAGCGCATGCGTCACAATCACATCTAGATCAGCGTATTGCGGTACCCACGGCAGCGTGGACTTGATCTTGGCATTGTCCGAAATCAGCGCATCGGGATCGCCCGCGCGGCGCGGGGACAGCTTGCGCTCGATCGTCAGATTGGTCACCCGGTCAACCGCATCGAGCACTTCGAGCACCGAGAACCCCCGGCCATATCCCGCGTTCATGATCATCGATTCAGATGGATCGGCGATCAGCGCCTCAAGCGCGAGGACGTGCGCGGCGGCCAGATCACTGACATGGATATAATCGCGCACTCCAGTGCCATCAGGAGTGGCATAGTCGGTGCCGTAAACCTCGACATGGCCCCGCTTGCCTAGCGCCGCCTCGACCGCAACTTTGATCAGGTGCGTTGCCCCGGCGGTCGATTGCCCCGCGCGGGCGCGCGGGTCGGCCCCAGCGACGTTGAAATAGCGCAGTGCGCAATAGTTGAGCGGATGGGCCGCCGCAATATCCGCCAGCATCGTCTCGGTCATCAGCTTGGACCTGCCATAGGGATTGATCGGCAGGCGCGGACAGTCCTCGCTGACCGGCGAGTGTTCGGGAATGCCATAGGTCGCTGCGGTCGAACTGAAGATGAAATGCGGCACCTTGGCGGCCACCGCAGCAGCGATCAGCGCGCGGCTCTTGGCCGTGTTATTGTGATAATACATGAGCGGGTTTTCGACCGATTCGGGGACGATGATCGACCCGGCAAAATGCATCACCGCAGCCGTGGACTGTTCAGCAAAAATCCGGGCCAGCAGTACGCCATCCTCGATATCGCCTTCGTAAAACGGCACCCCTTTTGGCACCGCCCAGCGAAAGCCGGTGGTCAGATTGTCAATCACCGCTACCGGCCATTCCTGATCGACCAGCGCGAGCACCGCGTGGCTACCAATATAGCCGGCACCGCCAGTCACGAGTACGGGACATTTGTGGGTCATGATGCGGCCATCCGCTAGCAGGACTTGGCGATCAAGTGATTAATACCGCTACCCGGACACCTGCGTTCATCGTAGCGCAAGCTGGCGGGTCCAACGGTGGTCGCACCTGCCCATTCCAGCATTAGGATGCACATGCGCCTGGCCCCTTCGACCCTGCTTCAGACTGTGATTCTCACCGGCCTGGCCTTATCCAGCAGCATCTTGTTGGCTCAGCGGGGAGGCTGGGATGATCGGACTGGCTGGAGCAGCGGGCCGCAGCGCAGCAGAGGATCGAGCGAGGGCTTGGTTGAAATAAGCCGGTTTCGGATCGCAGGCGATGCTGCGCTTGCGCTGGCGCATGGCCCGATCACAGTAGTGGCCATGCAGACCCAAGCCGACGATGGTGCAGACAACCCTGCTAACACCACCAAGTTCAGTGCCACGTTTGAGGCAGCGGTCGAAGATCGCCTGGTCCACGCTGGTTATGATACTGCCCAAACCCTGTCGACCGGCGGGCAAGTTGCCGAAGTGCGGATCGTGCGGATCGAGGCGGCGCCCGCCGAGGCCAAACACAATCCGATCAGCGGTGAGATGGACATGGGCCTGTCAAACCGCGGCACCATGCTGGGCGTGGGGATTGCGATCGATGGGTCGAAACCGCGCGGGGCGCTGCTCTCGACCCGGCTTGAAACCAGGATCCGCGACCGGACCAGCGGGCAGGTGTTGTGGGAAGGCTACGCCGAAATCATCACGCGCGCGGGCGATGCCCGGTGGAGCGATCAAACGATTGCCGACAAGTTGTCCGCTGGGCTGTTTGACGGGTTCCCAACGCGCATTGGCGAGACGCGGACACGTCGCTAAGCCCTTGCGTCTGCAACTGAAACGCCGCAGGATTGCATCGGCAACGTCGGAAAGGTCGCTAGCGATGAAGCGTCTCACTTTGGCCATCAGTATTATCATATCTGCCGCCTTGGCGGGCTGCGTCACGCCGGTTGGGCCGGTGCAAGTTACCCGGTTCCACGCAGCTGATGTTACTCCGCTCGGCAAGGGCGCAATTGCGGTCGAGCCGGCGCCTGGCAGCGACGGCAAATCGCTCGAATGGCAGACCTATCGCGCGGCGGTGATGCGCCAACTGGTGCTGCTTGGATACAGTGAGGCCAGTACGGGCAGCGGCGCGCAGGTCGCGTATGTCCGGCTGTCGCGGCATACGATCGAGCCGCAAGGTTCGAACCCGGTCAGCGTCGGGGTCGGCGGGTCGACCGGCACTTATGGATCGGGCCTGGGGCTGGGGGTCGGGCTCAACCTGTCACCCAAACCGGCGGCCCAGATTGCAACCGACTTGGCGGTTTCGATCAAGGACCGGGCCAGCGCGATGACGCTGTGGGAAGGGCGCGCGAGTTTCACGGTTTCGAGCAAGTCTCCGCTGGCCGCCACCGCGCTGGGCGCACCAAAGATGAGCGAAGCGCTGTTTCAGGGCTTTCCCGGCACATCGGGAGCTACTATCGACGTCAAATGACCCAGATCAAAATCGACGCTGCGTTCGACAGCGGCAATATCGAAGTGCTTTCAATCGAAGGTACCACCGCCCGCCTCAAAATCCGCAAGGACCGCGAATCGAACTTTTTCCAGTGGTTCCATTTCCGCGTTTCGGGCAGCGCCGGTCGCACCATCACCCTAAAGATTACTGGGCTGAACGCGTCCGCATACCCCGGCGGCTGGCCGAACTATAACGCCGTGGTCAGCGAAGACCGTGAGTTCTGGGGCCGCGCGCCGTCCACTTTCGATAAAGGCGAGGAGGACGGCACGCTGACCATCACCCATACGCCTGGACGCAACATCGCATGGTTCGCCTATTTCGCGCCCTATTCGATGGAACGGCATCACGATCTGGTCAGCGCCGCCGCTTTGGCCGAGGGCGTCACCCACCGGGTGCTGGGGCACAGCATTGACGGGCAGCCGATCGATTGCCTTGAACTGGGCGAAGGCCCGAAGCAGGTCTGGCTTTATGCCCGCCAGCATCCGGGCGAAAGCATGGCTGAATGGTGGATGGAAGGCGCGCTTGATTGCCTGACCGATCCGAGTGATCCGGTGGCACGGAGGCTGCGCCAATTGTGCCGGTTCCACATTGTCCCGAACGCCAATCCCGATGGATCACGCCGGGGCCATCTGCGCACCAATGCCGCCGGGATCAATCTTAACCGCGTATGGGCCGAGCCGAACGCCGACAAGTCGCCCGAGGTGCTGTGCATACGCACGGCGATGGACGAAACCGGGGTAGATTTTGCGATCGACGTGCACGGCGACGAGTCCATTCCGGCGGTGTTCCTGGCGGGTTTTCAGGGGATCCCTTCGTGGACCGAGCAACAGCAGGCCGGTTACGACCGCTATGCTACGATTCTTGATCGCCGCACTCCTGATTTCCAGACCAAACTCGGCTATCCGGCGGCGCGCAGGGAACAAGCCAACCTGACCATGTCGACCAACCAACTGGCCGAGCGTTTTGGGGCGGTGGCGATGACGCTGGAGATGCCGTTCAAGGACAATGCTGAGCTGCCCTGCGCTGCCCAAGGCTGGTCACCCGAACGCAGCGCGGCGTTGGGGCGCGATTGTTTGGGATCATTGCTGGAGTGGCTCGCCGGCTAAGCGCGTTGATCAGGCTAGGGTGGCCGGGCCAAAGCTATGCGGCAACAGCTCTGACAGGCGCAGCTCGAGCACCACTTGCTCGCCCACGCACAGGATCATCGGATCGCAACCGTCCAGCTGGGCTAGCTCGGTCAGGACTTGCCGGCAGCGGCCGCACGGAGTGACGGGATCACCCGCGCCAACCCGCCCAACCCTGCCGCCAATTAACGCGATCATTTCAATCCCGCCGCGCTGTCCGTCTGACAGGGCTTTGCTCACTGCGACCGTTTCGGCGCACAAGGTCAGGCCGTAGCTGGCGTTTTCGACATTCGCGCCCGTGACCACGCCGCCGTCGGCAAAGCCCAGCGCGGTGCCGACATGGAACCCCGAGTACGGCGCATAGGCCTGAGCGGCGGCGGTCCGCGCGGCTGCTATCAGGCTCTCCCGGTCCCAGCTCATCGGCCGACCACCACCCAGCGCAGCGGCTCATCGCTGGCTGCGCTGTCCAAAAACCCGTTGGCGGTCCACAGCATCCACGGTCTCCCGGCATAGCCCGGCTGAAAGCGGGTGCGCACCAGCCACAGGTTGCGATCGATTTTCACGGCCAGATGGTAGCGCTTTTCGAATCTGCTGGAAATCTTGAGGATTGTCGGCTTGCCTGTGTGCGTTTCGATCTGGTTGAGGAATGTCATCAGTTCGCTTGTCACAGCCGCATCGCTGACCTTGATCGGACAATCTTCGGCAGTGAGGTCGAGATCGAGCGCGGGGGGCAGCATTGTGCGATCGCGCGGCACCACGGTGACGAAATTGGCCGCCTGTTTATCCGCCGGCTGACATGGATCGTAGCGGTGCACCGCGCCGACTTGTAGCCGGGCCGCGCGGGCGTCTTCAAGGTTCTTCACGAAGGCCGGATCGCGCGCAAACGCACTGGCGGAGGCATCAAGATAGACGAAACTGGCGCCAATCGCCTTAGCCGCCTTCCAGTTGACCGCGCCGTCCTCGCTGCCGACCTCGATGCCTTGGACCGGAAAATCGGTGTACGATGGGCGCCAGTGACGCAGGCTCCACCAGCCCCACCCGGCTAAGAGCAGGGCGAGCAACAGCAGCGCGCCAAACAAACGCAGCCGTGACCGACTGGAAGTTCTACGAGCCATGGTGCGCTTGGATACCCATCAACCCCTGATATGCAGCACGCAGATCAAAGTGAACAGTCGCCGGGCGGTGGCGAAATCGATTTCAACCTTGCCCGCCAGCCGTTCAACCAGCATTTCGGCCGCTTCATTGTGGACGCCGCGGCGGGCCATATCGATGGTCTCGATCTCGCTCGCGGTGGCCTTGCGAATCGCCTGGTAATAGCTGTCACAGATCGCGAAATAGTCGCGGATCGAGCGGCGGAACCGGCCGAGGCCCAGCACCAGGAGTTCGAGCAATTGCCCGTCTTGATCGGCCACTTCCAACGCCAGCCGGCCGTCTTCGACCGCCAATCTGATCCGGTAGGGGCCGTGGTGACCAGCCTCCCACACCCGCAGCGGCTTGAAGGTGTTTTCCTCAATCAGGTCAAAGATTGCGATGCGCCGTTCTTGCTCGATATCGGCGTTGCGCCACAGGATCGTCGCCTCGTCGAGTTCGATATGAATGATCCGGGGGTCGGGCATGCTGGCGCGGCTTCTCGCAAATGCAGCAATGCGGGGCAAGGCCAATCCGCAGCCTATGATCGCAGTCATCCGTGCGCCTTCCACAGCCTGTGGACATATTCCGTTTGAGGACTGGGTTGCACCGCGTCGCGCCCACGCGCATTGATCGCCTCCTATGGCCGAGACACACCTGATCACCCGCCCCGATGAAGCCGCCGCGCGCGCTCTACCCAGCAATGTCGAGGCTGAGGCGGCGTTCCTTGGGGCCTGCTTGATCGATAACCGAGTGATCGAAGAACTGGTCACGCCGCTGCGCCCCGAACACTACTTCGAGCCGGTGCATGCGCGGATTTACGAGCGAATCCTGCAATTGCTTGATCGTAAGGCGGTGGTTACGCCGGTTACGCTGCGCCCCTATTTTGAGGCCGACGAGGCGCTCAAGGATCTGGGTGGTGCGGCCTATCTGGCGCGGCTGACCGCCGACGGGCAAGGCCTGCTCGCGCCGCGTGAACTGGCCGATCAGATCTATGACCTGGCCTTGCTGCGGGAACTGGTTTCGGTGGGCCGCAACCTAGTCAATTCCGCGCTCGATACGTCTGAAAGCGTCGAGCCAATGGAGCAAATCGCGGCGGCCGAAGCGGCGCTGTACCAGGTCGCTGAAGGGGCCTCAACTGGCAGCGAGGCGCAGCCCTTTGCGGTTTCCACCCGCACCGCACTCGGCATGATCGAGCAGGCGCTGCTCTCGGGCGGGCACATCTCAGGCAAGACCACCGGGCTGACCTCCATCAACGAGAAAGTCGGCGGTCTGCACGATTCGGATTTGATTATTCTGGCCGGCCGACCGGGCATGGGCAAAACCGCGCTCGCCACCAATATCGCGTTCAACGCCGCCGATCGCCTGCGCCGTGACATCGCGGATGGGATTGCGCCGGATAAATCGGTGGGCGCGGCAACCGCGTTCTTTAGCTTAGAAATGAGCGCCGACCAGCTGGCCACACGTATTCTGGCCGAGCAATCTGGGATCAGCAGCGAAGCGCTGCGGATGGGCAAGATCAGCCGCGAGGAATTTCAGCAGCTTTCGTTTGCCAGCCAGCGTCTCGCCGAACTGCCGCTGTACATCGACGATACCCCGGCGCTGTCGATCGCACAGCTGCGGACCCGCGCGCGGCGGCTTAAGCGGCGGTACGATATCGGGCTGGTGGTGGTTGATTACCTGCAACTGCTGCAGGGCTCGGGCCGCAGCACCGACAACCGGGTCAACGAAATTTCCGAGATCAGCCGCGGCCTTAAGACGCTCGCCAAAGAACTCGGCGTGCCGGTGATCGCGCTCTCGCAGCTCTCCCGTGCGGTCGAACAGCGCGAGGACAAGCGCCCGCAATTGTCCGACTTGCGCGAATCAGGCTCGATCGAGCAGGACGCCGACATGGTCTGGTTTGTGTTCCGCGAAGACTATTACATTGCCAACAAGGAACCCAAGCAGCCGAGCGACGGCGATGACGCCAAGACCCACGAAGTGCATTCGGCCTGGGCGGCCGACATGGAGCGGGTTCACGGGCTGGCCGAGCTGATCGTGGCTAAGCAGCGCCACGGCTCGACCGGCAAGATCAGGCTGCGGTTCGAGCCGCGGATCACGCGATTCAGTGATTTGGCTGAAGACCACATGGCCGGGCACAGTTACGCTTGATTTGAAAAAAGAATCACGTTATTTCAATATCTTCTGCGAATTTTTTTGACTTTATCGGGACAAGTCCTGTAGCGCCGCCATTGTTGTGCCGATGGTGTATTGGCCTGTTCTGCATTGGAGTGCCCATGGCGCGCGTTACCGTTGAAGATTGCGTCGACAAGATTCCTAACCGGTTTGACCTAGTGCTGCTCGCCGCGCAACGCGCGCGCGAGATTTCGGGTGGGGCCGAACTGACCATCGACCGTGACCGGGACAAAAATCCGGTGGTCGCGCTGCGGGAGATCGCCGACACCACCGTGCGCCCCGATCTGCTCAAGGAATCGGTGATCAGCTCGCTCCAGCGCGTGCTGCCCGAAGATGATGACGAAGTTGATGCGGTCGGCTCGCTCAGCCAATCGGCCGAAGCGCTGCGGATCACCGCCGCTGCCCCAGTGCGCAACACATCGATCGGTGGCGACTACGAAGGTTGATGGCCGAAATCGATGCCGGTTTAAAAAGTCCGCTTCCTGATCGGAAGCGGGCTTTTTGCGGTCAGTGCCTGGCGCAGGGATACTTATGCATGAAATAGTCCGCCACCCCTTGCCGGATGGTCAAGCGCGGACGGATCTTGTCGGGGTACTTCTTGAGAAAGGCGATCAATTCCTCGGGCACAATCTGGGCATCGT
Source organism: Novosphingobium sp. (assembly GCA_043758955.1). GTDB lineage: Bacteria > Pseudomonadota > Alphaproteobacteria > Sphingomonadales > Sphingomonadaceae > Novosphingobium. The sequence goes on along the minus strand of JAYVML010000190.1, from coordinate 13,517 downwards.
CGGGCGGACAACTCGATGGCCGGCCAGCAGCGCGTTCGCTCATCAGCCGCGTCCGGTACGATTCCCCGGCCGCCTTGCCTTCGGCCTTGAGCATCTCCAGATCGGGGGAAAATAGCGCCATCGGCCCTTGGGCCTGGAGCACGTCGGCCTTGGCAATGAATGCTGCCAGGTTCATGTCGCCGCGCGCTGCCAGCAGTGCACTGGGCATGGCCAGCAGGGACAGTGCGACAATTATCAGATGTTTCATATGCAAGCTTCCCGGTTGATATGTCGGTCGTGCCTTGACCGCACGCGCCTGACAAAACCATGAACGGGGCTTCAGGGCGCAGAGCAGCGAGGAGGACCGATCGGCACTGCTGATCCGTGCGCCAGCCCCGCGTTCAGCCTGGATTGCGCGCGGCCACCCCGGCAAGGCGCTTGCCGGCCCGCGGAATTGCCGAGCCGCGCACCGGGGTCAAACCACTGCCCGGCGTCGGTGCATCGGGCCGGTCGATCTTGCCGCTGGACATCAGCTCGTTGATCTCGTCGCCCGACAGCGTCTCAAACTCGAGCATGGCCTGGGCGAGCAAGTGCAGCTTGTCCCCGTTGACAGTCAGGATGTCGGTCGCGCGCTTGTGCGCAGTGTCGACCAGCAGGCGGATTTCTTTGTCGATCAGCTTGTTGGTTTCGTCCGAAGCCATGGTCCGGGCCGAGCCGCCGTACCCCAGATAGCTTTCCTGGGTGTCTTCGTATTGGAGCGGGCCCAATTTGTCGGACATGCCCCAGCGGGTCACCATGTTACGCGCCAGACCCGTGGCATACTGGATATCTGACGACGCGCCGGATGAAACTTTTCCGTAACCGAAGATCAGCTCTTCGGCCACGCGCCCGCCCATGCTGACTGACAGGTTGGCCAGCATCTGATCCCGGTGGTATGAATAGCTGTCGCGCTCGGGCAGCCGCATGACCATGCCCAAGGCGCGGCCGCGCGGGATGATCGTGGCCTTGTGGATCGGGTCGGAGGCGGCTTCGTTGATCGAGACGATGGCGTGCCCAGCCTCGTGATAGGCGGTCATCTTCTTCTCATCTTCGGTCATCACCATGCTGCGGCGCTCGGCCCCCATCATGACTTTGTCCTTGGCGTCTTCAAATTCGCGCATCGCGACCAGCCGCTTGTTGCGGCGCGCCGCGAGCAAGGCCGCTTCGTTGACCAGATTGGCCAGATCCGCACCCGAAAAGCCCGGCGTGCCGCGCGCAATCGTGCGCATTTCGACATCGGGGGCCAGCGGCACTTTCTTCATGTGCACGCCCAGGATCTTTTCGCGGCCCTCGATATCGGGCAGCGGCACCACCACTTGCCGATCAAACCGGCCGGGTCGCAGCAATGCGGGATCAAGCACGTCGGGGCGGTTGGTCGCAGCGATGATGATGATGCCTTCGTTGGCCTCAAACCCGTCCATCTCAACCAGCAGCTGGTTAAGCGTCTGCTCGCGCTCATCATTCGAATTGCCAAGCCCGGAACCGCGGTGACGGCCGACCGCGTCAATCTCATCGATGAACACGATGCACGGCGCGTTGCGCTTGGCCTGTTCGAACATGTCGCGCACCCGGCTGGCGCCGACGCCGACGAACATCTCGACAAAGTCCGAGCCTGAAATGGTGAAGAACGGCACCCCCGCTTCGCCCGCGATTGCCCGCGCCAGCAGCGTCTTGCCGGTCCCCGGCGAGCCGATTAGCAGCGCGCCCTTGGGGATTTGTCCGCCCAGCTTGGCGAACCGGCTGGGGTTTTTGAGGAACTCGACGATTTCTTCCAGTTCCTCGCGCGCTTCATCGATCCCGGCGACGTCGGCAAACGTCACGCGGCCTTGTTTTTCGGTCAGCAGCTTGGCCTTGCTTTTGCCAAAGCCCATCGCCCCGCCAGCACCCCCACCTTTCTGCATCTGGCGCAGTACGAACACGGCCAGGCCAAGGAACAGCAGCACCGGAAGCACATTGACCAGCAAGACCAGGAACAGGCTGCTCTCCTCAGCCGGCTTGCCATCGTATTTGACGCCGCTCTCCTGCAGCAGCGCCTGCAAGCTGGTATCGTTGGGGATCGGCACGGTAGCGAACGGCTTATCGTCCTTGTATTTGCCAAGGATTTTGTTCTCACCGACCTGGACCGAAGCGATTTGCCCGGCCTGGACTTTGGCACGGAAATCCGAATAGGATATCTGCGTGGCGGCAACCTCACCGCGCGGGTTGAACACCGAAACCAGCAGCGCCAGCACCAGACCGATCCCGCCCCAGATCAGCAGGTTTTTCACCCACGGACTACCGCTCGGCTGTTCCTCGTTCATGCGCACCAGATCCTTTCGCGTTCTATGTAGGACGGCAGCCCTGAATGGCAAGCTAACGCCGTTAACGCGGCGCATGGTGCTGCGGCTTGCCAGTGGCGCAGCACCGCTGCACAGAGCAACCAGGGGACCGCGATGAACCAGACTGCACCTGCCAGTGATGATCGTTTTACAGCTTGGCCGAGAACCTGCGCACGGCTGTTCCTCGTGGCCGTGGTTTTGCTGCTGGGGTTGGCGGCCATAGTCCCGATTACTGCCGGCAAGATGGACAAGCCAACCGCCGGCTTTGTCGAGGCGGTCGGCGGGGGCGCGACCAGCGAAGCAGCTGCCAAGGCCGCCGAGCGCCCGCGCGACGATGATCTGGCGCTGTACGACCGCGTGATCCAGCGGATCAGCCGCGGCGAAAGTTACTATGCTGCTGCGGCCGCTGAGCACCGCAAGAGCGATTATCCGCTGCGCCCCGGTGTGGCGATGCGGTTGCCGACGCTGGCCTATCTGGATCTGTGGCTGGGCGACCGCGGGCAGGGCGCCGAAGTCCTCGTGCCCGGCGAGCTCGTGGCCGCACTCGCCCTGCTACTGGCGGTGGTTTGGGCGTGGTGGCGGCGGCTGGGTGAAGAGCCGGGCGGGGCAAGGTTCCAGCGGATCGGGACCGCTTTGATGTTCATGGGGGCCTCGCTCGGGTTAAACCGCTACTACTTCGTGCTGCACGAATTGTGGGCCGGGATGCTGATCGCGCTGTCATTGGGGCTGCACCGCCCGGGTCAGCGCTGGCTCGGCGCGGTGCTGGTTGCGGCGCTGGCCTTGGCGATCCGCGAGCATGCGTTGCCCTATGTGGCGCTGATGGCGGCGCTGGCGCTGTGGCGGCGCGATTGGAAGGAAAGCGCGGCGTGGGGCGCGTTGATCGCGGCGTTCTTTGCCTATCTGGCGGTGCATTTGCAGTTCGTGGCGGAGCAACTCCGCCCCGATGATGTGGTCGGGCCCAGCTGGCTGGCGCTGCGCGGCCTGTCAGGCTGGCTGTCGAACGTGGCCTTGTCGAGCAACCTGCGGTTTCTGCCGCATTACATTGCCGGACCGCTGATTCTGCTGATGGTGCTGGGCTGGGCCGGGTGGCGCAGCGCGCTGGGGACCACCGCCACGCTGCTGTTCCTGGGTTACGGACTGCTGTTCATGATCGCTGGGCGGCCGGACAATTTTTATTGGGGGGCGGTGATCGCCCCGGCGATGTTCGTCGGGCTGGCGTTTCTGCCGCGCGCGCTGCGCTCATTGGTGCAAGCGGCGCGTTAACCGGTCAGTTCGTCGATCTGGTGGTGCGGCACTATCCGCCAGCCAATCACCAGCAGAATGAACTGCGCGGCTTCGAACCCCATCGGCTGGAAGAACCCCGGTTGAGTGCCGTCGAGGAAGGCGGTGATCGCCCGTCCGCAAAACGCGATGCCGAACAGCATGGCCGGAACCAGCAGCACATCACCGTTACGCTTCCATGCGCCGCGCAACATGCACAGCCCGATCACTGCAAAAAAGGCTGTAAAATCCGCCCGCAGCACCGCGGTGCCCAGCGGTCCGGTGGGAGAAAGGCCGAAGCTCGCGCCCATCCCGGCGGGATCGTAAACAAAGCTGATCGCCAAAAACAGGTTGAACATCCCGGCCACGAATATCAGTCCGATCAACACCATCCGCATCGTATTAACCCTTACCATAAATTTCAATTTAGCCACTGTGCCCCATGCAGCCGTCTTATCAAAGCCTGTTGCGCGCAAAGGAAGGGCATTGCACAAGCGGGTCACCATGAGTTCACCCCGGATCCTGTTGGTCGTCGGCGGCGGTATCGCCGCGTACAAGGCCTGCGAACTGGTGCGCCTGATCCGCAAGGGCGGGGGCGAGGTTAGCTGCGTGCTGACCGATGGCGGAGCGAAATTCATCACCGCGATGACGCTCGCCGCGCTGAGCGAAAGCCCGGTCCACACCACGCTGTGGGATTTGACCAACGAAGTTGAGATGGGGCATATCCAGCTCTCGCGCTGGGCCGACCTGGTGGTGGTATGCCCCGCTACCGCCGATCTGATGGCTAAAATGGCGCACGGCATCGCCGACGATCTGGCCACCACACTGGTGCTCGCCACCGACAAGCCGGTGCTCGCGGTGCCGGCTATGAATGTGCGGATGTGGGAACATGCCGCCACACAGGATAACGTCAGGACCTTGGTCGCGCGCGGGGTCCACGTACTCGATCCCGACGAAGGGCCGATGGCTTGCGGTGAATATGGCGCAGGTCGGCTGCCCGAACCGGTGGCGGTGTGGAACGCGATCTGCCAGCTGCTCAGCCTCGATACGCTGCTGCTCCCCGCGCCGGAACCGGCATTGGCCCTGGGGCTCAGCGGGTTCGCAGCGCGGGAAAGCGAAGATACTGGAATTGCCGGGCTGTCGTCCGGGTTGATCGCGCGCCGCACCAGCGGGTCAATCATCGATCTCGACGCGTTCGAGCCGGTCGGTGATTTCGAAGAAATTGGCGCCGAGCCGCTGGTCGACCCGGCGCCCGCGGCCGAATTGGTCGAAGTCAAACTGGGCGGCCCGATCCTGTCAAAGAAGGGCAAGGCCAAGGCCGCCCCGCCAACCGATCCCGATGCGATCAACCATCTGGTCAGCGGCGATCCCGATGCTGCGCCCGAGCCGTTGCTGATCAACCCGCTCGAAGGTCAACCCGATTTCGCGGGCGATGAAGTGGAATTCTTAAGGCCGGAAGACGGACCGCTGTTTGGCAAACACGTGCTGATCACCGCCGGGCCAACCCACGAACCGATTGACCCGGTGCGCTACATCGCCAACCGTTCATCCGGCAAACAGGGCTTTGCCATTGCTGCCGCAGCCGCGCGTGCCGGGGCGCGGGTCACGCTGGTCGCGGGACCGGTGCAGTTGCCGACCCCGCCGGGAGTTGATCGGATCGATGTCGAAACGGCGCGGCAAATGGCCGATGCGGTCAAGCAGGCGCTGCCGGCCGATGCCGCGGTCATGGTCGCGGCGGTGGCCGATTGGCGCAGCACCGACGAACTCAGCCAAAAGCTGAAAAAGCGTGGCTCGGCCCCGCCCGCACTGCGGTTGACCGAGAACCCCGATATCCTGGCGATGGTCGCGGTCAGCGACAAGCGGCCCAAGCTGGTGGTGGGCTTCGCAGCTGAGACCGAGAAAGTGCTCGAAAATGCCAAAGACAAGCGCAAGCGCAAGGGCGCCGACTGGATCGTCGCAAACGATGTATCTGGTGAGGTGATGGGGGGGGACGTCAACGCGGTGCATATCGTTACCGCCAAGGCTGTCGAAACGCTGCCAGAAATGGCAAAGGTCGATGTTGCCACAGCGCTCGTCGAAAGGATTGCCGATGCCCTCCACGGACAAAAATCTGTCGGAGAAAAAGTCGACGTCGCCTGACGTTCCGGTGCTGGCCAAGCGGCTTCCGCATGGTGATGGTCTGGAGCTACCAGCCTATGCCACCGACGGCGCCGCCGGTATGGATGTGCTGTCAGCCGAAGATATAACGCTGGCCCCGGGCGCGCGGCATGCGGTGGCCACCGGGCTGGCGCTCGCAATCCCGCAAGGGTACGAAATTCAGGTCCGCCCGCGCTCGGGGCTGGCACTAAATTACGGAATTACCGTGCCCAACACCCCCGGCACAATCGATTCGGACTATCGCGGCGAATTGAAGGTGATCCTGATCAACCACGGCAGCGCGCCATTCGAAATTCGCCGCGGTGACCGGGTGGCACAGCTGGTGCTGGCCCCGGTAATCCGCGCTACCTGGCTGCCGGTCGGAGAATTGGACGAAACCGCGCGCGGCGAAGGCGGGTTCGGCTCGACCGGGGGCTTGTTTGCGCTGGAAAGCTGAGCTTCGCCAATTCGCTTGTGCATGAAAAAGACGGGCCCGTTGCCAGCCCGCCTTCGTTCACATCGAAATTGCAGCAATCAGCGCTTGTTCTTCTCCGGGGCGACCGAGATCCGCACCGTTTCGCCGTTGCGACCGGGGAAGTCGGTGAACAGCGCCTCAACCAGATTGGGCACCAGATAGGGCAAGCGGTTCGACATCGAGGCCGCTTCGGCGCGGCCTTCGAACAGGCGCTGGCCATCGACGCGGCGATCAATCTTCATCGAGACGCCGCTGGTGAATACAGTGTAGCTTTCATAGCCCTGATCGAACCATGGATCGTAGAGTCCATAACCCCAAGCGCCGCCTGGACGATAGGCACTGTAACCGCGGCCATAACCACGGTAACCGCCATATCCGCCATACCCACCGTATCCACCGAAGTACGAACCACGCCGCGGACCGTACCACGGACTCCAATAGGGATCGGAAAACCCGGTTGAGCGGACTTGCTCGCGGCCCTTGTCCACCCCGTAATCGAACCGCACGATCAGATCGGCGGTGGCGGGGTTAGCGGCTGGGCTGTAACCCAGCGACTGCATCTTCATGCCGACCAGGTTGGCATATTGCGAGAACTCAAGCCCGCCCGCGAGCGCGCTGTCAGCCGCAACAACCGCAAAGGTCTGACCCTGCGGTGCCGGCAACTGCGCTGAGTAGCGCGAGACATTGGCATTGAACGGCGTGGCGCAAGCGGCCAGTCCGGTCACCAGCAGCGCTGCTGTCGCCGCCTTGACCATTCGAATAGTATTTTGAGTATAAGCCATCGACCCGAATTCCTGTGTAGCCAAGCAGCGCGACTCGCGCTCAGAGCAGCGAAAGAGTAGGATTATTGTCGAATTACGCCAAGCTCGCTTAATCGTGGTTGAATGGCGAGTGTATCAAAAGACAGACATTCAACCTCTTAGCAGGCCTAGCGCAGCGTAAGCCGCTTTCAGCGTTGGTGCGGCCAACGCGCGCGCTTTAATTGCGCCATCGCGCAAGACCAAGTCAAGCGCGTCCCGGTCGGCCCGCAGTTCAAGGAACCGCGCATTGATCGGGGCCAGCTGGGTGACCAGCAGTTCGCCCAATGCAGGTTTGAACTTGCCGAAGCCCTCGCCGCCGAATTCACTCAGCACCGTGCCGACCGTGGCCCCGGTCATTGCGGCATAGATACCCACCAGATTGGCTGCTTCGGGCCGCCCTTCAAGCCCAGCCTCGTCCGACGGTAGCGGCTCGGCATCGGTCTTGGCCTTCTTGACCTTGGCCATGATCGTATCGGTATCGTCGGTCAGGTTGATCCGGCTCATATCCGAAGGATCGCTCTTGCTCATCTTGGCCGAGCCATCGCGCAGGCTCATAATCCGGGCGGCACCCGGCGGGATAATCGGTTCGGGCAGGGTGAACACTGGCATTTCGGGAGTGCAGTAATCATTGTTGAATTTCTGCGCGATGTCGCGTGCCAATTCCAGATGCTGTTTCTGATCGTCACCGACCGGCACATGGGTCGCCTGATAGATCAGCACATCGGCGGCTTGCAGCACCGGGTAAGTGAACAGTGCGACGCTCTGCCCTTCACGGTTTTTGCCCGCTTTGTCCTTGAATTGGGTCATGCGGCTCAGCCAGCCCATCCGCGCCGTGCCGCTGAGCAGCCATTGCAGCTCGGCGTGCTGGGGCACCTGCGCCTGATTGAACAGCACTGACTTGGCTGGATCAATCCCGCAGGCGAGCAGCGCGGCAACCATCTCGCGGCAATTGGCTACCAGTTCTGCGGGAATATGAGGCTGGCCGATGGCGTGAAGATCGGCGAGGAAATACAGACTCAGGCCGCCGCTCGTCGCGACCTCATCCTGCATCCGCACCCAGTTGCGGATCGCACCCAGATAATTGCCGAGGTGAAGATTGCCCGTGGGCTGGATGCCGGATACGATACGCATGGGTGGGCGCTACTCTACTTCGAGCGTATCGTCATCCGCCTTGGTGCGCGGCTGGCGGCGGCGGCGAAGCTGCGCGAGTAGTTCTTTGTCGATCGCCCCGACCACCAATGCGGTTGTGAAGAACACCGCCAGCCCTGCGCCAACGATGAGCGAGATCGACCACACACGCTCCAACACCGAACCGCTATAGCGTGCTGCAAATTGGGGCACGAGCCACCACAGCACCGCGCTCATCGCTGCCGTGGCGAGCAATTGTCGTGCGATCTTTGCGCCCAGCGCCGCGGTAAAATGGAACCAGCCGCGCCGGTGCAGGATGATATAAAGCAGCAGGCAATTAAGGCTGGCCGAGCTGGCCGTTGCAGCGGCCAGGCCGACAATTCCATACCGGCGGACCACGACCACATTAAGGCACACGTTAAAAGTCAGCGAGGCAAGCGCAGTCCACACCGGAGTACGGGTGTCGGAGCGGGCAAAAAATCCGGGGCTGAGGATTTTTACGATCACATAGGCCGGCAGGCCCGCCACCAGCGCGATGACAATGTGGGCCATGATCTCGCCGTTCGCGGCGGTGAACTTGCCGCCCACGAAGAACGCGGTGCACAGCGCTGATGAACAAACCGCAAGTGCCGCGGCAGCGGGCAAAGTAAGCAGCGTCGCTATTTCGAACGCGTTTGATTGCAGGCGCTGCGCCTGGTTTGTATCACCCTCATGGATGTGACGCGACAGCATTGGCAGGATCGCTGTCCCCAGCGCGATCCCGACAATTCCAAGCGGCATCTGATTCAGTCGGTCCGCCAGTTTGAGCAGCGAGAGCGAGCCCTGCGCCAGGCTGGTCGCAAAGAATGTATCGACCAACTGGCTGAGCTGATAAATCCCCGCGCCGAACGTGGCCGGCAGGATCAGCAGCCCCAGCTTTTTTACTTCGGGGGTAAATTTGGGCAGCGACAACTTCAGGCGCACCCCGGCACGGCGCGTCGCCCAGGCGAGATACAGGAACTGCGCCACGCCCGAGAGCGAAACAGCAATAGCCAGCGACCAGGCGACAATGGTGTCGCTCCCGCTGGTTCCGCGGAGTCGGCTACCCAGCAGGATCGCCCCGATCAGGATCAGGTTCAACAACACTGGTGCCACCGCGCCGGGCCCGAACCGCGAGCGGGCGTTGAGCAAGCCCGAGAGCATCGCCACCAGGCTGATGAAAAACAAATATGGGAAAGTCACGCGGCTGAGCAGCACCGCCAGCTCAAATTTGCCGCTGACCTTGGCGTATTCGTGCGCCAGCAGCCAGACGATCCCCGGCATGAAGATCATGGCAATGGCGCTAAACGCGAACAGCACCCACAAAAATACTGAAAGCACGTCGCCAGCGAACTTCTCCGCCGCCGCTTCGCCGCCGCCTTCGGCCTCAGGCGCATATAAGGCCCGGCTGTACATCGGCACGAAAGCGACCGAAAAAGCCCCTTCGGCAAACAGGCGGCGGAAGGTGTTGGGCAGCGTGAAGGCCAGCTGAAAGGCATCGGCCGCCAACCCCGCACCCAGCACACGGGCCAGCAGCATGTCGCGGATAAACCCGAATACCCGGCTGACCGCGGTGAGCCCGCCAATCGTCCCGACGTTCTTGATCAGGCTCATTCGCGCGCGACCTCCGGGCTATGGTGAAAAGCTTTGCTCAGGCTGTACCAACCGGCGCCCCGACGCTGCCGTCTTCGCCTTGCTGCGCCGCAAGTTGCGCAAGGTAGATACCGTTAAAATCGATCGGTTCGAGCTGCAGCGGCGCAAAGCCCGCATCGCGCACTGCATCAGAGATTACCCGGCGCGCAAACGGGAATAATAACCGCGGCGCTTCGGCATAAGTGAAGGCGTGCTTTTGCGAATCTTCCAGATTGCGCATGCCGACGAGCCCGCCATAGGACAATTCAACGATAAAGGCGGTTCCAGCTTCGGCTTTGGAATTAATTGATATTTTTAGTTCGATCTCGCTCACTTCATCGGTGATGTCGCGCGCGCCGATATTGAACTGGACGTCAATCGTGGGCGCATCGGTCCACTGGAATGATTCGGGCGCATTGGGATTTTCGACCGAGAGATCCTTGATATATTGCGAGATAATCCCCGCTGACGGCAGCGTGTCCTCGCCGTTGGGCTGCGGCGCGCCGGACGTGAGATCGGTGATGATATTGCCTTCGTCGGACATGGCGGTGCAGGCTTTCGCTGGTCAAAATTGAACGTGGCCGCGCGCTAGCATTGCGGCGCGGATGGGTCGAGCAGTATATCTTAAGCGCGCTTTTGTCGGCTCCCGCGGATGCGAATGGCGCATCCAAACAAAAAACACCTCGCCGCGACCCCAAAAATTGCACCGATCCGCGCATCCACGCGTTGTTCATTTGTCATTGCTACCTATTTAACATTAGACTGCACACCTGAATTCATTTTGGCCGCACTGTGCGGCAGGGATCGGAACGTTGGACAAGACCGTCGAAATCGTCATCCTCGCCATGGTTGCGGCCTTCCTGGGCTTGCGGCTTTATTCGGTGCTGGGTCGCCGGGCCGAGCATGAAGAGCAGCCCCGGCTGGAGCCCAAACTTGATGCCCCGCGCATGCCCGCGCCCGATCTGCCTGATCGCGGCGGAACCGGTGTGCCGCCGCGGGTGCTGGTGCCAGGCGTAACCCCGGCGATCGAGCGAGCCCTTAAGGAAGTGGCGCTGGCTGATAAACGGTTTGATTTGCTGGCGTTCATTGAGGGCGCCAAGGGTGCGTACCGCATGGTGCTCGAAGCATTCTGGAGCGGTGACCGTGAGACTTTGGCCAAATTGTGCGATGCCGATGTGCTTGAAACGTTTGTGGCTGCGATCAATGCTCGCGAGGCCGCTGGCGAAAAGCTGACTAACCGGGTGGTGCGGATAGAAGATGCAGTGATTGTCGCCGCTTCACTCGATGCTGGTACGGCGCGTATTGTGGTGCGGTTCACCGCCGATATTTCCGCAGTTACGCGCAATGCGGCAGACGCGGTGATCGCCGGATCACTAAACGATGCGATCGAATCGCGCGATGTGTGGACTTTTGCCCGCGTTACCAGTGCGGCCACGCCAGATTGGTTCGTCGACGAAACCGACGAAGGTTAAGTCTGGTGTCAGGCTTGCGCAAGCTGGCGGCGCTGGGGCTGGTCCTCGTGCTTTCGGCCTGTATGCAGCTGATCCCGGCTGTCACACCGCAGTCGTCGGTGCCGGCGCCTGGCCCAATCCTCACCGGCGCGCCTGCGCCCGCGCCGGGCACGGCCGCGCTGCTCGGCCTTAGCCATGGGCCAAGTGTCGCCGCCCTCGCGCTCGGCGCCAGCGATGCGCGCGGCGCGCTCGCGGCGTTTCGTTCCAGCTGCCCGAAACTCCTCGCGCGCACTGACAATTCGGGGCTGACCCGACCGGCGGATTGGCAGCCGTCCTGCGAGGCCGCCGCCAGTTGGCCCACCGCCCTGGCCGCACGGTTCTTCGAAACCTGGTTTGAGACCGTCCGCGTGGGCGACGGCAAGGCTTTCGTCACTGGCTATTACGAACCTGAGATTGCCGGAGTGCGCATCCGCCGGCCTGGCTTTGATGTGCCGGTCTATGCGCTGCCACCTGACCTGGTGCGCGCCCGCGAAGGTGATGCCCCGCCGACCGACAAAGGCACCCAACCGCTCGGCCGCTATGACCAGGACGGAAAGTTCGTGCCGTACTTTGATCGAGCCGCAATCGATGATGGTGCCTTGGCCGGCAAGGGCCTGGAAATCGGTTGGGCGGCTGATCCGGTTGAGCTGTTTTTCCTACAAGTGCAGGGCTCAGGGCGGCTGCGCGCGCCCGATGGTTCGGTTATCCGGATCGGCTATGCCGGGCAGAACGGCCTCGGATATACGGGAATCGGTAGCGTAATGCGCGATCAGGGAATGATCGGGTCAGCGCCGGGGCAGTATTCGGGTTCGATGCAGGGGATCATGCAATACATCCGCGAGCACCCCGAGGACGGCAAGGCGTTGATGCGGCAGAACCAGAGCTATGTCTTTTTCAGACTTGTCGGCGGCGATGGACCGTTCGGCGCACTGGGCGTGCCGGTGCGCAGCGGCGATAGTGTGGCAGTCGATCCAGCGTTCGTGCCGCTGGGGGCACCGGTGGTACTCTCGCTGGACCGCACCGAAGCCAACGGGTTGTGGGTGGCGCAGGATACCGGAGGGGCAATCAAGGGCCCCAACCGGTTTGACAGTTTCTGGGGCGCGGGCGAAGCGGCGCGGACCATTGCTGGCGGCATGAGCGGGCGCGGCGACGCCTGGTTGCTGCTGCCCACGGGCACGGTCAAGCGCCTGACCGGCCAATGATGCGGCGATGATCCGCCGGGGCCGCAGCCTGAGCCGCGAGGAGGCCCGGTTGTGGGCGGCAGTGGCAGATACGGTAAAACCGATCTCCGGCAAAGCGGCTCCCCCGCCGGAGGAAGCGGCAGGGCGTAGCCTTGACGGAGCGGGAAAACCCCGCCCCATAAATGCAGCCCGCCTCGCCGCCATGCCTGTTCCGCCGAAAAAAAGTCGCCATCGCCCAGCTGCTCCGCGCCCGTTCGATGCGCACGGCCTCGACGCAGGATGGGAGCGCAAGCTGGCCAAGGCGTTGCTCCACCCCGATTTCACGCTCGATCTGCACGGTCATACGGTCGCTGCGGCACATGCCCGGCTTGATAGCGGGCTGGGGCAGGCGGCCGCGATGGGCGCGCGGCTGGTGCTGGTGATCACCGGCCGCCCGCGCCCGGTCGAAGCGGCTGACCGCGGCACCGCGCGCGGCGCGATCCGCGCCAAGGTGCTCGATTGGCTGGCGCTTGGCCCGCACGCCAGCCGGATCGCAGCGGTGCGCCCGGCGCAGCGGCGCCACGGCGGGGCCGGGGCGCTTTACGTGGTATTGCGGCGGCCAAAATAGCGCCGCCCCCGTGCGGCTGGCACGGAGGCGGTGCTGTTGCAGGCCTCTGTTAGAAGTTCACAGAGGCAGTTACAAAGATCTGGCGCGGGTTGGCGTAGAACGCGCTCAATACGCCTTCCTTGCCCAGCCCCGAGGCGAGCGGAGTAACCAGCACCCCGGTGGTCGGGTCGGCTTTCATGAAGGTATAGCCCGAGGTCTTGATCCGCTCGTCGGTCAGGTTCTTGCCGAACACCCCCAGCGACCAGCGATTGCCGGGCGCATGATAGACGATGCTGGCATCGAACAGTTGGTAGGCGGGCTGATCGATGTAAGGGTTGGCGATCTCGAACTGGTAGGTCTTGCTCTTGAACGACATGCCGGCGTCGAAGGCCAGATTTCCATCGCCGAGGTTCATTGAGTAGTCGAGGCTCGCGCTGCCCGACCACGCCGGGGTATTCTGGACATGGCGGTATTG
>JAYVML010000189.1:0-22145 GCA_043758955.1 Novosphingobium sp. | reverse complement strand
GCCGAAGGGTTCAGCGAGCTGGAGGAAGTCGCCTATATCGACGTGTCCGAGCTGGCCAACATCGAAGGCTTCGATGAGGAATTGGGCGAAGAGCTCCAGAGCCGCGCCGCCGAAGCGCTTGAACGCCGCGAAGAAGCGCACCGCGAAGCGCGACGCGCGCTGGGCGTTGAAGACGATCTGGCCGCGATGCCACACCTGACCGAAGGCATGTTGGTCACGCTGGGCAAGGCCGGGATCAAGACGCTCGACGATCTGGCCGATCTGGCCACTGACGAGCTGATCGCCAAGAAGCGCGCCGAACAGCGCCGCCGCGATGGCAGCGCCCCGGTCCGCCGCGAACGCACCGAAGACAAGGGCGGCGTGCTGGGCGATTACAATCTGTCCGAAGAGCAGGGCAACGAGATCATCATGGCCGCGCGGGCCCACTGGTTCGAAGACGAAGAACCAGCATTAGAGGAGGCCGCCGATGCGGATTCCTCACAATGACCCGCTAGATTCCGGCAGCTCTGGACCGGCTCAACAGCCCAAACATCTCGGATCAGCCGCGGTTGATCCGGAGCGCAGGTGTGTCCTTTCGGGCGAGCACGGCGGGCGCGATGATTTGCTGCGGCTGGCGATCTCGCCAGACGGCGATGTTCTGCCCGATGCCTTGGCGCGCGCGCCGGGGCGCGGGGCGTGGATCGGCGTCTCGCGCGGCGAGCTTGAAACCGCGATTGCCAAAGGCAAACTCAAAGGCGCGTTGGCGCGTGCCTTCAAAGGCGCGGCGCTGACCATCTCCGCTGACCTCCCAGAACGCGCCGAAGCGGCGCTGCGGCGGGCAGTCACCGACCGGCTCGGGCTGGAAATGAAGAGCGGACGACTGCTGGTTGGATCAGACCGGATCGCCGAGAATGCGCGGATGGGCAAGGTTACGTGGCTGGCCCACGCCAAAGATGCGGGCGAAGATGGCTCGCGCAAGCTGGATCAGGCGTGGCGGGTCGGACGCGAGGAAGAGGGCTCCGGATTGCACGGGATCACCTTGCCACTGGACCGGGCAGCGCTGTCTGTGGCATTGGGCCGCGACAACGTCGTCCATCTGGCGCTGATCGACCGCGACGCTGCGGCGCGCCTCGAACTCCCGCTACGGCGCTTGCTGCGCTTTCTAGGCCAGGATCGAACGAACGAACATGATAGGGATGCAGGTACGGCCGATGCCGCTGAACCAGCGACGAATTGAGCTTTGAAGGACTAGATTGAAATGAGCGACGACAACAAACCGACTTTGGGCCGCAAGCCATTGGGGCTTAAGCTCTCGGTCCAAGCGGGCCAGGTCCAGCAGACCTTCAGCCACGGCCGCACCAATAAGGTGGTGGTCGAGGTTAAGCGCCGCAAGCTGATCGGCAAGCCCGGCGAAGCGCCGGTTGCTGCACCCGCGCCGCCGCCGCCGCCGCCCGCTGTGGTGGCCCAAGCGCCGCGTGCGCCTGCGCCCAAGCCCGCCCCAACGAGCAACGAAACGCGCCAAGAATTGCAAAGCCGCTTGCTGCGCGAGGCCGAAGAAGCGCGGATGAATTCAAACGAGCTCAACAGCCGCCGCGAGCAGGAAGCCCGGCTGACCGCGCAAGACGACGAGAAACGCCGGGCCGAGAACGGCGGTAAGGCCGACGTCGCTCCCGTCGCCGCCGTTGCCCCCGCGCCCGCGCCGGTTGCACCCGAAGTTGCCGCCGCAGCGGACACTGCGGCCGAAGCGCCCGAGGCTGACAGCAGCGACGAAGCCCCGCGCGGTTCTGCCGCGCCAGCGCCTGCCGCGCGCCGGTTCACGCCGATCGCTGCGCCCAAGCGCCCAGAACCGGCCAAGAAGGCAGCGCATCCGCGCGACAAGACCCCCGAACAGCGCCGCCACGCCGGCAAGCTGACAGTCAGCAAGGCGCTGAACGAGGACGAGGGCGCGCGGGCCCGCAGCCTCGCCGCGCTGAAACGCGCGCGCGAAAAGGAAAAGCGTGCGCACTTCGCCGGGCAGAGCCAGCCGCGCGAAAAGCAGGCGCGCGATGTGATCGTTCCTGAAGAGATTTCGGTGCAGGAACTGGCTAACCGCATGGCCGAAAAGGGTGGAGACCTGATCAAGGCGCTGTTCAAAATGGGCGTCCCGGTTGCGATGACCGACGTAATCGATCAGGACACCGCCGAATTGCTGGTCGAAGAGTTTGGCCACACCATCGTGCGCGTATCGGAAAGCGACGTCGATATTGACCACGCCGACGATGTCGATGCTGACGAAACGCTGCAGACGCGGCCGCCCGTGGTGACCATCATGGGCCACGTCGATCACGGCAAGACCAGCTTGCTCGACGCGCTGCGCGGCACCGATGTGGTGCGCGGCGAAGCGGGCGGGATCACCCAGCATATTGGCGCGTATCAGATCAAGACCAAGCAGGGTGACCTGATCACCTTCCTAGATACTCCTGGCCACGAAGCCTTTACAGAAATGCGCATGCGCGGGGCCAATGTCACCGATATCGTGGTGTTGGTCGTGGCGGGCGATGATGGACTGATGCCGCAGACGATCGAGGCGATCAACCACACCAAGGCGGCCGGCGTGCCGATGATCGTGGCGATCACCAAGAGCGATAAGAACGAATACAACGCGCAGAAAATCCGCGAACGCTTGCTTGAACACGAAGTGGTGGTCGAGGCGATGTCGGGCGATGTGCAGGACGTTGAATTGTCGGCCAAGACCGGCGCCGGGCTGGATCAGCTGATCGAGAAGATCAACCTGCAGGCCGAACTGCTTGAGCTGCGCGCCAACCCTGATCGCGCCGCCGAGGCGACTGTGATCGAGGCCAAGCTCGACAAGGGCAAGGGTCCGCTGGCCACCGTGCTGATGATGCGCGGCACGCTCAAGGTCGGCGATATCCTGGTGGTCGGGACCCATTCGGGCCGCGTGCGCGCGATGCTCGATGACAAGGGCCGCCAGATCAAAACCGCGCCGCCGGCCTTGCCGGTCGAGGTACTGGGTCTGGGCGGCGTGCCGATGGCCGGCGACGTGCTGACCGTGGTCGATAGCGAAGCGCGGGCGCGCGAAGTAGCCGCCTACCGACATGAACGCGCCACCGCCAAACGCACGACCAGCGCCCCGGCCAGCCTTGAGAACATGTTCTCCGCGCTGACCGCCAAGCAAACTTTGCTGGAATACCCCGTCGTGATCAAGGCCGACGTGCAAGGGTCTGCCGAAGCGATTGTCAATGCGCTCAACCGGATCTCGAACGATGAGATCAAGGTCCGTGTGCTCAGCTCGGGCGTTGGCGCAATCACCGAAAGTGATGTCAATCTGGCGTTTTCGAGCGGGGCGCCCGTCATCGGCTTTAACGTGCGCCCCAATGCCAAGGCGCGCGAAATGGTCGAGCGCCACAAGGTGCCGATGAAATACTTCGATGTGATCTACAAGCTGACCGAGGAAGTTGCCAAAGAGATGGCCGGGATCTGGGGCCCCGAACGGATCGAGCACGTGCTTGGCCGCGCCGAGGTCAAGGAAGTGTTCCCGGCGGGCAAGCGCGACAAGGCGGCCGGTCTGGTGGTGCTCGAGGGGCTGATCAAGAAGGGTCTGTTTGCGCGGCTCACCCGCGATGATGTGATCGTCTCCAAAACCACAATCGCCTCGCTGCGCCGCTTCAAGGACGACATTGCCGAAGTGCGCGCTGGTCTCGAATGCGGGGTGATGCTGCAGGACACCAACGACATCAAACCGGGCGACATGCTCGAAGTGTTCGAGGTCGAGGAGCGCGAACGGACCCTGTAAGGGCCGTTCGCTGCTCTGCATCAGGCCGATGGTCAAACCCACCGTCACCCCCGAAACCCGCTCGGTTCGCCTGCTCAAAGTGGGTGAGCAAGTGCGCCATGTGATGTCCGAGCTGCTCACGCGGCAGGTGGTGCATGATGAAGTGCTGACCGCGCGCACGGTCAGCGTCACCGAGGTGCGGATGTCGCCCGATCTGCGCCATGCTACGGTGTTCGTAAAGCCGTTGTTGGGCGCGGATGAGGACATTGTGCTCAAGGCGTTGCGCACCAACACCGCCTATTTCCAAAAGGAAGTGGCGGGAAAACTGAAGCTACGCTTTGCCGCGAAGCTCAAGTTTCTCGGTGATGAGAGCTTTGATGAAGCCAGCAAGATTGAGACACTGCTGGCAAACCCAAAGGTCCTACGCGATTTGGAGAGCTGAGACGCCGATGGCCAAGCTCTATTTCTACTATGCCAGCATGAACGCGGGGAAATCGACCACGCTGCTGCAGGCGAACTTCAACTATCACGAGCGCGGCATGACGACGATGCTGTGGACCGCTGACCTCGATAATCGCGGCGGTGAAAAGGCGATCGAGAGCCGGATCGGGCTTCACGCGCAGGCGCACCGTTTTGCGGGTGATACGGACTTGTTCGAACGCGTCAGCGCGGCTCACAAAGTCGAACCGCTGGCCTGCGTCATGGTTGATGAAGCGCAATTCCTGACCGAGGTGCAGGTGTGGCAACTGGCGCGGCTGGCCGACCAGGCCGGCATCGCGGTGCTGTGCTATGGCCTGCGCACCGATTTTCAAGGTGAGCTGTTTCCCGGCGCCAAGTTGCTGCTGGGTATCGCAGATTCGCTGATCGAGCTTAAGGCCGTTTGCCACTGCGGGCGCAAGTCGAGCATGAACCTGCGGGTCGATGCCAGCGGCGCGGCGGTGCGGCAGGGCGCGCAGACCGAGATCGGCGGCAATGACCGCTATGTTGCGCTGTGCCGCAAGCATTTCGCCGAAGCGCTGGGGTGGTGGGAGTAAACCTTCTATGAGCAATACCGTTATCCAGGCCGCCGCGCTGATCGTGCCGCTGATCTTTGCGATTGTGTTCCACGAGGTCGCGCACGGGCTGATGGCGCGCGCGCTGGGCGATCCCACGGCAGAGGAGCGGGGGCGGCTCAGCCTCAATCCGCTGCGCCATGTCGATCCGATTGGCACGGTGGTGCTGCCAGGCATTCTGGCGCTGACTCATCTGCCGGTGTTTGGTTGGGCCAAGCCGGTGCCGGTGGTGGCCGAGCGGCTGCGCCATCCGCGCCGCGACATGATGCTGGTCGGCGCTGCTGGGCCGGGTTCGAACCTGATCATGGCGGCGATTGCGGCAGTGGTGCTGGGGCTTATGCTTCCTTCTGGCTTGCCACAGGGCCTCAGTTTGCAAGAGCAGTTCACGTCAATTCAAACTCAGTCATTCCCGGTATTTTTCTTTGCGCTCACGATGTTTTTGTTCATCCAGATCAATGTCTACCTCGCGCTGTTCAACCTGCTGCCGATCCCGCCGTTCGATGGCTCGCACATTGTCGAAGGGCTGTTGCCCGAGCCGATGGCGCGCAGTTACGCCAAGTTCCGCACGGTCGGCATGCTGATTCCGCTTGTGCTGATCGTGTTGCTGCCAAACCTGATCCCGGGATTCAGCGTAACCCAGTATATCGTCGGCCCGGTCGAGTGGGTGATTAGTTGGTATGCGCGGCTCGCGGCGCTCGTCGCCGGGGCTTAATTTGCATGCCCCACGGCTGGATCATCCTCGACAAGCCGCTGGGGCTGGGCAGCACGCAGGCGGTGGCGGCGGTCAAGCGGGTGTGCCGCGAGGCTGGGCTGGGCAAGATCAAGGTTGGCCACGGCGGCACCCTCGATCCGCTGGCCACCGGAGTGCTGCCGATCGCGCTGGGCGAGGCAACCAAGCTGGCCGGGCGGATGCTTGATGCCAGCAAGACCTATGCCTTCACTGTGGCGTTCGGGGCAGAGACCGATACGCTCGACCTTGAAGGTCAGGTGACCGCGACGAGCGATGTGCGGCCAAGTCGCTCTGAAATCGAAACGATATTGCCGCACTTTGCCGGTCCAATCGCGCAAGTTCCACCAGCCTATTCGGCGCTGAAGGTTGGCGGACAGCGAGCGTATGATATGGCGCGGGCGGGGGAGCAGGTTGAGCTGGCGGTGCGGGAGGTCACGGTGTTTGAGATCCTCCCCCACTGGGGGAGGTGGCGCGCCGAAGGCGGGTCGGAGGGGGCACTGGCATTGCCTCATTCCCCCTCCGTCAGCCCTGCCGGGCTGCCACCTCCCCCAAGGGGGGAGGATTTGCTAGAAAGCATAACCCTGCTCGCCCACGTCTCCAAAGGTACTTACATCCGCTCGCTGGCGCGCGACATCGCGCTGGCGCTGGGGACGCGCGGGCATGTGACCGTGCTGCGCCGCTTATCTGCGGGTCCATTCACCGAAGCGCAGGCGATTTCGCTGGACAAATTGAACGCGGTGGGTAAGGGCGCGGCGCTTGAGAACGTACTCTTGCCGCTGGAGGCAGGGCTGGTCGACATCCCGGCTCTCGATCTCAGTCCGCAGCAGGCAGGCATGGTCCGTCAGGGCCGAGTTCTAAGCGGACTGACCCACGGCGATGGGCTTTACTGGGCGCGAACGGGACCTGTTCCCCTCGCACTGCTGGAGCTTTCGGGCGGAGACGCCCGGGTCGTCAGGGGTTTCAACCTTCCCGATGTCGCGGAGTAAATAACATGTCGGTATCTGCCGAAAAGAAAGCTGAAATCATCACCGATAACGCCCGCGGGCAAGGTGATACGGGTTCGCCCGAAGTCCAGGTGGCCATTCTGACCAGCCGCATCAACACGCTGCAGGGTCACTTCAAGGATCACCACAAGGACAATCACTCGCGCCGGGGTCTGCTGACCATGGTCAACAAGCGTCGCAGCCTGCTTGATTATCTCAAGCGCAAGGATGTCGATCGGTATAATTCGCTGATCCAGAAGCTGGGTCTGCGCAAGTAATCACGCGAGGCGGCTCCCACGGGGGCCGCTGTTCGTATGGGCGTACCGCGGGCAGTTCGGCCGGCGGAGCCATTGGGGCGAAAAAGCGCCTCGCACCGGACCGGGACGGTACCCCCGGCAGTAAAACCCGCTGCGCAATTGGGCCGGCGGGCTGAAGGAATATCTAAATGTTCGACGTAAAAACTGTCTCCATGGAATGGGGCGGCAAGACGCTCACTCTGGAAACCGGCCGCATTGCCCGCCAAGCTGATGGCGCGGTGCTGGCTACCTATGGCGAAACCGTAGTGCTGTGCGCCGTGACCGCCGCCAAATCGGTGAAGGAAGGTCAGGATTTCTTCCCGCTGACTGTCCACTATCAGGAAAAGTTCTTTGCCGCCGGGCGCATCCCGGGCGGCTTCTTCAAGCGTGAACGCGGCGCCACCGAAAAGGAAACGCTGGTATCGCGGCTGATCGATCGGCCAGTGCGGCCGTTGTTCCCCGAAGGTTTCTATAACGAGATCAACGTGATCTGCCACGTCTTGTCGTTCGACGGTGAGATTGAACCCGATGTGCTGGCGATGATCGCTGCCTCGGCTGCGCTGACCATTTCGGGTCTGCCGTTCATGGGCCCGATCGGCGCGGCGCGTGTCGGTTATGTTGACGGCGAATACACGCTCAACCCCAAGCAGGAAACGGCCGCCAATGGCGCGCTCGATCTGGTTGTGGCGGCCACCGGCAACGCCGTGATGATGGTCGAATCCGAAGCCAAGGAGCTGTCGGAAGAGATCATGCTCGGCGCAGTGCTGTTCGCGCATGACGAGATCAAGAAGGTCGTTAATCTGATCATCGATCTGGCCGAAAAGGCCGCCAAGGAGCCTTGGGCAATCGACACGTCGGATAACACCGCCGACCTCAAGAAGACGCTCAAGGATCTGGTCGGCAAGGACATTGCCGCAGCCTATAAGCTGACCGACAAGTCCGAGCGTTCAAACGCGCTCAACACGCTGCGCGCCACGGCCAAGGCGGCATTTGCCGATCAGGGCGGGCAGACCCAGATGGCGGCCGGCAAAGTCGTCAAAAAGCTCGAAGCCGAAATCGTCCGCGGGGCGATCCTCAAGGACGGCAAGCGCATCGACGGCCGCAAGACCACTGAAGTGCGCAAGATCGAAGCAATGGTCGGCTTCCTGCCGCGCACGCATGGTTCGGCGCTGTTCACCCGCGGTGAAACGCAGTCGATCTGTACCACCACCTTGGGCACGCGTGAGAGCGAGCAGATGATCGATGGGCTGGAAGGCCTGACCTACTCGAACTTCATGCTGCACTATAACTTCCCGCCCTATTCGGTTGGCGAAGTCGGGCGCTTTGGCGCTCCCAGCCGCCGCGATACCGGCCACGGCAAGCTCGCCTGGCGGGCGCTGCGCGCGGTGCTGCCGACCAAGGAAGACTTCCCTTACACGATCCGCGTGGTCTCGGACATTACCGAGTCCAACGGCTCGTCCTCGATGGCCACCGTCTGCGGCGGTTCGCTGTCGATGATGGACGCCGGGGTGCCGATCACGCGCCCGGTTTCGGGTATCGCAATGGGGCTGATCCTGGAAGGCGACAAGTTCTCGGTCCTCTCAGACATTCTGGGCGATGAAGATCACCTGGGCGATATGGACTTCAAAGTCGCCGGGACTAGCGAAGGCATCACCACGATGCAGATGGACATCAAGATTGCGGGCATCACGCGCGAAATCTTCGAAGCCGCGCTGCATCAGGCCAAGGCCGGCCGCGCGCACATCCTGGGCGAAATGACCAAGGCGCTGGGCTCTGCCCGGACCGAGCTGTCTGACTATGCGCCGCGGATCGAGACCATGCAGATCGACAAGTCGAAGATCCGCGAAGTCATCGGCACCGGCGGTAAGGTCATCCGCGAAATCGTCGCCGAAACCGGCGCCAAGGTCGACATCGACGACGAAGGCTTGATCAAGCTGTCGTCTTCGGACCCGGCGCAGATCGAAGCGGCCCGCGCGTGGATCCTCGGCATCACCGAGGAAGCCGAAGTCGGCAAGGTCTATGACGGCAAGGTTGTCACGATTGTCGACTTTGGCGCGTTCGTGAACTTCATGGGCGGCAAGGACGGCCTGGTCCACGTATCGGAAATGCGCAACGAGCGGGTTGAGAAGCCGACCGACGTTGTCACCGAAGGGCAGCCGGTCAAGGTCAAGGTGCTCGAAATCGATCAGCGCGGCAAAGTCCGCCTGTCGATGCGGGTGGTCGATCAGGAAACCGGTGCCGAGCTGGAAGATACCCGCCCAGCGCGCGAACCGCGCACCGATCGCCCGAGCGGCGATCGTGGGCCGCGCCGTGACGGCGGCGGTGATCGCGGACCGCGGCGTGACGGCGGCGGCGATCGCGGCCCACGCCGCGATGGCGGCGGTGATCGCGGCCCGCGCCGTGATGGCGGCGGCGGCGGTACCCGGAGCGGTGGACGCGAAGATGGTCCAGCCCCCGATCACATCCCGGCGTTCCTTAAGAACGACGACTAATCGTCTGTTTCTAAACTAATCAATCAAGGGGGCTGCTGCGGCGGCCCCCTTTTTTGTTGGGTAGCACGGCAGCTTGGCGTTGGGCTGTGTTGGCCAGGGGAGCGTCATTCAATCCCGCCAGTTCGATCTGGTTGCAGCCCCCGAGTGACCTAGCGAACGCGCGGGCCGCCAAAGGGCAGCGGCGGGGGCGGACGGCGATGGCCGCGCGGCAGCTGCGCTTGATAGGCCCGCCCGCAATGCTCGACGCAATAAGGGAACCCTGGGTTGACCTTGACCCCGCAGAAATGAAAGTCCGCTTCGCCGGGATGGCCCATCGGCCAGCGGCAAATCCGGTCATTCAGTTCGAGCAGGCCGGTTTTCTCGACCATTTCGGCGCTGGGCTTAGCCGGGACGAGCCGGCGCGGCGGCGCGGGCGGGATCGGGGCTTGCTGATCGCCGGGGCCCTGACGCAGGAACCCGCCCGGGCCGACCGAGACGATTCGCGGCATCGGGGTGGACGGGATCGGCGTGGCGCCATCGCCGGTCGCGGTGACCAGCGGAGCGACCCGCGGTGCAACCGGGCGCGGAGCCGGGGCGGGGCGCGGCGGAGCGTCGGCCTTGGGCGCGCGCGGCACTGCGGCCGGGGCCGCAGCCTTCTCGTCATTGGCCTTGACCGGAGACGGGCGCGCTTTCAGCCCCAGCCGGTGCGCCTTGCCGATCACGGCGTTGCGGCTGACCCCGCCCAATTCCTCGGCGATCTGGCTGGCGGTCGATCCGCCTTCCCACATTTTGGTCAGTTGTTCGATCCGCTCGTCGGTCCAGCTCATGCTTCAATCTCTTTCCTGCGCGGCGCAGCGCCGCAAACTTGCTATCCGGGCCGCGCGGCGATAGTCGCAGCAGCATGGCCGATCAACCTATTCCCGCACCAGCTACCATGAACCGCGCCGCAAGTCCTGCGGCGCTCGCTCCCAGCTTTGCCCAACGGGGGGTGCCCGTGTTTGGCAGGTTTAACCGCCTCGGGCTGTGGACCCTCTATATGAAGGAGGTCCGCCGTTTTTTCAAGGTTCAGACGCAGACGATCTGGGCCCCGGCGATGACCACGCTACTTTACCTGATGGTCTTCACCGTCGCGATGGGGCGCGGTGGGCGCGAGGTGCTGGGCGTGCCGTTCGCGACGTTCATCGCGCCGGGGCTGATCGTGATGGGAATGGTGGGCAATGCTTTTGCCAATACCAGCTTCAATTTCTTGTCGGGCAAGATCATGGGCACCATCGTTGACTACCTGACGCCCCCGCTGTCCAACACCGAACTGATCATCGGGCTGATCGGCGCAGCGGTAACCCGCGCGGTGCTGGTCGGGCTGGCAATTGCTGGGGCGATGCTGCTGTGGCCGGGCGTGTCGCTCAGCGTAGCGCACCCCTGGGCGATCGTGTGGTTCGGGGTGATGGGCTCGACCTTGCTGGCAATCGTCGGGTTGATCACCTCGCTGTGGGCCGAAAAGTTCGATCACGCGGCGATGATCTCCAATTTCGTGATCACCCCGCTGACAATGCTCTCGGGCACCTTTTACGTGATCCACAACCTCAGCCCGGCGTTTCAGGCGGTCAGCCGCGTCAACCCGATCTTCTACATCATCTCGGGCTTCCGGTTTGGCTTTCTGGGGGTGAGTGATATCGGCGCTAGCAACGCGGCGGTGTTCAACGGCGCGCTCTATTTGGGTGTGCTGACCTTGGGGCTGGGCTGGGTGCTTTACGCGCTCCTGCAAAGCGGCTGGAAGCTGAAGAGTTGAGCGGCGCTCAATGCGTCAGCGACGCACGCAGGCGGTAGCGTCCGGCGTCAAATTTTTCGAACAATTCGGGCACCGAAGGATGATCTACCGGCCCGGCCTCGCCATCTTCGAGCAGGTTTTGCTGGCTGACATATGCGGTGTAACTCGAATCCCCGTTCTCGGCGAGCAAATGATAGAACGGCTGTTCGCGCGGTGGGCAGACTTCCTTGGGGATCGATTCGTACCACTCCTCGCTGTTGGCGAAAACCGGATCGACATCGAAAATAACCCCGCGAAAATCAAACATCTTATGGCGTACGATATCGCCGATCCCAAACTGCGTGCGTGCAGCGCGCGGCGCATCGATATGCCGTCCGGCTTGAGGCGAGAAGAATGAAGTGCGATCCATTATCGGCAATATAGGCTTTGTCCGGCGACGAAACAACGCCAAGCATTGCGTGTCCCCCAATTTGACTCCTCATTAGGGCGCCGCTTGCCCTTCAGGGGCTTGGCAAGCTCGCCGCCATCGGCTACCCGCCCGGCACTTCGACCCCCCAAGGCCCCCGGGCCGATGAGGCAAATCTCGCGGAGAGGTGGCAGAGAGGTCGATCGCGCCGCACTCGAAATGCGGTTTACGGGTGACCGTAACGTGGGTTCGAATCCCACCCTCTCCGCCATTTATTCGTGCACGTATGTCCGGATGCACCGCGATTGCCACTCGATTTCGGTGATGATAGAAGAACATTGATACGTGCGGCCACAGAAAAGGCGCCTAGACTATGCCAACACTTGCGTTCGGTCGGAACTTGGGAGTTTCTTTTTGCCTTTTGACATCGCTGGTGTTGCCGCAATGCGCCTCCGCGCAGTCGCTGGATGACCTTGACCAGCTGGTGCTGGGCAGCGTCAAACCCGCTGAAGGACTTACGCTGGCTCGTTCGCAGGCCGCCGCGGGAAGCTTGCTTGATGCACTCGCCACATTGGAACGCGTGCTGGCAGTAGATCCGAAAGACAACCAAGCCAAATTGCTGCACGCCAGTCTGCTGTGCCGGATCGATGACCGGGACGGTGCTGCGGCAGAGTTCGACCGGCTGCGGTCGAAGGATTACAAAAAACCGGAATGGAGCGCTGCGTTGTTGCCGTGTTCTGCCGCTCCGGCAACCGGACAAGGCGGCGTGCAATGAAGAGAACCCCGCTGTTCTGGATGGTCGCCGCCTCGGCTCTAGCGAGTTCGGGCTACGTTGCCGCGCAAAGCGGTGCAGCCGCGATTGGCGTGACCGCTTCGGTGGTCAAGGACGTCAAGCTGAGTAACGCCGGGTTACCCAAGCCGCGGCCGGTTGTGCTGCGCCAACGGGTCGCGCTGGCCGATCTGATCCAGACCGGCAAAGGCAGTCAACTGCAAGTGCTGTTGCTCGACCGGTCGACCTTTTCGATCGGCGCAAATGCAATCCTGCGGATTGATCGCTTCGTCTATGATCCGGCGCGCGGGCGCAGCTCGGGCGCGAGTGTGACGCGCGGTGCGTTTCGTTTCATGTCGGGCCAATCCAATCGCGCAAACAATACCACGGTCTCTTCGCCCGTGGCAACCATCGGCATTCGCGGAACCGTGCTTGAAGGCGTGGTTGGCGAGGGTGCGATCGCGATCGCTCGCGGCGAAATCCGCGAAGTCAAGCAAGCCAAGGCGGACAACCGCACCGCCACGCTGGTGGTACTGCGAGGCCCTGGCCAACGCACCGAGGCCGGAACTGACGTTGGCGCAGCATCGGTCAGTTCGGGCGGGGTCACGGTGGAGCTGACCGAGCCGATGCAAGCCGCGTTCGTGCCGCGCGAGGGCGCTGCGCCGATTGGTCCGTTTCGTATTTCACCCACCGGCCTGGTGATGCTGGAAGATCAGATTTTTCCAGTGCGAGTGAGTGGTGCGGGTTTCCTGGGCGGATTGCTCAAAGTTCTGCCCGCCGTATTGCCAGCCTTCGGCGGGAGCGGGAACGGCAAGCCGCAAGTTTTTGTACCACCCATACCCGTTGGCCAGCCTTCAGGTATTCCGGGCGTATTCTGAGCGCTACTTGCTGCGGGCTTGGTAAATGCCGTCCCATTCCGCCGATGGTGGGCTGCTGCTCAGCGTTTCGATCCGATCAGCGTAGAGCGCATAAAGCGCAGTGAGGCCGAACCTTGCCGCTTGCGCGCTCAGGTCTGGCAAGTGTCCGCGCGCACCTCCCCAATCGCCCGCGCGATAGGCCACCAGCATCGCCTCGTGGCGCTCGCACAGGGCGGTGAAATCTGCGCTTTTAGCAAATACTTCGTCACCCAGCAGAGCAAAGACGCGCTCGGGCGCGTCGCGGCCAACGACCTTTACCCGGTCGAGTTCGAGTATTGCAAAGTCGCCGAGATGATCCCGCAACGCGCTGCCAATCGCGATCGATACACCATAGAATTTGGTCAGACCCTCGATCCGCGATGCGAGGTTTACGGTATCGCCGATCAACGAATAGGATAACCGCTGAGCTGAGCCCATATTGCCGACGCAGCACAGCCCGCAATTAAGCCCGATCCCGATTTTGACCGGCCCGGGCCAAGTGACCGCCGGATCGCGTCCGTCGCCCGCATTAAGGGCCTCGAGCTTGCGGATCATCTCCAGCGTCGCGCGCGCGGCATTGCGGTGCTGGTCGGGATCGTCGAGCGGGGCGTTCCAGAAGGCGACTATGGCATCGCCGATAAATTTGTCGATGGTCGCTTTGCGCGCCAGCAGCACATCGCACAGCGGGGTCAACAGCGCGATCAGGAAACCGATCAATTGCTTCGGGGCGAGATGCTCGGAAATGCCAGAGAAATTGCGCACGTCGGCAAACAGCACGGTCATCTCGCGCTCTTCGCCGCCCAGTTCGAGCCGGTCAGGATCGGCGGCAATCCGCCGGACCATTTCGGGCGAAAGATAGCGGTCGAAGGCGGAGTGGATATAAGCGCGGCGGCGCTCTTCGCGGTAGAACACCAACACAGTTTGCGCGGAATAGACCAAGGCCAGCACCAGCACCGGGTATGTCGGATCAAGCAGGAAGCCGCGCTGCGCGAACGCCAGCCAGCTACCCGCAAACACCAGCCCAACCGCGCCAAGCACCACCAGGGCGCCCAGCGAAGCGCCGAGCCGGGGCAGCAGCAGCGCGAGGCCCAGCCCGAGCACCAGGATCAGCGTCAGTTCGAGCCCTGGACCCCAATCGGGCCGCTGCAGATATCGCCCAAGGATTACTTGTTCGACTGCCTGGGCGTGCGCCGTCACGCCCAGTTCCTTGTCGCGCAGCGGGGTGGAGATCAGATCGCGCAGTCCGATCGCGCCCGCGCCGACAAAGACAATCCTGCCCCCAACCGCTTGTTCGAGTTCGGCGGGTGACACCGCGCCTTCAAGAATTTTCCACGCCGGGATCGTGCGCGCCGCGACCGGCTTGGTGTAGTGCAGCCACATTCCGCCCGCAGCCGTTGTGGGGATTTCGAACTGGCCAACCTTGATCGCCACCACTCGTCCTGGCTCACCGCCGATCTCACCGCTGGCATCACTGCTCCGGATCAGGATCGATCCGGCACCCTGCGCCACGCGCAACGCCTCGAGCGCAAGTGAGGGTAGCAATTGATCGCCCTGTCGCGCGAGCAATGGGACGGAGCGCAAGATTCCATCACTGTCGGGCGCAAGGCTGACCGAACCGCTCCCGGCGGCTTGCGCGCTCAGCACCGGCAGCGATTCGATGCCGCGCCGGAACTCGGGCACCGCCTCGCCCGGCGGCGATCCGCCGACCGCGAACCCGGCCTTGACCGTTACCGGCGGCCCGGCGTGGTCGTTGACCAGGAAATAGCCCAGCACCACCGGGGTCACCGAAAAACTTTGCGCCAGTGCGGCGTCATGGTCCGGCAACCGGCGCAGCGTGTCGATAACCGCGCGGTCCGCTCCGCCGCGGGCGAGTTGATCGGCGATCCGCGCCGGAGAAGTGCGATCGGGTTCGGAAAACACGACGTCGAAGGCCACCACGGAAGCGCCGGCCTGGCCGAGCCGGTCGGTCAGCCGCGCAATCTCGCTGCGCGGCCACGGCCATTGGCCCAGGCGGCGAATGCTCTCATCATCGATATCGACGACCCGCACCGGCGCGTCTTCGTAAGCGCGCGGCCCGGCCCGTTCGTAGCTGTCGAACAGCAGGAAGCCGAACCGGTCCAGCGCGGGCAGGTGCAACAATTGCAACACGGCGACCAGCACCACCAACGCCAGCCCGGTCAGCACTGGTGCCCGGTTTCCTGCGAGCCACCCCTGCCTCGCCATCAGGGTCGACGCCGTCCTGGCTTTGCCGGGTGAGGTTTCGGCCCTGATGGCGAAACCAACGGCGGTGGCGGTTTGCGCAACGCCGCGAATCCAGGCAAGTCATCGACCAGTCCCGGCATGGCATCGAACCGGGTGCCCATCGCCGCATCCAGCCGGGCGAGCCGATCAAGCGGGAGCGGATGGGTTCGGTTGTGCAGCCCGTATTTGCTTTCGTCGGTGGTGGCCGTCAGGGTCTGCAAAACACCCGCCAGCCCCCACGGCGAATAGCCCGAGCGCGCCGCGATGACGACACCGATCCGGTCCGCCTCGTATTCGTCTGCTTTGTCCAGCCCGCGGGCATACAGATCCTTGCCGGCGCTGAGCAGCGCGCTGCCGAATTGATCGCCGATGCTGCTACCGGTGCTAATGCTGAAATAGCTTCGCATTTCGCTCAGCGATTGATTGCGCAGGCTCTTTTGCAGCGCCGCGAGGTGATGTCTGCGATCGACATGCGCGATCTCGTGCGCAAGGACGCCAGCCAGTTCGGATTCGCTACGCATCCGGTCAAACAGGCCGCGCGTTAACAGCACGTAGCCACCCGGTGTCGAGAAAGCGTTGAAATCGTCGCTGTCGATAATACCGAATTTCCACGGCAGACCAGGCCGCTCACCGTGCAGCGCCAGCCACCGCCCGAGCGTGTTGATATAGCGCTGCTTGGCCGGGTCCGCGATCAGCGGCGCGGCGCCGAGCAGCATTGCGGCCAGATCGCCGCCGATCTTGATCTCCTCCGTCTCGCTAATCCTGCGCAGACCTTCGCCAATCTTTTGCGCGCTTTGGGCTTTGCCGATGATGTTGTTGAGTGTGCCGAACTGCGCAGCTGCCGGGGCTGACACCAACGTCGCAGTACCCAGCAGCAACATTAGCAGGCGGGCCGGGCGGATCATGGTGCTTTCCCGGGTTTGAGATAGGCGACCTTGCTCTCTTGGAGCTTATTCTGGCTGCCGTATTGTTTCGCGGCATCGTCACCAACCCCAAACTGCTCCAGCCGGGCGAGCTGGGCACGATCCAGCGCAGCACTGCGAATGTCCGCTTCGTCCAGACCCTTGACCCCGGTGGCCACCGTGCGGCCAGTGCTGCCGGTGCGCAGCGCCGCGGTTGGGCGGCCAGCGGTCGGAATTGCTGCGGGTTCGAGCCGCAGATTGAGCATCCGCACCCAGCCGCGCTTCCCCCCGGCTTCTACCGCGACCCAGCCGCCCCGGCGCTCGACGATCGTCACCGACTGATTGGGGGTCAGCGGTGCAAGCTTTTGCGCGTCGATGAACGGTTCGGCCAGCAGGTCGCCAGCGCGGAGCAGCAAGCCGCGTTCACTGGCGAGCGCGGCGGACCCGATCAACAATCCGGCGGCGAACAGAACAACGCGCAAGCAATGCATGGCAACCGTCCTCCTTCCGCCAAGGTACAGACTCTGGTTCAAAGACTAGCAGCTTTGCGCAAGGGTTCAAACAGGCGAACGTCGAACTCGCGCCCCTTGACCGGATGCAGCCCGCAATCGCGCCAGTTGAACAGGTCGCCCGCCGCGTTGCGGGTGGCTTCGGTCACCAGCACCCGCGCGATTCCCTTGGTCAGGCCTTCGACCCGGCTGGCCAGATTCACCGTATCGCCAATCGCAGTATAATCGAGCCGGTCGTTCGAGCCGATGAACCCGACCACGGCGCTACCGCTGTGAACGCCGATCCCGATTTCAAGCCCAGCGCCCAGTTCGCCAAGCTCGCCGCGCATTTCTTCGAGCGCGGCTGACATATCGAGCGCCGCGGCCACCGC
Organism: Novosphingobium sp.; assembly: GCA_043758955.1. Taxonomy (GTDB): domain Bacteria; phylum Pseudomonadota; class Alphaproteobacteria; order Sphingomonadales; family Sphingomonadaceae; genus Novosphingobium. The sequence goes on along the minus strand of JAYVML010000189.1, from coordinate 5,000 downwards.
GCGGGCGGCATGGTCAGGATGCGATACCGGCGCTCCCCAGAACGCCATGATCGCATCGCCGATGAACTTGTCGAGCGTTCCCGAATGAGCAAAAATCACTCCGGCTTGACGGGAGAAGTATTTGTTCAGCAGCGCCACGACTGCTTCGGGCGCGGCCACTTCTGACAGCGCGGTGAAGCCGCGGATGTCGGAGAATAACAAGCTGACTTCGCGCGCCTCCGCCGCCTTGCGATAGTCGATCTCGCCCCGGTCGATCAACTCGGCCACCACCCGTGGGTCGAGGAAACGCATGAACATGCTAGCCGTGCGCAGCCGGCGGGCGCGCTCCTCGGCATAGGCAATTCCAGTTGCAATCAGGTAATATGCCCAGCCGAAGGCCAGCGCCCCGAACACCGGCACAAAGGTGCCGCTGGTCAACAGCAACCAGTCCGCGCCGATTACGGCGAGCGACACTGCCATCATCGCGACCAGCAAGCGCTGCGCGCCGATGTTGCGCGCGAACCCGAGCGCGAGCAGGCCGATTAGTGCCAGCGCGAGCGGTGCCATGGCCGGACGAGGCACCTCGCGTAGCCAATCGCCGCGCGCCAGATTGTCGAGCGCGGTGGCAAGGATTTCGACCCCCGGATACGTGCTGTCCAGCGGCGTAACCCGAAAGTCCGTCAGCCCCGGGGCCGAGGTGCCAACAATGACGATCTTGTCCTTGAATTCGTCGCCTGCGCGCTGCGGATGTGCGCGCAGACCATCGTGGTAGAGATCGGAAAAGGAAATATGCCGCCAGCCGCTGCGCCAGTTTAGCAGGATCTGGCCGGATTGGGGCAAAGGCCGCTTCGCCGCCGCGGTGATCCGCGCAGCCAGCGAAGGGAAGCGCCAGCCACTGCGATCGCCATAGAGGGCGTGATGGCGGCCGACCCCGTCGCTGTCCGGGGTGAAATTGATCAGCCCGCCGCGCATCGCCGCGGGAAATTGGGCGACCACCAGCGGCAGCATGATCGGCGCGCGCGCACCGCGAGCGGGGTGACCCAGGGGCCGTGCACCCACAGCGGGCGGGAGTTCGCTGACCACCGCACCCAAGCCGTCGCTGTTTAGCGTCATTGCCAGCCAGACCTCGGGGTGGCCTGCGACCGTTTCGGCAAAGGCTTGATCGTGCTCGGGCCGAAAGATGTCGGGCTCGTTGAACAGGATGTCGAAAACGATGGCTCGCGGGCGCTGGCGGGCGATCTGCTCGATCAGTTCGCCGTGAACCGAGCGCGGCCACGGCCAACTGCCGGCCTCGTCGTTGAGCTCCTCGAGCGATTTCTGGTCGATGTCGACGATCACCACCCGGTCGGATTGCGGCCGGTGCCGGGCATTGAGCGCCAGCAGCACATCGCCGCCGCGCTGGTCAATGACCCGGGTCACGTCAAGCAAGCCATAATCGGCCAGCACCAGCAGCGCGAACAGCGCCGCCAGCGCCAGCCAGCGTCCGCCCGGCAGGCGTCCGATTATCGCTGGCACAGCCATCCCCATTGCCGCAGCTTATGAGACGCGCGCTGCGGCTTGGCAACGGGCGCCAACATGCCGCACCCACCTTGCTTCGCCGGGTGCGCCATGTCAGAGTGCCAGCCAGTGGGAGGGCACGATGTCGGCTATCGGAATTCAGCGCAGGTTCGTAGCGCTGGTGGTGGTCGCGACGCTCACCGCGCTGCTCGCTGCATTGGCCGCGGGCGCGGCGATCGCTGGACGGTTTGAAGGTGTGGCAAGCTGCGCCGGATCCACTTGCCACGGCCGCGCCGAAGGAGACGGCGCGGTGGTGCGCCAGGATGAGCTGCGGCTGTGGCAAGAACCGTCTTCGCGCGCTGGTGCCCACAGCCGAACTTATGCTGGATTGGTTTCGCCGCGGGGGGAACGGATTGCGGCCACGCTAGGGCTCGGCTCGGCGGGGTCCGCCGCCGGCTGCCTTGGCTGCCACGCCACCCCGGCGGGGCCGCGAGGGGAGCGGTTCCAAATCTCGGACGGGGTCGGCTGCGAAGGCTGTCACGGTGCCGCGTCAGGATGGATCGCCAGCCATTACGCCGTCGGGACGAGCCATGCCGGCAATGTTGCGCGCGGAATGGTTCCGCTCGATAATCCGCAAGTGCGCGCCGCAGTTTGCCTCGATTGCCATTATGGCAGCGGCAAGCCCGGCCAATTCGTCACCCATGCCATGATGGCGGCGGGGCATCCCCGGTTATCATTCGAGCTCGATCTGTTTTCCGCGCTCCAGCAGCACTGGAATGTCGATGCGGATTATGCGGCGCGCAAGCCCCAGAGCGACGGCGTACGGCTATGGGCAGTGGGCCAGGCCGAAGCGGTGCAGCGATCGCTCGGGCTATTTGCGCGCGCCGACCTGGCGAGCAATGGCCTGTTCCCCGAGTTCACCTTCTTCGATTGCCACAGCTGCCATCGCGCGATCAATGACAATCCCGCCCGCCAGCGCAGTTTCGAGACCAATCCCGCGCGCCCGATCGAATTCGGTCAGCCGCCCTATAACGATGAGAATATCATTATGCTCTCGGCGGTGGCGCAGGTCCTGGCGCCGGGGCAGGCGGTGCAGTTCGATGCTGCCGCGCGCGGGTTTCATGCTGCGATGGGCAAGGGCCGCAGCGAAGTGGTGATAGCCGCCAAGCGGCTCGATGCTGCGGCGGGCGCGCTCAGCGCGGCCATGGCGCGCGGGCCGGGGGGCAGCGATACCGCATTCCGCGTCGTAGCGGCGATCGGCGGACGCGCCGTTTCGCCGCGGTTCACTGACTATGCTGGATCGGCGCAGGCGGTGATGGCGGTCGACACGCTGCTCAATGCGCTGGTCAAAGACGGCCGGGTGACGGTCGGTGTGGCCGCTGGGATCCGCGCCCACATCAACCGCGCCTATGCCGCCGTGTCGAGCCCGGCGAGCTATAATCCGGCCGCGTTCAGGGCGGCGCTGGGCGAAGCTGTGCGCAGCATCGGCGCGTTACGGTGAGGCCGGCGATGCACGGTCGCGGAATTATTCCGCTAGTCTGTGCAGCGTCGCTGGTGCTGACCGCGTGCGGCAGCGGCGGGACCAGTGGCAGTTCCGGCGGGGGCGGGGGGGTGACGCCGACCCCAACCCCCACGCCGCCGCCGGCCAGCGGTTCATCTTATACCGCTCCCGCGCCTGAAGCGCTGTCAGTTGCGGATGTGCAAAAGGTTGTCGCGGAGGCCGCCGCACAGGCGCAGGCCGATGGGCACCCGGCGGTAATCGCGGTGACTGATCGGGTCGGTAATGTGCTGGCGGTGCTGCGGATGACCGGAGCCCCGGCGACAGTCCGGATTCCGCGCGCAGCCGATGGCTCGCAGCAGGATTTGCAAGGGCTCAGCGTGCCCGCCGAAGCAGCCGCCATCGCCAAGGCGATTACCGGCGCGTACCTGTCGAGCAGCGGCAACGCCTTTTCCACCCGCACCGCGAGCATGATCGTGCAGCAGCAATTCCCGCCTGCCACGTCGACCGCCGGGCTGGAAAGCGGGCCGTTGTTCGGGGTTCAGTTCAGTCAGCTGCCATGCTCCGATCTGAATACCCGTTTGGCGTCCGGTCCGGCGGCGATGATCGGGCCCAAACGCTCGCCATTAGGGCTTTCGGCCGATCCCGGCGGGTTCCCGTTATACAAGAACGGGGTCGTTGTCGGCGCGGTCGGCGCGGCGGCGGATGGGACATATGGCTTCGATCCCAACGTGCTCGACATCGATACCGATAGTGACGAACGGATCGGGCTGGCCGGAACGGTTGGGTTCGAGGCACCGCTCGAAGTGCGCGCCAACCGGATCGCGCTCGATGGCACCGTGCTGCGCTATACCGATACCGACTATGCCAGCCTGTCCGCCGTATCATCGGCCAGCTTTGCCGCGACGGTCCCCGCGCTCGGCAACCTCAGCCCGGTCATCGGTTATTACCCCGCTGCGGTCGTCCTGCCCGGCGCGGTCTATGGCAGCGAAGCCTCGGGCCTGCGGCGGGCAACCGCCGCCGAATTTAGCAACAGCGACGCCTTCGTCTTGTCCGATGGCGCGGGGGTAAACCGATTCCCGGTCCGCGCTGGGACCGATACTGCCGAAGTCGGAACCGCGCTCACCGCCCAAGAGTCGCAGCGCATTCTCGAGCAGGCGTTCGGCGTGATGTCGAAGGCGCGCGCACAGATCCGGCAACCCCTTGATAGCCTAGCGCAAGTGACAATGACGCTGGTTGATACGCGCGGGGTGCCGCTCGGACTGGTGCGCGCGCCCGATGCGCCGATATTCGGGATCGACGTCTCGCTGCAAAAAGCCCGCACCGCGGCGTTTATGAGCAACCCCAACGCCGGGGCGCAATTGCTCGCCGATCCCAGCGCGGATGTCCGCAGCTTTGTGCCGGCGACGCGAACCTTCCTGGCTGATCCCACCGCACTGACCGGGCGCATCGCCTTTACCGACCGCGCGGGCGGCAATCTGTCGCGGCCATATTTTCCTGATGGTGAGATCGGGCGGCCGAATGGCCCGTTGTCGCGCCCGATCGCCAAATGGAGCATCTTTTCGACCGGGCTGCAATCGGCGCTGGTCCTGGCCAATTTGGGCCAACATCTGAACTTCGTCACGGGTGCCAGTCTGGTCGACACTCCGCCCCGGTGCAGCTATATTCCGGATGTCGCGCCTGGGCAAAACCGCTTGCAGAACGGCGTCCAAATCTTCCCCGGCTCGGTGCCGATTTATCGCGGCAACACGCTGGTCGGGGCGATCGGGGTGTCGGGCGACGGGATCGACCAGGATGACATGATCGCCTTTCTGGGGCTCAGCAATGCGGCCGCAGTGCTCGGGTCGGTCGGCAACGCCCCCCCAGCCATTCGCGCCGATACGGTGGTGGTCACCCTGGGCGACGGGGCAACCGCGCGGTTGCGCTATGTCAACTGTCCGTTCGCGCCGTTCGTCGGCAGCACCGCGCAGAATGTTTGCCAGGGGCTGTGATGGGCACGGCCCAGTTCCTGCTGGTCCTGGCGCAA
>JAYVML010000188.1:0-5481 GCA_043758955.1 Novosphingobium sp. | reverse complement strand
GCCGGGCGCTCGACGTCGGCATAGATTTCGGGGACTGACAGGCAGCCTTCTGAATATATCGACTGATCTTCCGAGGGGTCGATAATCTCGGGATTAATGAACACCATCGGCTCTTTTTTAAGCGGCTGGTGCGAGTGCGAATGCCCACCATGAGCAGTGCATGCCTCAGGCTCGGCATCTTCGTCTTCGGGCTGGAGGTCGATCACCAGCACCCGCAGCGGCACACCGACTTGCACCGCCGCCAGCCCGATCCCGGGAGCGACATACATCGTCTCAAACATGTCGGCGACCAGCGTGCGCAAATCGTCATCGAACGCGGTGACCGGGGCCGAGATCTGCTTGAGGCGCGGATCGGGAACTTCGAGGATTTCGCGAATAGCCATAAAGGTGCAGATAGTGGTGCAGTCCGCGCTGCGCAAGTCGTCGCCCGGGGCTCGACCCGGGACAACGATCAACCCATCGGGCGACGGGCCCGCAAGGCCTGCGCCAAAGTTCCCTCGTCAAGGTAATCGAGCTCACCCCCCACCGGAAGTCCGTGCGCCAATTGCGTGAGCCGCACCGGATAGGTTTCCAGCCGCTCGGCGATGTAATGCGCGGTGGTCTGGCCTTCGAGCGTGGCGTTCATCGCCAGCACCACTTCGTCGATCCCGCCGTGCGAGACGCGCTCGATCAGCTTGCCGATGGTCAGGTCTTCGGGCCGCACCCCGTCGAGCGCCGAGAGCCGCCCGCCGAGCACGTGATAGCGCCCCGCAAACAGCCGCGCGCGGTCGAGCGCCCACAAATCCGCGACATCCTCGACCACGCACAGCGCGCGCGGATCGCGGCGCGGATCGACGCAGATCCCGCACGGGTCCGAGGTATCGACATTGCCGCAAGTGTGGCACTCAACCAGTCCCTCGCGCACCGCTTCGAGCGCTTCGAGCAGATCGCCCAGCGCGCCTTCGCGGCGCTTGATCAGCCACAGCACCGCGCGCCGCGCCGAGCGCGGGCCGAGGCCGGGCAGTTTCGCCAAAGCGGCGGTCAGCGTTTCGATCTCTTGCGATGCCATGCCCTGACAGATAGGGCCCCACCGCAGGAAAGGCAAAGCCACCGATGCCCTCGAAGTTGAAAATCATTTTCATGGGAACCCCGCACTTTGCGGTACCGGCGCTGGCTGCGCTGGTCCAGGCGGGACATGACGTGATCGCCGCTTACACCCAGCCGCCGCGCCCGGCGGGCCGAGGCAAGCAGCTCCAGCCCTCGCCGGTTCAGCGCAAAGCCGAGGAATTCGGGATCGCAGTCCATTCCCCGCGCAGCCTGCGCGATCTGGTAGCGCAGGCCGACTTCGCCGCACTCAACGCAGACCTTGCGGTGGTCGCCGCCTATGGCCTGATTTTGCCGCAAGCGATTCTCGACGCGCCGCGCTACGGCTGTCTCAACATTCACGCCAGCCTGCTGCCACGCTGGCGCGGCGCGGCGCCGATCCACCGGGCGATCTTGGCGGGTGACGCGGTCACCGGGGTGACAATCATGCAGATGGAACCCGGGCTTGATACCGGGCCGATGCTGGCGGTGGCGCGCACGCCGATCGCTGACAAGACCGGCGGTGAACTGGCCGCCGAGCTGGCCGAACTGGGCGCCAGCCTGATGATCGAGGTGCTGGCCGATTTGCCTGGGCACTCCCCCACCCCGCAGCCCGCGCTGGGCGCGACTTATGCTGGCAAGATCGACAAGGCCGAGACGCGGCTAAACTTCACGCATGCAGCCGAACAAATCGAGCGGCAAGTCCGCGCGTTCGCCCCGGCCCCTGGAGCGTGGTTCGAACTGGACGGAGAGCGCTATCGGGTGCTGACCGCGCAGGTTGTTGCGCGCGAGGGAGTGGCAGGGATTACCCTGGATGATCAACTAACCATCGCCTGCGGCCACGCTGCGCTGCGCCCGGTGCTGATCCAGCGCGCCGGGCGTCCCGTGATGAGCATTGCAGAATTGCTGCGCGGGCGGGTGATTGCGGCGGGAACCCGGGTTGGCTGACGCAGAGCCCATCCTGCGGTGGCGGCTGCGCGCAACATGACCCGCTTCGCGCTCACCCTCGAATATGACGGCACGCCGTTCATGGGCCTGCAACGCCAACCCAACGGGCCGACCGTGCAGGCGGCGGTAGAAGCGGCGGCGCTTCGGATCACCGGCGAGGCCGGCACATTCGCCGCGGCCGGGCGGACCGATGCTGGAGTTCACGCACTTGGCATGCGCGCGCATCTCGATATTGAAAAAGCCATCACCCCGTTCCGACTGATGGAGGCGCTTAACGCATTGCTGCGGCCCGCCCCGATCGCGGTGCTAGCCTGCACGGTGGTGGCGGACGATTGGCACGCGCGGTTTTCTTGCACGGGGCGCGCCTATCGGTACCGGATCCACAACCGCCGCGCGCCGCTCACGCTGGAGCGCGACCGGGCGTGGCACGTACGGCCGGCATTGGACGAAGCGGCGATGCAACGCGCCGCGCAGGTGCTGGTCGGAACGCACGATTTCACTACTTTCCGTTCGGCCCATTGCCAATCGGCCAGCCCGGTCAAGACGCTCGACCAGCTGACCGTGCGGCGGGACGGCGACCACGTGCTGATCGAGGCGGAAGCGCGCAGTTTCCTCCAGCACCAGGTCCGCTCAATGGTTGGCTGCTTGGCCTTGGTCGGCTTGGGCCGCTGGACCGAGCCCCAGATCGCCGAGGTACTGGCCGCGCGCGACCGGCAGCAACTCGGGCTGAACGCGCCCAGCCACGGACTCTATTTCGTCAGGGCGCTTTACCCGGACGAGTGACCGGCTTAGTTGCAATTCGCAACCCAGGGCAACGGCCCGACTCAGGAGAGAACCATGACATTCACCGGCCAGCAGCTCACCACCCAGCTCGACGCGGACGGCACTTTGACGCTCCAGCTCAAAGACAAGACCTGGGACGATCCCAAGCCCGGCCAAGTGCTTATCAAGGTTGAAGCGACCCCGATCAACCCGTCGGACTTGGGCCTGCTGTTCGCCTCGGCCGATACCGAAAATGCCAGCTACATGCCGGGCAAAGTCGTGGCCAAGATGCCCGACAATGCCACCCGCGCAATGAAAGCCCGCCACGGGATGGCAATGCCCGCGGGCAACGAAGCGGCGGGTACCGTGGTCGCTGCGGGCGCGGGCGCCGAAGCCTTGCTGGGCAAGCTGGTCGCCTGCGTCCCGGGCACCGCCTACGGCTCCTATGCCTATGCCGACGCGGCGATGTGCATGCCGGTCGGCAGCGATGTCACGCCCGCGCAGGCCGCCTCCAGCTTCGTCAATCCGACGACCGCGCTGGGCTTTGTCGAGACCATGAAGCTCGAAGGTTTCACCGGGATCGTTCATGCCGCGGCGGCCTCGAACCTGGGCCAGATGCTGGTCAAGATCTGCCTCGAAGACGGGGTCCCGCTGGTCAACATCGTGCGCTCGGCCGATCAGGTGAAGTTGCTCAAGGACCTCGGCGCGACGCACGTACTCAACATGACCGACGCCGATTTCATGCCCCAGTTGATCGACGCGATTGCCGAAACCAAGGCGATGCTGGCATTCGATCCGATTGGCGGCGGCACGCTGGCCGGGCAAATCCTGACCGCGATGGAAGCCGCCGCCAGCCGCGGTGCGGTATTCAGCCGCTATGGCTCGAGCGAGGCCAAGAAGGTCTATATTTACGGCGCGCTCGATATCGGGCCGACGGTGCTTAACCGTGCGTTCGGCCTGACCTGGGATCTGGCCGGATGGCTGCTCACCCCGTTTATGACCAAGGCCGGGATGGAAGTCGTCGGGCGGATGCGCGGCCGCGTGGCCAAGGACCTGACCACCACTTTTGCCAGCTATTACAAAGCCGAAGTGTCGCTCGAAGGAATGCTGACCAAGGACGCGGTCAGCCAGTACAACGCGCGGCGCACCAATGAGAAATATTTGGTGGTGCCAGCCTGACCGTCATCCCGCGCTTAGCCCGGAATCGATGGCGGTAACGGTATTGACATTGATGTAGCCAACAGCTACACTGTGCTCTGCATGAAAGACGTTACCTACACCCGCGCGGCGATCAGGGTGCTTCGGCGTATGCCTTCCAATACTGCCAGCCGGATTGAGGCAAAAGTTGGTGAATACGCTACTGATCCTGCGGCGCTGGCTAACAATGTCACCGCGCTTAAAGGGCGTGAGGCTGTGCGGCTGCGGGTGGGGGACTGGCGGATTATCATGCACGACGGTGTCGTTCTGACAATTCTGGAAATTGGTCCGCGCGGCGGCATTTATGATTGATGGAGGCTGAGATGGGCGAAATGATCACGATCCCACTCGATGAATACAAGCGAATGCAGGCTGCGGTTGAAGATCTTGCCGACCTGCAAACGCATGACCGCGTGATGACCGATTTGGCCACAGGGCGCGAGGAGCGGGTTCCTGCCGCCTATGTCCGCCGCCTGATCGCCGGGGAAAGCCCGCTGCGCATCTGGCGCGATCTTCGCGGACTGACCCAATCCGCACTCGCCCAGGCATCGGGCGTCAACCGGGTACAGATCGCCGAGATTGAGGCAGGGCGGAAAAATGGTTCACTCGAGACCGCGCGGCGACTGGCGGAGGCGTTGGGAATTTCAGTAGATGATCTGGTTTAGCGGATGTTGTCCGCAGTTATCGAAGGAATGCTGACCAAGGGCGCGGTCAGCCAGTACAACGCGCGGCGCACCAATGAGAAATATCTGGTGGTGCCCAGCGCGGGATAATCGCGGGGGCTGAGGGAACCGCTTGGACCTTGCGACGTTTTCAGAAAAGCCGCCTCGCGAGGGGCGGCTTTTCTTATTCAGCAAGGACCCCGCACCATGGCGACCGCCCCGATCAAGCCCAAAGCCCAGTTCACCGACGTCAAGACGCTGCGCGCCAATGCACGTCAGAACATCGACGACGGTGCGGTGACCAAGACCTATCCGGCGGACCGCGAAACGATCATAGGCAAATTGCAGGAATCGCTGGCGACCGAATGGGTCTGCGTGCTGCGCTACACCCGCCACTATCATACCGCGACCGGGCTGGTGTCCGAGCCGGTCAAGGCCCATTTCCTTGAACATGCCCATGCCGAACAAGCGCACGCGATGATGCTGGCCGAACGGATCGTCCAACTCGGCGGTGAGCCCGATCTCAATCCCGACAACCTGAGCAAGCTGAGCCACGCCGAATACCGCGAAGGCAAGACGCTGAAGGACATGGTCAAAGAGGACTTGATCGCAGAACGCATCGCGATCGATTCGTACCGCGAGCTGATCAATTACATCGGTGACCGCGACACGACCACGCGCAAGATCCTGATGCACATCCTTGAGCAGGAAGAAGAACACGCCGACGAATTTTCGGACCTGCTCGATGGCTGGGAAGGCGAATAAACCTTTTGGCTATCGCTTCTGTTTGTCGAAGGCCCGGAACCAGGCGATGATCGCCTCGGTGCCGCGGCTTTCGGCATTGCGCCAA
>JAYVML010000187.1:0-21318 GCA_043758955.1 Novosphingobium sp. | reverse complement strand
CGCAGTAGCCTTGGGCGTATCGGGATCGGCCCCCCATTCGGACCAGCTGCCGTCATAAAGCGCAGTGTCGTCCTTGCCCAGTAAGTTCAGACCAAACAGCAGCACGCTGGCGGTGACGCCCGAACCGCAACTAGTGACCACCGGTTTGGCCAGATCAACCCCCGCATCTTCAAACGCCGCCTTGATCCCGGCCGCATCCTTGAAAGTCCCGTCGGACTTATAAAGCGCAGTAAAGGGGACGTTGAGCGAACCGGGAATATGACCCGCCGCAATGCCCGGGCGCGGATCGGGATCGGCGCCCGACCAGCGCGCCGCGCCGCGGGCATCGACTACTTGTTCGGCCTTCGAATGAAGGTTGGCGAGTACGTCTGCCTTGGTCCGCACGTTGCTGTCATCCTGCCAGGCGGTGAAGTGGCGATGGCGCAGCTGTTCCTTGCCCTGCGCCAGCCGGCGGCCTTCGGTCTTCCACTTGGCGATCCCGCCATCGAGCAGTGCGACATCGTGGGCACCAAACATCTTCAGCATGAACCAGGCGCGAGCTGAGGTTTTGACCGCACTGTCATCATACAGCACGATCCGGCTGCCATCACCGAGCCCCAGCGATTGCATCCGGCTGGCGAATTTTTCGGCCTGAGGCAGCATGTTCTCGACCGGGTGGGAAGCGTCGGTCAGGTCGGCGAGGTCCATAAACACCGCGCCGGGGATGTGCCCGGCTTCGTACTCGGCCAGCGGGTCGCGCCCGGTCCCGGGCAGATGCTTCGTGCAATCGACGATCCTAAGGTCGCTCGCCCCCATTTCGTTGGCGAGCCACTCGGTCGAAACCAGACTTTTCATTGTATTCGCGTCCTCCTCGCGCAGGGTTTCACTTCGCAAACGCCCCGCTCACGCTGCAATTGCGAAGGAGCCTAGACGCGCGCAACGGCGGCGTCGAGGGGGGAATCGAGTTAGCTGATCGCGCGCTGGCCGACCCGCGAATAGGTGCGCGGACCCAGATCAAGCCGGAACGGGCGCAGGCCTGCGCCGGGCACTTCGCCGGTTTCGCCCACCACATAAGTCTGGACCTGCACCAGCGGCTTGCCCGCCGGGGTGCTGGCTTCGACCCGGAGCCGCGCGAGTGGAACGAAAAACGCGGCATCGCCAGCCCGGATCGGATTCAGCGCACTCAGCAGGAGGCGGAAATCGCCCGTGAATTGCGCGCTTTCGCCTGGCCCGAGCGTGACCAGCACGTGCCGCGGTTCCAGCCGCAGGCCGTCGCTGGCGATCTGCTGTTCGGGCGTGAGCGAAGCATGTGCGGCGATCATGTCGCCCTCGACCGCCAGCGCCGACAGCGTTTCGCGCGAATGGTTGGTCAGGGTCAGCGCATAGCTGAGCGTGGCAGCCATCAGCGATGCGCTCATTCGCTTGGCCTCAAGCGTGATGCCCAGACCCTGCGGCAAAGCGGCAAGCTGCGGCGTGGGCAGAGGGCTGCGTTCAGCGGGGGACGGCGGTGTCGCGGGTTGCGGCGAGGCGGGGGCGGGCACGACAGGCGGAATGAATTCGAGCAGCGGTGTGGGCGGTTGGCGCCGGTGCCACCATAGCCCGGCAAGCAGTGCTGTCAGCAAAGCCGCGCCGCCTGCCAGCCACGGCCAAGCGGAACCGGGCGTGCTTTGCGACGCAGCGGGCTGAATCAGGCTGTCGTTCGCCGCAACCGCCGGCACTCTGGTAGCGCTGGGCAGCGGGAAGGGTGTTACAGGATTGGTTGTGGCCGGGCCGGGCACCTTGCTTTCGCTCGCCAGGGGGGAGGCGGAAGTTATCGGCCGCGGCGGCGGCGTTGAATTGCGGGCGGGCGCATTACGGCCAATTGGCGGCGCGCTGGTGGTATTCGCCGGAGCGCTGGGAACGGGCGTGGGACTGGCTACCGGGGCCGAACTGGGACTGGGGGTCGGACGGGGCGCCGGCCCGCGGACGATCGGGTTTTCCGTGTCGACCGGGCCTTGCGAGCGTGGATCGCTGGTCGGGCGCGCGCCGGGAATTGAATAGTCAGGCAAGGATTGCGCCGCCGCACCCCCGTACACAAGCGCAGCCGCCAGCGCCGCAGCGCCGGTTGCTGCCCTGACGCTGCCCCCGCTTATCCGCATTTCCCGATCCATCCTGCTGCGTAGCGGCGCGCTAGCGCGTCCGGCACTGAATAGGAAGTGAACTTGCGCGCTGCCATCGCTGACTTGTGCAAATCGCGCGATCGGGGCATGGCGCGAGGCATGGCAGAAACACCGCATCCGCTGCATCTGGGGCAGCCCAGCACGCTGCCCACGGCGCCGGACGACGCAGTGCTCGACTATGTGCCCAACCCGCGCAACGGAGCGCTGTATCTGGTGCGGTTTGCTGCGCCCGAGTTCACCTCGCTGTGCCCGGTGACTGGCCAGCCTGATTTCGCGCACTTGGTGATCGACTATGCGCCTGGCGCGAGCATCGTCGAATCAAAGAGCCTCAAACTGTTCCTGAGCAGTTTCCGCAACCATGCGGGTTTCCACGAAGACGTAACGGTCGGGATCGGGCAGCGTCTGGTGGCCGAGATGCAGCCGCAGTGGCTACGGATCGGCGGCTACTGGTATCCGCGTGGCGGCATTCCGATCGACGTGTTCTGGCAGTCCGGCGCACCGCTCGACGGGCTGTGGGTGCCCGATCAGGGCGTCGCGAGTTATCGCGGGCGGGGCTAGCCCAACTCGGCGAGTACTTTCAAAAGCACATCGACATCCGCATCATCATGATACAGTGCAAAGCCGATCCGCAGCACGTCACCACGCAGATCGGTCACAACTTTGCGTGCCGCAAGCGCGGCATGGAGCGCGGCAGTAGCTTCACCCTGCAGTGCGAGGAACCGCGCCTGCGGCCCGCTGATCAGATTGAGCTGCGGTACGGGGCTGGCCGCAAGAAACCGTTCCTTGCGGGCATCGCAGTGGGCCGAAATCACCGCCGTTGTCAGACCTTCGAAACGCAGCATCCGCTGCACCGCGTTGAAGCGGTATAGTCCCGAGGGGTCGAATGTGCTGCCCAGAAACCGACGCCCGTCGGGGGCAAAGCTAACGGCACCCTGCGCGCCGGCCAGGCTGTCAAACGCGGCATACCAGCCGGTTACTTCGGGACGTTCCGCATATCCGGGCGGGGCGTGAAGGAAGCACACGCCTTCACCCGCCATCGCATATTTGTATCCGCCGGCAATGTAGAACACCCGTTCGGCCACCGCCGACAGATCGGTCGGGGTGGCCATGAAGCCGTGATAGCCGTCGATCACCACCCACGGCCCGCCGGGCGAGGCGAGTGCTGCCAGCGCTGCCTGATCGCCGAGAGATCGCCCCGAGTTGAACTGCACCTGGCTGGCGAAAATCAGATCGAATTGACCTTCTTGCGCGGTTCTGGCCAGCCGATCAAGCGGCACCGTGGTCAGCTCAATCCGTCCGGCCTCGGCCCAGCGTTGCGATTGGCGGCGGAACGAGTGAAACTCGCCGTCGCTGGCCAGCACGCGCGGGCAGGTTTGCGGCAAAGCCGAGACAAGTCGCACCAGGAATTCGTGCGTGTTGGGCGCAAATGCGATTGTCGCTGGATCGGGCAGTGCCAGTTCTGCGGCGATGTGCGCCTGCGCTTCGGGGATCACCTCGGCAAAGATCCGGTCCCACTTGTGATCGGTCAGCAGCGCAGCGTCTTGCCACGCCGCGGTGTGCCCAGCCAAGCTGGCGTCGGGCCACAAGTGGTGGCTGTGCGGCGCGAAGTGCAGCCGCTCGGGCGCGGCTTCGAGCGCGCGTGAAAACAGGCGTTTAAAAGTCACAAGGCGGTCCGCAGCGACCACAATTCGGGAAAGGCGCGTTTGGCCAGCGTCGAATGCAGGTAACTTGCCCCGGCAGTCCCGCCGGTGCCGCGCTTGCCGCCGATCACCCGCTCGACCGTCAGCACGTGCTTATGCCGCCAGGTCGCCATCGCATCGTCAAGATCGACCAGCTTTTCGGCGAGCTGGTAAAGATCCCAATATTTTTCGGGGTTTTGGTAAACCGTCAGGAATGCCGCCTCGACCGACGGCTGCGGGCTGTACGGCTGAGTAACGTCGCGTTCCAGCACCGCTGCCGCGATCGGCAAACCGGCGCGCGCGGCGGCGGCAATCGCCTCGTCCCACAGACTTGGCGCGTGGAGTACTGCTTCGAGTGCCGTGCGGGCGGCGGGGCGGTCATCCTGAAAACTCAGGAATTTCCCATCCTTGAGCCCAAGCATAAATTCGACTGTGCGGAACTGATCGGACTGGAACCCGGAGCTTGGCCCCAGTGCGGCGCGAAAGCTGGTGTAATCGCTCGGCGTCATGGTCGCCAATACGTCCCAGCTCAGCGTCATCACCGCCTGAATCCGGCTAACCCGCGCCAGCGCTTTATACGCTGGGACCAGCGCATCGCTGCCCACTTGGCTGAGCGCCAGCCGCAGCTCGCGGATCATTTGCCCCAGCCACAATTCCTTGGTCTGGTGGATGACGATGAACAGCATCTCATCATCAGTTCCCGAGCGCGGGTGCTGGCAGGCGAGCAGATCGTCGAGCGCGAGATAACGCGCGTAAGTCATGGGCGCAGGATCGGTCATCGCGCGATCATCATCACAACTGGTTTCAATTGCAAGCAATGCGCCCGGTCAAAACACCGCCTTGGGCGTATCCTCGGCCATCATCGCCTGGCGAACCAAGGGGATTGGCGGGCCGCCATATTCAA
Organism: Novosphingobium sp.; assembly: GCA_043758955.1. Classification (GTDB taxonomy): domain Bacteria; phylum Pseudomonadota; class Alphaproteobacteria; order Sphingomonadales; family Sphingomonadaceae; genus Novosphingobium. The sequence goes on along the minus strand of JAYVML010000187.1, from coordinate 16,597 downwards.
GGAACGCGTCGTGGAATGCCTTCCACCCCGCGCGGCCGCCATGCGTTGCGGTCCAATCCGCCCGCAGCTTGCGGATCATCAGCTTGCCCAGTGTGTAGTTGAGGTAAGCCGGATCATAGGCCCCGCGCCGCGCCTGCTGTTCGGCAGTGCCAGCATCCTGGAAACAGGCGGTGCGGAAGAAGTCGGTCGATTGCGCGATTGTCATGCCAGCGGTATGCAACCGGATCGCCGAAAGGAACCGGCAATCGCGCAGCAGGGCGTTGGAAAGCTGGCCGATGTGGACCTCCGGATCGCCGTCACCCAGGCCCGCTTCCCACATCATCTCTTCACTGTAATGTGCCCAGCCTTCGGCATAAGCATAACCCACGAACATCCGCCCAAACACCGATGGCGCGCGGTTGGCGTGGAGGAATTGCACGAAATGCCCGGGCATTACCTCGTGAACTGACGTAAACATCAGATCGTCGACCCCGGGGATATATTGGTTCTGTTTTTCTTTCGACCAGGTCGGATCAGGTGCGGCGATGTAATAAATCGAGGGGATGCCTTTTTCGAGCGGCCCGGGGGGATCGATGTAAGCCCCGTTCTGTGCGTTGTACGGCGGGCTCTGGCGGACCAGCGCCTGTTCGGTGCCGGGGATGGTGACCAGATCCTTGGTCTTGATGAATGCCGTCAACATCGGGATCTGGCGGGTCGCCTCGGCCACCGGGTTGTCGGCGGGCTTGTGCGCGCTCATTTTGGCCATGCAATCGGGCACGCTGACGCCGGGTGCGAACTGGCCGCAGGCGGCCGTCAGAGCATCCTGATTGCGCTTCAGATCAGCTTCACCGACCTTTTCCAACTCGGCCAGGGGCACGCTGACCGCTTCTGTATCGCGGAGCATCTGGGAGAACTTGTCCGCCCCCAGGGCGAATGTGCCGGCGCCTTCCTGGCCCTTGAGCCAGCCCGAAAGGTCAGTCATCGCCGCCGAGGCTTTAGCTGCCGCCGTTTTAAGCCGGGCTTGCAGGGCATCGTCCTTCACATCCGCAAACGCTGTCAGCGCGTCCTTGCCATAGAAATCGGCATAGCCGCTGAACGCTGAAGTACCGAAAGCCACCAGCGGCGCGGCCAGCGGGCCTTTGAGGTTGCCTTTGATCGCTGCAGCCGCTGCTGGCACCCCTTCAAGGAATTGCGCGAGCGCGGCGGCGCGTTGCGGGCGCGGGGCATATTCGCGTGCCAAATACACGTTGGGATCGAATGCGCCGACGTACCACGCCGGGTTGGTGTGCGGCTGATCGGCCACTTCAAGCCAGAACAGCTGGCCCTTAGCGACTTGCACCATGTAATCGTGCTCAAACTTATCCTTGCCGGTCACCGCGCCGTAAGTTCCGGCATCGGCAATGACCTTGCGCAGGAAATCGCCGCGCGCTTTCAGCCCCGTCGGGCTCCAGTCGGCAAATTTGCCGTCGTACTGGTGCGCGCCTTGATAGACTGCGAAATTGGGGTCCGTTTTGAGCCAGCCGTCAATCGTGGTTTGGGCAAACTGCGGCCATGGTACTTGCGCGGCGACTTGGCCGCCGCCTGGAACCACGTTGCACGATGCCAGCGCGGCCGAAGCCAGCAAAACACACAAAGTTTGGCGCAGCGCCATGGTTCTATCTCCCGAACGAAATTTTCGTGCCGAGAAGGTGCGCGTTTAATCCGGGCAGGGCAAGTGCTGCTCGTCGAAGAATAGCGCGCGGCGTTTGGTCAGCGCGTCCCCAACCCGCGCGCGATAATCCCGCGCAAGATCTCACGCGTGCCGCCGCGCAGCGACCAGCTGGGCGCGTTAAGCGTGATGTTGGCGAGGACCGAGGCATAGGCGCCAGTGGCCAAGGGATCGGGTTCGGCATCGATCAGTTCGCGCGCAATATCGGGCATGGCCTGCTCGAACAGCGCGCCGACATCCTTGACGATCGCGGCCTGCAGCCCCGCGTCCTGCTTGTCCTGCAGCATCGCCGTGACCGAGCGTGACAAGCGCCGCAGCACCGCCAGCCGGGCGGTCACCCGGCCCAGCGTGATCTGCGCGGCGTCGCTGTCGCGGCCTTTCAGCGCCTCGATCACTTGATAGAGCAGCTCAATCGACGACAGGAACCGTTCTGGCCCCGAACGCTCGAACGCGAGTTCGCTCATCACCTGGTTCCAGCCGTCGCCTTCGTTGCCCAGCAGCATCTTGGCCGGCACTGCCGCATCCTCGAAGTGCATTTCGTTGAAGTGGTGCTGCCCGGCCAGATCGATGATCGGCTTGATTGTCAGCCCGGGGGTATTTTTGAGGTCCACGAGGAGCTGGCTGGTCCCGGCGTGGCGATCGGCCGGGGTGCCGCTGGTGCGGCAGAACAGGATCACATAGTCGGCCTCGTGCGCGAAGCTGGTCCAGACCTTGGTGCCGGTGACGCGGTAGAGATCGCCGTCGCGCACGGCTTTGGTCCGAGTGGCAGCCAGGTCGCTACCCGAATCGGGCTCGCTCATCCCGATCCCGAACGCCAGCTCGCCGGCCGCGATGCCGGGAAGCAGGGTTTCCTTCTGCTCATCGGTCCCGAACTTGATGATCGACGGCCCGCTTTGCCGATCCGCGATCCAGTGCGCGCCCACCGGCGCGCCTCGCGCCAGCGTTTCTTCGACCACGACATAGCGTTCATAGGCCGATCGTTCGTGCCCGCCGTACTGCTTGGGCCACGTCATCCCGAGGTAGCCAGCCTGGCCCATCGCGCGACTGAACCCGCGGTCGAACCCATACCAGTTGTCTGAGCGGGCGCGCGGACTGCGGCCGGCCAGTTCTCGATCGAGGAAAGCGCGGAACTCGCTGCGCAGCGCCAGCACCGCCTCGCTATCCGCAGGGGGGCTGGGAAAGGGGATGCTGGTCATAGTTCCGTCACCATCGGCCAATAACCGGCACTGCCAGCTTCAATCGCGGCCATTCCGAGCAGCTTGGCCCATGCCACCTGCCCGCCGAAGTCATCGCGCCAGGTCCACAGCGCGGTAGTGAACCGGTGCAGCGGATATTCGCGCGTGAAGCCGATTGCGCCGTGCATTTGGGTGGCGATTGAAGCGCCTGCGCCGGCCGCTTCGCGCGCGCGCAGCGTGCCCGCAGCCACCCCCAGCACATCGCCGCGCGCCAGTGCTTCAGCGGCCAGATCGGCAGCGGCAGTGGCGCAGGCCAGTTCGCCCGCCAGCTTGGCCAGCTCGTGCTGAACGGCTTGGAATTTGGAGAGCGTTTTGCCAAATTGCACGCGGGTGCTGGTATGCGCCAAGGTCAGGTCGAGCGCTGTCTCAAGCGCGCCAGCGATCTGGAACGCGCGCAAAGTCGCGCCTTCGGCCAAGGGGCAGTGCGGCAGCGGGGCTTCGGCATCAATCGCCCAATCGAGCGCCAGATTGGGACGCGGCAAAAAGTTGAGCGCATGACCCGGCTCGGCCACTATCCAACCGCTGCGCGGCACCCGGTAGAGCTTTTCGCCCACGGCCAAAGCCAGACAATCGAGGTGTTCGCCCCACGCCACCCGGGCCACTGTGCCCGTTAGGCGGCCATCGGCAACCGACAAGTGATCGGCCCGCGCCAGTCCGGCGGCGCCCTCAGCTGGCGGCAGTCCAGCGGCGGCGAGCAGGCGGTTGGCGCCCATCGTCTCAGCCACTGGCAGCGGCACTGCGCGGCGGCCCAGCAAGCGCAGCGCTTCGCCTTGCTCAGCTGGATCGAGCCCAAACCCGCCTTGCTCCTCGCTCAGCAGCGCCAGCGGCAAGCCCATTTCTTCGACTTCGGCCCAAATATCAGCCAGCCACTCACCGTCACGGGTGCGCACTTGTGCCTTGTCATCAAGGTGGCGGTCCAGCAGCCGTTCGATCATATCCGCCAGCATTGCCGGGCGTGTCCTTTGGAAATGGTGCCGGCTAGAGGATTCGAACCCCTGACCCCCTGATTACAAATCAGGTGCTCTACCAACTGAGCTAAGCCGGCAATGTGTACTTTGGTGCTGGCGTCCTTTGCGTCAGCGCGCGCCAAAGGTCCAGCCCTCGGTTGCGGCAATTTCCGGGGTGAGCAAGGGCGGCGACCAGTTGGCCGGATCGTGCGCCAGTCCGCGCAGCCACGCGGCCGAGATCAGCGCGTCGGCAGCGTGATCGGTGATCGCCCCGTGCCCTGCCACTGGCTCGCTGTTAAGTGCCAACAGCGCAGCATTAAGAGCGGGATAGTCGCGGATTTTCGAACGCGCCGCGCTGCGCCCGGCGGCAATCGCGGCGAGTGTAGTGTATATCTCCACAAGCACCGAGCCGCCCTCGGGCAAGGGATCGAACGGCCAGACCGCAAATTTGTGCTGCAATCGGTGCAGCAGCCGCATCCCCGCCAAACTGCCTTTGCCGACTTGCGCCGCGCCGACCAGATTGAAGTTGCTGTACGGGCGGCATCCGGCGCGCGCCTGCGCGTGTTCGGTCTGGCGAAACCGCCCGCGTCCCCCGCCAAACGCCGCGCCCTCGCGCGCCCCGTGGCGGCGGAAATGCGGCGCGGTGCCGGGATGATCAGCAAAGGTGGTCGCGCCCAAGTGCGGTTCGTCGCCGCAGATCTGCTCGACGAGTGCCCACAGTGCGCGCGCGTCGGTTGGCATTTCGGTGCCGCCCGGGAAGTAGGCTCCGGCATCGCCGAATGCGAATGCCATGCTCATGTCGAACCCAACCAGCGTGTTGGGCGGTAGGTCGTGCTCGAGCCAGTGGAGCACCTCGCCGCGCGACCAGCGCTGACCGGGATTGACCAGCGCGGGAGCGGCTGCAGCATCGCAAATTGCCACCGCAATCCCGGCATGGCGTTCGCCCGCCGCGCCCGACCAGTCGATCGCGGCAAAATTGCGAAAGCGCGGCTTCACGCTTTGCGCGGGCCGACCGGTTGCTGCGCTGTCGCAGCATCGCGCAGTTCACCGCGCCGCTTGTCCCACCAGTCCATCCGCTTGCGCACCTCGCGTTCGAAGCCGCGTTCGACCGGTTGGTAATAGGCCTGCGGTTCCATCTCCTCGGGCCAGTAGTCGGCGCCTGAAAAGCCGTCCTCGGCCTGGTGGTCGTAAGCGTAGTCCTTGCCGTAGCCGATGTCTTTCATCAGCTTGGTCGGGGCATTGAGAATGTGCGCGGGCGGGGCCAGACTGCCAGTGGTGCGCGCGCTGTCCCACGCGGCTTTCTGCGCCGCATAGGCGGCATTCGATTTGGGCGCGGTGGCGAGGTAAAGGCAGGCTTGCACAATCGCCAGTTCGCCCTCGGGACTGCCGAGAAACTGATAAGCATCTTTGGCCGCTAGGCACTGGATCAACGCTTGCGGATCGGCGAGGCCAATGTCCTCGCTGGCAAACCGTACCAGCCGCCGCAGCACGTACAGCGGCTCTTCCCCGGCCGTCAGCATCCGCGCCATGTAATAGAGGCTGGCTTGCGGGTCTGACCCGCGCAAAGCTTTGTGCAGCGCTGAAATCAGGTTGTAATGCCCGTCGCGATCCTTGTCATAGACCGCGACCCGGCGTTGCAGGAACGCGCCGAGCGCCGCCGGATCAAGCGGCTGGGTTATTTGTGCGGCGTAGAGCGTTTCGGCTTGATTGAGCAGGAAGCGTCCGTCGCCATCGGCCGAGGCGACCAGCGCCTCGCGTGCTTGCGCGGTCAGCGGCAGCGCCCCGGCCAGGCCTTCGGCCCGCACCAGCAAGGTGTCGAGCGCAGCGGCATCGAGCCGGTGCAGGATCGAAACTTGCGCGCGGCTGAGCAGCGCGGCGTTAAGCGCGAAGCTGGGATTTTCGGTGGTGGCGCCGATTAGAGTGACTGTGCCCTTTTCGACGAACGGCAGGAACCCGTCTTGCTGGGCGCGGTTGAAGCGGTGAATTTCGTCGACGAACAGCAGCGTGCGCTGCCCGGCCTTGGCCATCGTCTCAGCCTCGGCAAAAGCTTTTTTGAGATCGGCCACGCCTGAAAACACCGCGCTGATCGCGGCGAAGCGCATGCCCACCGCCTTGGCCAGCAACCGCGCGATGCTGGTCTTGCCGGTGCCGGGCGGCCCCCACAGGATCATGCTCGACAGCCGCCCGGCCGCGACCATCCGGCCGATCGCCCCTTCGGGGCCGGTCAGGTGCTCCTGCCCGATCACCTCGTCCAAGGCGCGCGGGCGCAGCCGGTCTGCCAGCGGCGCATCGGAGTGCGGCAGCTCGTCGGGGGTTTCCGGAACATCGTCGCCAAACAGATCAGCCATAAAGGTTTGATAGGGCGTGGCGCAAAAATTTGCACGGGGCCTTGTGAAGCTCATATAAAGATATATCTTAGAACATTCATGAAAGGAACTCGAAACATGAAAATGCACGGATGCGGCCCGCGCAGCCGCGGAGTAGGGCCGATGGCCGCGATGATAATGACCGGCTTTGGTGGCGGCTGGGGCCATAACTGGGGCCATAACTGGGGCGCGGATTGGGGCGATGCCTTTGCCGGACGCGGGCCGCGCGGTGGCCCTGGGCGGCGCGGACCGGGCGGGCGAGGCAGAATGTTCGGGTCGGGCGAGTTGCGGCTTGCGTTGCTCGGCCTGATCGCCGAGGCTCCGCGGCACGGGTACGAGCTGATCAAGAGCATCGAGGAACTCTCGGGCGGGCATTATGCGCCAAGTCCTGGGGCGGTATATCCGACAATCGGTTTGCTGCTCGACGAAGAAAAAATCGCGGAATGGAACGATGGTCGTGCAACGGTGAGGCGCCAACTGAGCGCGACCGAGGCAGGACGCAGCGAATTGGCTGAGCGCCAGGACGAATATGACGCGATCATCACGCGGCTTAAGGGCTTGGCCGAAGTAGGCGAGCGGACCAGTGCGCCGCCGCTCAAACGCGCGCTGGGCAACCTGTTTCACGCGGTCCGCGGCCGCATGGGAACGGGCGAGTTCGACCGCGAGACCGTGCACCAAATCGCCGAAATTCTCGATGAAGCTGCGCGCAAGATAGAGCGGCTTTAAAGTAAGGTATTGAACCGGCGAGGGTTTGGTCCCGCGCCGGTTTTATGCTAGCTTCCCGCCAAGGTTAAGAAAACCAAGGGTTGGGAGATGGACAGCTCAAATAGTACGGCCAAGGTGCCAATCAGCTTTTGGATGGTGGCTGGTTTAGGCGTGGTTTGGAACGGCTTTGCCGTCTTGGCCTATTGGTTAATGGCCACGCATGATGCGCAGACGATGGCCCAAACCTCGCCCGAAATGGTCCGTGCCCTGGCAGAAGCGCCGTCCTGGGTAATCGCTGCCTGGGGCTTAGCGGTGGTGGCAGCATTGGCGGGCTCACTATTGCTGGTTTTACGGCGCAAGCTCGCGGTACCAGCATTTGTCGCCTCGCTCGCCGGGTTGGTAGTGCTGACTATTTACCAGATCGCCTCGGACATGCCGATGAGTTTGCTGCAAGTGGTGATGATCTGGCTGGTTGCGCTGTTTTTGCTGCGCTTTAGCAGCAGTGAAGCAGGCAAGGGTCTGCTGCGCTAAAACCTGTCCCCGCTTGCCGATTGGCGCTCGACCAGCCTGACATAGGTATCGGCAACAGTCTGATTGATCTGATCCCAACTAAACGCCCGGCTGCGCAGTTCACCAGCTTGGCCGTGGCCGACCCGCAATTGCGGATCGAGTGCATAGGCGCGCAGGGCTGCGGCATAGTCTGCCACCGCACCCGGCGCAATCAATCGGCCCGACTGGCCATCCTCGATTAGATTTTCGCTCCCGGTGGCTGCGGCTGCAAGCACGGGTACGCCGCAGGCCATCGCTTCGAGTGTAACGTTTCCGAACGCCTCGGTTTCCGAAGGGAAGAACATCGTATCCATTGAGGCGACCGCGCGGCCAAGATCTGCGCCATCGAGGAACCCGGTAAACACGGCATCGGGCAGCCGCGCGGCGAACCAGTCGCGGGCCGGACCCTCGCCGACGATCAGCACGCGGTGGGGCACGCCCCCGGCTTGCAACTGATCGACCGCGTCGCAAAACACATCGAGACCTTTTTCCATAACCAGTCGGCTGAGAAACCCGATTACGTATTCATCATCGGCTATCCCCAGCTCGCGCCGCCACGCCAGATCGCGGCGCTGCGGGTTGAAAATATCTCGGTCAACCCCGCGCGACCAAATGCTGATGTCGTTGTTCATTCGCTTTTCGCGCAGCACCTGCCTCATCGATTCGCTCGGCGCGAGCAGTGCGTCACAGCGTCGGTAAAAGCGCCGCTGCAGCGCCACGATCAGCGGCGCGGTCCAGCCCAAGCGGTAGTAGCGCATGTAGGTTTCGAAGCGGGTGTGGACCGATGCCACTACCGACAGACCGCGCCGCCTTGCCCAGGTCACTGCCCGGTGAGCGCTTATATCCGGCGCGGAGACATGCAGGACGTTGGGATTGAACGCCTCCAAGTCACGCTTGATCCGGGCGTTCACCCCCGATGACAGACGGTATTCGCTGCGTGTCGGGATCGGCACCGATGGCAGCGATACCAGATCGCCGACCGGCTCCATATCGGGGTGATCGACCGTTGGCGAATAGACCCGAACCTGTGCGCCTTGGCTAAGTAGATAGCCCACCAGCCGGTTGAGGGCCTTGTTCGCGCCGTCGACGGTGATGTTATAGTTGCCCGAAAACAGGGCAACGCGCAGATCGCTGGTGTGCATCGCGGTGCCCTAGCCGGGATAGCGCCGTTGGTATAGCCGCCCCCGGCAAAGCCGCGCTTAGGCCGCTTCCTTCCGTCGGCCCGCTTTCTTGCGCTCGTTCGGATCGAGCAGCGCTTTGCGCAGGCGGATGCTCTTGGGAGTGACTTCGACCATTTCGTCATCGTCAATATAAGCGATCGCCTGCTCGAGCGTCATGATCCGCGGCGGCGTGAGGCGGATCGCGTCGTCCTTGCCAGTCGAGCGGAAATTGGTCAGCTGCTTCGACTTCATCGGGTTGACTTCAAGATCGTCCGGCTTGGCATTTTCGCCAATGATCATGCCCTCATAGATCTTGTCCTGCGGGCGCACGAACAGACTGCCGCGCTCTTCGAGCATGTTGAGTGCATAGCCCACCGCGTCGCCGGTGCCGTTGGAGATTAGCACGCCGTTTTGGCGGCCTTCGATCGCACCTTTGTAGGGCCCGTATTGTTCGAACAGCCGGTTCATGATCCCGGTGCCGCGCGTGTCAGACAGGAACTCACCGTGATAGCCGATCAGGCCGCGCGACGGCGCGCTGAAGGTGATCCGGGTCTTGCCGCCGCCCGAGGGGCGCATGTCGGTCATCTCGCCTTTGCGGATCGCCATCTTTTCGACGACCGTGCCGGCATAGTCATCGTCGACGTCGATCACGACCACTTCATAGGGCTCGGTGCGCTTTCCGGCCTCGTCTTCGCCGTAAAGCACCCGCGGTCGGCTAATGCCGAGCTCGAAGCCTTCACGGCGCATCGTTTCGATCAGCACGCCGAGTTGCAATTCGCCGCGCCCGGCCACTTCGAAACTGTCGCGGTCAGCGGCCTCGGTCACGCGGATTGCGACATTGGATTCGGATTCGCGCAGCAGTCGGTCGCGGATCATCCGGCTGGTCACCTTGGTGCCCTCGCGCCCGGCGAACGGGCTATCGTTGACCGCAAAGCGCATCGACAGCGTCGGCGGATCGATCGGCTGGGCATGGAGCGGTTCGGTCACCGTGAGGTCGGCGATGGTGTTGGCAACAGTCGCTTCGGTCAACCCGGCAATCGAAATGATGTCACCCGCGCGGGCTTCTTCGACCGGGACCCGCTCGAGCCCGCGAAACGCCAGCAGCTTGGATGCTCGGCCGGTTTCGATGACATTGCCATCCGAATCGAGCGCGTGGATCGGCGAATTTACTTTGACCGTGCCCGACTGGACCTTGCCGGTCAGGATCCGGCCGAGGAAATTGTCGCGGTCGAGCAGTGTGATTAGGAACTTGAACGGCCCGTCGACGTCGGCCGCCGGGGCTGGGACGTGGCTGACGATTTTTTCGAACAGCGGCTTCAGCGTGCCTTCGCGCGCGTCCTGGTCTTCGCTGGCATAGCCATTGCGGCCCGAGGCATAGAGCACCGGGAAATCGCACTGCTCGTCGGTGGCCTCGAGGCTGACAAACAGATCGAACACCTCGTCGAGGACTTCCTGCGCGCGGCCGTCCTGGCGGTCGATCTTGTTGACCACCACGATCGGGCGCAGCCCCAGCGCGAGCGCCTTGCCGGTGACGAATTTGGTCTGCGGCATCGCCCCTTCAGAGCTGTCAACCAGCAGGATCACCCCGTCGACCATCGACAGGATCCGCTCCACCTCGCCGCCGAAATCGGCGTGGCCCGGGGTATCGACGATGTTGATATGCGTGACCGTGCCGTCCGCGCCAGGCCATTCGACCGAGGTGCACTTGGCCAGAATGGTGATCCCGCGTTCCTTTTCAAGGTCGTTCGAATCCATCGCGCGCTCTTCCACGCGCTGATTGTCGCGGAAGGTGCCCGACTGGCGGAACAGCTGGTCAACCAGGGTGGTCTTGCCATGATCGACGTGCGCGATGATCGCGATATTGCGCAAGGGAAGCTGAGCGGACATTCAAGAATTCTTTCGGATCGGGGAGGACGGCACTTGCTGCGCCGCAACATAGGCCGCGCCCCTAGCCGAAAGGGCGCGCGGGAGCAAGCTTGGTGGCATAGAGCGTTGGCCGGATGCCTGGACCGCTTGGACCACTGTCCAAGGAGTAAAAGGCGCGTTTCGGTTTCTAGCAAATTCAATGGCTTGCAAAATCCCAACTTGCACCCAGTAAATGCGCAACGTGCCACTTTTGCGGGCATTGGGTGACAGTTTCGTGGCAGATCTGACATGCGAACAGGATAGCAGGGCCGGCAGAAGTAGGAAAATCGCCGGTGCGCTCGATGCTATGTGTTGCGGGAGTGCGGCCACGGTGAATGTTGAGCCAGCTTCGTTAGAGCGTGAAATCTCCGCTTGAGTAAGACAGGCAGCTAAGCGCGATTTCGAGCTTGAAGCGGACTGTCCGGATACGACAACATTGCGGACATCCAAGGGTCTGCTAGCCTCCCCCTATTCGGGGACCATTACATGCATATTCATCTACCTAAACCGCTGCACGGGTGGCGTGAGTTTCTTGGCGAAGTCGGCATTATCGTGGTTGGCGTGCTTATTGCGCTTAGCGCGGAGCAGGTTGTTGAAGCGTATCACTGGGGGACCAAAGTCTCTGAAGCACGAACGCAACTTCGCCATGAGTTGGGCCACAATCTTGCCCTGCTCGATGACAGAATCTCGCAGCAGCAATGCGTCAACAGCCGGATCAACGAGCTTGCGGTGATTTTGACGGAAGCGAGCGCATCCGGGCACCTGCCGCCACTCGGCCCGATTGGCCGCGCCGGCGGCTACACTTTCCCCACATCCGTCTGGGAGAGCCTAATTGCGGCGGAAACGATGACCCACTTCCCCGCCGAGCAAACTGCGGCCATCAGCCGCGCTTACCGGTTTATCGGCCAGGTTCACGAGAACGATCGTGCCGAAGAGCAGGCGTGGTTGATGCTGAAAACGATGACCGGTCCTGGCAGGCCGATTGATCCCGCATCCATAAGCAGGTTGGTCGAAGCGCTCGAGGTGGCGAGAGCCGAAAATTACGCATTGAAGTTCGAGAAAGACGCCATTTTCCGGGTATTGGATAAAGGTGGCTTGGGCAGTGATTTTCCCCAACTGGACCCCCGAAATCCTCCTGTGATCGGCAAGGGAATATCGCAGATCTGCGGGCCGATTGGGAAGCCGCTTGAGACTTACTGACGTCAGCCGGTTGAGACTGTCCTAGTTGTGCGCGAAGCGGCAAGGAGGGTTGCAACGGAGATGGTGCGCTAATCAAACTATTTCGTCCGAGAGCAGACCGTTCGCTTTCCACCCCAAACGCGCCACTTAGCTGACCAGCGACAGACAAAATGTGGGACGTTCCACTGCCATCAAGAAGTAAATCCTTCTCGTCGCCCCGTGTTTGACACGGGGCTTGGCTAGCCTTGGTCCGGGTTCGGCGTCTGATCGGCAGGATACCACTGCTCCCACAGATCATGCCACTTCGGATTGTCAGCTTCGATCAGCGCGAATTTCCATTCCCTGCGCCATTTCTTGACCAGCTTTTCCCGGGCAATCGCCGGTTCGATTTCCTCATGACGTTCTGCATAGACCAATCGCGTTTTATCGAAGTCTGCCACATGGATCGAGCCCTTGCCTTCGCGATGCTGCCAGACGCGCCGGATCAGGTCCGAGGTCACCCCGACGTACATGCCGCCGCGATAGCGGTTCGCCATGATATAGACCCAGCCGCCCTTCTCCATGCGCGGTTTATGTCAGAGGCGCAGTCCAAAGAAAAGCCAAGCCCCGTGTCAAGCACGGGGCGACGGAAAGGGGGGATTCATATCCACTATCCAGCCCCATTCTCTCCAGCTTACTTACAGGCTTTCTGTAAGCTGCTGTTCGGCCTGGTCCGAACCTCGCGCGCCTATTAGAGCTCGCGCAGCGCCTGCGCCGGTTTCGCCCTCAACAACGGCAGCGAGGCGGCCAGCGCGAAGCCGATCACCAGTGCCAGTCCCAGCCCGAGCACGCCGAGCACGGTCGGCCAATCGGGCAGCCAGTCAAAGCTGAACAGCTTGACCACCACCAGCCAGGCGATCCCGCTGCCCAGCGCCAGCGCGACCCCGGCCAGCAGTGCGGCGAGCAGCGCATATTCGGCCAGTTGCAGCACCAATAGCTGCCGCCGGCTCGCGCCGAGCACGCGCAGGATCACATTATCGTAAGTGCGCGCTGCCCGCGCCGCTGCAATCGCGCCCAGCAGCACCGCAATCCCGGCCAGCACCGCTACCGACGCTGCGGACAATATCGCGAGGCTGACCTGGCGCAGAAGATCGCGCGCCTGCGTTAGCACGCCGCCTACCTCGATCACCGAACTCGCCGGAAACGCCCGCACCAGATTGCGCAGCAGATCGCCGCGCGCCGTGCCCTTGGGCAGGTTGATCGTTGCCGCCAGATTGTGCGGGGCGTCTTCAATCGCGTTAGGGCTGAACACCAGCACATAGTTGAAGCCCATCGAATCCCAATCGATCCGCCGCAGCGAGGCAATCCGCGCGGTGCGCTCCACCCCGAGCAGCCCGATGGTCAGCTGATCGCCGAGCTTAAGGTTCAGCGCGCTTGCCAGCTTCTCGTCGATCGACACCAGCGGCTCGCCCGCGTAACCACGCGGCCACCATTTGCCGCTGGTCACCACGTTGCCTTGGGGCACATCGTCCGAATAAGTCAGCCCGCGCTCCCCGCGCAGCGGCCAGGCTTCCTCGGGGATTTCTTTGAGGTCAGCCACGCGGATCATTGCTGTCGCCGGACCGTATGCCAGGATCGCGCCGCGTAGTGCCGGGACCAGCCGGACTTTTGCGGCAGGCGCAACTTTGGTCACCGCCGCCACGAATTCTGCGCCGAGCGCTTTGGGCACATCGAGCACGAAGTAATCGGGCGCGCGCTGCGGCACCCGTGCGGCGATATTGGCATCAAGGCTGGTCTGGATCGCGGCGAGCGTCACGAAGGCCGCCAGCCCGAACCCGAGCGCGGTGACCAGCGAGCCGGTCTGCGCGCCGGGGCGGTGCAGGTTGGCCAGTGCGATGCGCAGCAGCGGCGCCTTGGGGCGGGGAAGCCTGGCGGCGAGCCAGCGGATCAACCAGCCCAGTGCGCCGAGCAGCAAGAGCAGCGCCAGTGACCCGCCCAAAAACCATGCGGTAATCAGCTTGGCCGTGCTGGTCAGCAGCGCCAGAGCGGCAATCGCGCTCAATCCCAGTCCGACCGGCAGCACGGCATCGCGCCAGCTCTGCTTCAGCGGTGAGACCCGCGCGCGCAGCAGCGCCATCGCCGGAAACCGCCGTGCTGATAGTAGCGGCGGCGCGGCGAACACCAGCGCGATCAGCAAGCCATAGAGCGCTGCCTTGGCCAGCGCGCCGGGATCGAACACCAGCCCCGGCGAGACCGGCAGCAGGTCGCCCAGCGCGGCGGCCAGCAGCGGCGTCACCAGCACTCCGGCGATCAGCCCCAAGGCGCTGCCGATCAGCGCCGCCACGCCAATCTGCAACAGGTAAATTCGCGCAATGTCCCCGCTGGTCGCGCCCAGCACTTTTAGCGTCGCGACGCTGCTGCGGCGCGCCTCCATGTAGGAAGCGACCCCGCCGCCGATCCCGATCCCGGCAATCGCCAGCGCGGCCAGGCCGACCAGCACCAGAAAATCGCCCATCCGGCTGATGAACCGCTCGGCCCCGGGCGAAGCATTGTCGCGGGTGCGCAGCTCGAACCCGGCGGAGGGGAAGCGCGCTTTGAGCCGGTCAGCCACGGCGTGCGGATCGCTGCCGGGGTTTAGCGCAATCCGGTATTTGCTGCGGTACATTGCGCCCGGCGCGGTCAGCCCGGCGCGCGCGGGCATATCGGCAGCGACAATCACCACCGGACCAAGCGTGAACCCTTCACCCAGCCGGTCCGGCTCTTCGGCGATGATCCCGCCGACCCGCAAAGTCAGCCCGCCGATGGTGACGGAGCTGCCGGGTTTGACCCCTAAGCGCTCTGCCGCACCCTCGGCCAACCACGCGCTGCCGGTGGGCGGCGCGCCGACGCTGCGCCCATTTTTCAGCTTGAATTGCCCGACCAGCGGCCAAGCGGTGTCCACGGCCTTAAGCTCAATTGGCGCGGCCAGCTCGCCCGCGCGCGCCATCGCTTGCAGCCGCATCCCGCCGGAAACCTTGCCCGCCGCCGCAAACGCCGCGTTTTCTGGGGCAGTCACGGCGCGCTGCCACACTGCGACTTCCACGTCGCCGCCCAGAATCATCCGCCCCCGGCTCGACAGCTCGCGCTCGATCGCGCCGGTCAGCGTGCCGATCGCAGCCAGCGCGCCGACTCCCAGGAACAGGCACGCCAGCAGCAGCCGCAGCCCTTTGAAACGCGCCGATAAGTCCCGCCGGGCGATAGTCCAGGCTGTGCGCCACGGGCTCATGCGGAGGCGCTGTCGCTCGCGATACGGCCGTCGGCCAGCGTGATCACGCGTTCGCAGCGCTCCGCCAGCGCAGGATCGTGCGTGATCACCACCAAGGTAGCGCCAGCCTCGGCGCGGCGCGCGAACAGTAGGTCCATCACCCCGCTGCCGGTGGCGGCGTCAAGGTTGCCGGTGGGTTCATCGGCAAATACCAAAACCGGGCGCGGGGCCAGCGCGCGGGCGATGGCCACCCGCTGCTGCTCGCCGCCCGATAGCTCCGCCGGGTAATGGTTCAGCCGTGCCGCCAAGCCAACTGCGGCCAGCTCCGCCGCAGCGCGGGGCGCGGCATCGTCTTGCCCGGCCAGTTCGAGCGGGGTCATCACGTTTTCCAGCGCGGTCATCGTCGGCAACAAGTGGAACGCCTGCAGCACCACCCCGATCCGACCGCGCCGGGCGGCGGCCAGCGCATCCTCGCTCATCGCGGCAAAGTCTTCGCCGGCGACACGCAGGCTCCCGCTGCTTGCCCGCTCCAGTCCCGACAGCACCGCCATCAAGCTGCTCTTGCCCGAACCCGACGGGCCAAGCAGCGCCAGCGTCTGGCCGTGCGGCACAATCAAGTCGATTCCGCGCAGCACTTCGACCGTGCCGTCGCCCTGACCGAAGCTGAGGGTAAGGTTATGGGCCGCAATCGCGGGCAGGGGGCTTGTCACGTCGCGGGGATGCCATAGCTAGAGGGCGGAACCAAGGAGGTTGCATAATGAAATGGAAACTGGTTGCAGCACTTGCAACCCCCCTGGCATTACTGGGCTGCAAAGTAGCGGCACCAGTGCCGCAGGCCACAGCCAGTTCTGGCGCAAGTACGGCAGCGGCGGCGACCCCTGCGGCTGACGAAGTGGCGATCCTGGCGCTGGGTGACAGTCTATTTGCCGGATACGGTTTGGGGCCGGGGCAAAGCTATCCCGCGCATCTCGAGACCGCGCTTAAAGCGCGCGGCATCCCGGCGCGGATCATCAATGCAGGGGTCTCGGGCGATACCACCGCCGATGGTCTGGCGCGGCTCGACTTCGTGCTTAAGGGGATGGGCAAAAAGCCCGCGCTGGCGATCATCAGCCTGGGCGGCAATGACATGCTGCGCGCCGTGCCGCCCGCCGAAACACGCCGCAATTTGGCCGAACTGCTGGCTAAGTTGCAGGCGGCGAAGGTTCCGGTGCTGCTGCTCGGGCTGCTGGCCGCGCCCAATTTGGGCCAGGACTACGCAGCCGGGTTCAATCCGGTTTATCCGGCGCTGGCCAAGCAATACGGCGCGACGCTGGTGACGTTCTGGCTTGCCCCGCTGCAAGGTCATCCCGAATTGCTCCAAGCCGATCATATCCACCCGACCTTGCGGGGGATCGACCAGCTGGTGGCCGCGACCATCGATCAAGTCGCCGGAGCTTTGCCGAAGCCTAAATAGCTCCTCTCCATTTTCACGAAGTGCAATTGGGGAGGTGGCAGTCGCTCTAGCGACTGACGGAGGGGTATCGACGCCAGCCCACAAATGCCTCCGTCACGCCTTCGGCGCGCCACCTCCCCATTTGGCTGCACAAAATGGAGAGGACCTCAAGAAAGCCGTTCCGCCAGTCCGCCGCTGACCTGCCACAC
>JAYVML010000186.1:0-12940 GCA_043758955.1 Novosphingobium sp. | reverse complement strand
CGACGAAACGTCTGCCGCTGGGTCGCGGGCTTAGCGCGCTGCTCGGTGAAAGCCGCCGTGAGGAGCCGCTGGTTACTGGCGATAGTGCGGCAGGAACGGCGGCTGCAAGTGGTCTGGCGATGCTCGCAGTGGCCGATATCGTGCCCCATCCAGATCAGCCGCGCCGCCGCTTCGAAGAAGCGGCGCTCACTGAACTGGCGGCTTCAATCGCCGCGCGGGGCGTGATCCAACCGATAATTGTTACACCGCATCACTCTGCGCAAGGCAGACCGCAATGGCGGTTGGTTGCCGGGGAACGCCGCTGGCGTGCCGCACAGCGCGCGCAACTGCATGATATTCCTGCAATTATCCGCGAATTGAGTGACCGCGAGATTACCGCGCTGGCCTTGATCGAAAATCTGCAGCGCGAAGATCTCAATCCCATCGAGGAAGCCCGGGCCTATCACCGGCTAGGCGAGCACGAAGGGATGACTCAAGCCGAGATCGCGACATTGGTGGACAAAAGCCGCAGCCACGTCGCCAACCTGCAGCGGTTGCTGTCACTGCCTGCGGTAGTGGTGACAATGGTTGAAGATGGCGCGTTGTCGATGGGCCACGCCCGCGCCCTGATTGGCGCGGAAAATGCTGCCGCGCTCGCAGCGGACGCTGCCGCGCGTCACCTGTCGGTGCGAGAGGTGGAGCGCTTGGTCCGGCGCGGCGCGGCCCCGGCAGTTGCCCCGCGGCGCGCTCGGGGCGCACGTGATCCGGAAGCGACGGCCGATATTGCTGCCGTACAAAGCCACCTCGAGGAATTCCTGGGATTGTCGGTACGTATCAATACAGATGCAGATCCACGCTCGGGCGCGGTAACGATAAGGTATCGCACGCTGGACCAGCTCGACCTGATCTGTCAGCGTCTTACAGGTGGCGGAATTTAGCCGTTTTGTGGTAATGGTGAAGCCGAGTGCGTAGGATAAATTAAATTTTCCGTGCCCGCGGTTAACCAATCTTACAAGTAAACTCTGAACACAGTGTTCCTACTTAGAGCCCAGCGGATGGGGGGATTGCCAGCCATTCGGGGACAGCGCCGCAAGTGCCTGTCGGCAATAATGAAGGGACCAAATCTACTAGGCGTAATTCGCTTCGTTTTGTTGTGGTCGGCGCCGCGCTTGCCGCTGCCTTGTTCGCAACCTCGGCTTCGGCTGCCGCTTCGGCGACCGCCACTGCCACCGCTCAAATCCTGCAGTCGCTCACGCTTACTGCCGACACCCCACTCAACTTCGGCCAGATTGCGGCCAACACTGGCGGTACCGTTACCCTCAATGCTGACAGCACCGTATCGCAAACCGGCACACTCGTGTGGACCGGCACCCGCGTTCCTGCTGGCTTCACCGTCACCGGCACCAAGGGTGTATCGGTGGTCGTGACTCTGCCGACTACCGCTTCGACACTGTATTTGGGCGGCATCGTTACTTCAGCCGACAAAATGACCCTCGATTCGTTCAATGTGAACCCGGTTTCGGGCATTCAGCTCGATCCCACCACCGGCTCGGCCAATTTTAGCGTTGGCGGTCGGCTCGCAGTGGCTTCGGCGCAGACCCCCGGTACATATTCGGGAACTTTCGTGGTCTCGGTCGAATATCAATAATCGCTGTCGAACCCCTAACCGGGTGAGAAACAAAGACCGCATCCGCGAAGCGCGGATGCGGTCTTTGTTTTGGCTCGAGCCACCACGCCTGGTTAGCGGGAAATTAACCCTCTTTGACTAAACCATTAGGTAATTCCACGCAGGCGCTACTGGTGCTCCTGCGGTCTTGACCGAGGATTGCCACGATGTCTCCCTCTTATTTCCGCCGTTTTGGGCTAGCCGGTGCCGCTATCGCCTCCATCTTGGAAAGTGCGCCAGTAGCTGCCCAAGGCGACTTGCTGATTGCGCCGACCCGCGTGATAATCAGCCAGGGCGGTAGCTCAGAAGTGATTCTCAGCAACATCGGCGTGGACGCGGCGACCTACCGGATTTCGGTCGAATTGCGCTGAATGAACGAAGCTGGCGACTTCAGCGCAGTGACCGACGCAGAGGCCACTCCGGCCGAGCAAGCCGCACTGCAGATGGTGACTTATGCGCCGCGACGGATCTCATTGCTCCCCGGGCAGCCGCAATCTGTGCGGATTTCCATTCGCCCGCCCGCCGGTCTACCCGACGGCGAATACCGCGTGCACCTCAACTTCCGGGCAATTCCGCCTGTACTCAAGCCTGAAGCGATCAGCGATCCAGCTGCGGGCGTATCAATCAAGCTCACCCCGGTTTACGGCATTACCATTCCGGTGTTCGTGCGGCGTGGACATTTGGAAGCGTCCGCCACTTTGGCCAACGCCCATCTGGTGACGCTGCCCAATGGCAGTTATGTCGAGCTTGACATGACCCGCGCAGGTCAGCGCTCTGTTTACGGCGAGCTTATCGGCAAGTCGGTGCGCGGAGAAATCTTGTTCGATCTGCGCGGGATTGCAGTCTATGCTGAAATTACTCATCGGAAGGTCCAAATTCCGCTCAGCGCTGAGCAACTCGCAAAGCTCAAAGGTCCGGTCACGATCGAGTACCGCGAATTGGCTGAAAACGGGGGTAAATTGATCGCTCAAACGTCCGCGACGTTTCCCTGATCGCGCGATCAGCAAGCACTTAGAACGCAATTGACGTCATGATAGGCTGGATCCCTCGGATCAGGCGAGCCGTTGCACTTGGTGCGACGGCGTTTGCCATCTGGGCCGGCCCAGCGCAGGCTGGTGTGTGGCAGCCGAGCGAGGATGACGCGCTGCTGCTCGAATTGCATTCTGGACAATACAAGATCGGCGAAGCGCTGCGCGGGTATCAGACCCCCGATGGCGTCTGCGTCGATTTCGCAGATTTGGTCCAAGCGCTAGACCTGCCCATGCGGGTCGACAAGAAGTCGCGCCGCGCAACTGGATGGCTGTTCGCTGAAGATCAACGTCTGACCATCGATCGCGATTCAAATATAGTACAAAACGTGAACGGTTCGCACGAAATCGCCGCTGGAGCAATCCATGACACCCCAGAAGGCTGGTGTATGGACTTGACCACACTGTCGGGTTGGATGGGTGTAAAGTTGAAGCCTGAGCTTGCTTCGATGACCATCCGCCTCGAATCCGACCGCAAACTGCCATTCCTCGAAGCGCTTGAGCGCAAAAGTCGCGCGGCGCGACTTCGCAAGCCGCGTGATATGCAGTTCGAACTGGCCAGCCTGCCGCATGCCGATGCGCCGTATCAAGCGTGGCGCACGCCTTCAATCGATGTGCAGGTGCAAGCGCAGTGGAGCCAGAGCAATGGCGCCCAGGTGCAGTACGAAGCGCTGGCTAGCGGCGAAGTGGTTGGTTTGAGTTATTCAGCGCGGGTTGCAGGCAACAATGGGCCGGTGCCCGATTCGCTGCGGCTGCGCTTTTATCGCAACGATCCCAATGGCGGTCTGCTCGGTCCCCTCAAAGCCACGCGCTTCGCCATCGGCGATGTCGATACGCAGCCCACCGCGCTTTCCGCGCAGAGCGCTTATGGCCGCGGGCTGTTTGTCAGCAACCGGCCGCTTAACCTACCCTCACGGTTTGGGCTCACAACGCTGCGCGGGGTGCTTCCGGCGGGATGGGATGCCGAACTGTACCGCAACGGAGAATTGCGCGCCTATCAAGCTGACCGCGGCGATGGCCGGTACGAATTCGCCGATATCGAACTGGTGTTTGGCGAGAATGAATTCGATGTCGTGCTTTACGGGCCACAAGGCCAGGTCCGGCACGAAACTTCGACCATGCCGGTCGGTCTCGACAATTTGCCTGCTGGCAAAACCTGGTACTGGGCCGGCGTGGTTGATCAGGGTCATGACCTGATCGGGATGGCACACCGTTCACCCGATCCGCTGAGCGGGTGGCGCTTTGGTGCGGGAATCGAGCATGGGCTCGACCAGCGCACAACAATTGGTGCTTCGTACAACAGTTCAGTACGATTGGGGCGGCGTCGGAACTACCTTGAAGGGACCTTGCGCCGATCGTTCGGGGCGATGCTGGTCGAACTATCGAGCGCGCAGCAGATCGGCGCCGGCCGGGCCCTGCGCGGCGAGACAATCGGCAAGCTGGGCGGGTTGCGCTTTGCCGGGCATGTGCTGTGGGTCGATGGCGAGTTCGAAAGCGAGCAAGTCAGTGTACGACAACGTAGTGAAATGGAGCTGCGCCTGAGCGGCCATGTCCACCTCGGCGGGTGGAGCCTGCCGGTTGAGCTCGGCGCACGCCAGTCCAACTCGCGCGACGGGGTAAAGATTACCGAATTGTTAACGCACACCTCAATCCATGTCAGTCGCGCGATCCTGACCGTCGAATTGCTGCATCGCAGCGTAACCGGCAGCCCAACGCTGATCGACCGAGAAGCGCAAGGCAATGCCGTTGCACTGCTGGGTAACACGGGTTTCGGACGGGTGCGGCTACGCGGGCAAGTGCATTTCGGGCTCGATGGCAACCAACCCGGGTTTCAACAAGCGCAGCTGGTCGCCGAAGCTCCAGTGGGCCGTGATATGACCGTGCGGGCGGCTTACGACATCGACGGGCCAACGCAGCGGCGCACCATGTCGCTGGGTTTCGTTCGGCAGTTTCAGCGGTTTGCGCTGCGCGGCGAAGGCACGCTGGACAATCACGGTAAAATGGGTTTTGGTTTAACGCTGGCGCTTAGCCTTGGTCCCGATCCGGCTGGCGGCGGCTGGCGGGTCTCACGCGATCGGCTGGCTCAGCAAGGCCAGGCCAGCATTGAGGTATTCCGCGACGACAACGGCGACGGTTTGCGTCAGGCGGACGAACCCGCAGTTGAAGGGGTCGCAATCGAAGCCGGGTTCCGCCACAGCGATCGCCCGACCAACAAAGCCGGTCGCGCGGTGATCGACGGGTTGTTGCCCTATGTGCCGGTGCTGGTCTCGATTGATGGCGGCAGTCTGTCCGATCCGCTGTTACGCCCCAAGGGCCAAGGCGTGGTCGTGGTGCCGCGGCCCGGGGTCGCGGCCAAGGTATTGCTGGCGCTCGCGCCGACCGGCGAAGTCGAGGCAATCCTGCTTGGCCCGGATGGCGAGCCGCAAGGCGGAGTTACAGTCGAACTGATCGATCCGGCCGGCAACGTGCTCTATCAGACTGCCAGCGATTTTGACGGTTATGTGCTGTTCGACAGCATACCCTATGGCGCTTACCGGCTCCGGATAGGCGCCGCGAGCGCAGCGGCGCTGGGCGTGACCAATGATCTTGCACGCCCGTTGCGGATCGACCACGACCATGCCTCGCAGCGGCTTGGGCGTCTCAAACTTGAACTGAAGCCGCCGCTGCCACCATTGGCCCGATCCCCATGATTCGACCGTATCGTAACTTTAATCGCTCGATTAATAGCGGTTGACCGCAGTACCGGGCGCGCATTAGGCCGCTTTGCATTGTTGCTTGCAGAGAGGATTTCCTATGTCGATGGATTGGCTGGCGCGCACCGCCTATAACGATGATCACGAAGCCTTCCGTCAGACCGTGCGCCGTTTTTTGGAAGCAGAAGTAGCGCCGCACCAGGCCGAATGGGCCGATGCCGGGATTGTTCCCAAGGCGCTCTGGCCCAAAGCCGGAGCGCTGGGCATGCTCTGCCCAACCGTGCCTGAAGAATACGGCGGGCTGGGACTCGACTTTGGCTATAACGCGATTGTCGATGAGGAAAGTGCCTATTACGGTCGGGTCACGACCGGGTTTTCGCTGCAATCGGACATCGTTTGCAATTACCTCGTTTCCTATGGCTCGGACGAGCAGAAGGCGAAGTGGCTGCCCAAAATGGTCGCGGGCGAAGTTATCACCGCCATCGCCATGACGGAACCGGGCACCGGCAGCGATTTGCAGGGGATGCGCACCACCGCCAAAAAGAATGGCGACCATTATGTTATCAACGGCTCGAAAACCTACATCACCAATGGCCAGAATGCCGACTTGATCTTGGTCTGCGTCAAGACCGACACTGAGGTGCAGCCCGCCTGGAAGGGCGTCTCGATCGTGCTGGTCGAGGCCGACCGGGAGGGCTTCAAGCGGGGCCGCAATCTCGATAAGATCGGACAGGACGAAGCTGATACCTCGGAACTGTTCTTTGAAGACGTGCGGGTGCCAATCACCAATTGTTTGGGCGAAGAAGGTAAGGGGTTCATCTACCTGATGAGCGAATTGCCGCAGGAGCGGCTATCTATTGCGGTGTCGGCGCAGGCCTCTGCGCAGCGTGCCTTCGACGATACGGTTGAGTTTACCCGGACCCGCATGGCATTTGGTAAACCAGTGCTCGATTTCCAAAACACCCGGTTCACGCTGGCCGACCTCAAGGCCAAGCTGCAAGTTGGTTGGGCGCACCTTGACTGGGCACTGGGGCGTCACTTGAAACGCGAGCTGACTGCTGAGGAAGGCGCGGCGGCCAAGCTGTGGCATACCGAAATGCAGTGGGAAGTGATGGACAAATGCCTGCAACTGCACGGCGGCGCGGGCTATATGAACGAATATCCAATCGCGCGGGCCTGGCGCAGCGCGCGGGTCACGCGGATTTTCGGCGGGACTAACGAGATCATGAAAGAGCTAATTGGGCGTAAACTGTAGCGGGCCCAAGGGGGCGCGGCCGCCCCATTCCCCGTAATCTGGCTTCACCGGCGGATCAGTTGATCCGCACCCGTTTGCCTGGAACCACAGGTGCTGGCTGGCGGATCATGGGCATCCGCGGGCGGATCATCCGGCGCAACCCTCGGCGCGGGGTCTCGGTGACATATTCTTCGGTCACCACGGTTTCGGTGCATTCGCGCTGACCGCCGCCGGGTGCCTGCATCATCATCACTGGGACCATGACCATCATCGGTTGATAGCCAAAGGTATAACCCGGCTGAGCATAGCCATAGCCGCCCTGTTGGCGCGAATAGTGATCGAGGTAAGCCTCGCAATAATCGCGCGCGCCGCGCCGGTCGGCAGCATTGCCGATCACCGCGCCGGCGACCGCACCCACCCCCGCACCAACAACAGTGCCTTCGACGCGGTTGCCGCGCCCAGCCACCCGGTTGCCGATCACGCCGCCCACCAGACCACCGAGCACTGCGCCGCCCACGGTCTTGCCATGGCTGTGATTGCGGCGGCATTCGTTCAGCCAATCGGCTCGCGCCAGTTCATAGCCGCCTTGGTCATAGCCACCCTTCCATTCGGGCCGCCGATCGGGGGCGGCATTGCTATAATATTCTCCAGCGCCATCGGCCGCAGGCATTGGCACGCCTTGCGGCGGGACGGGCGGGAGACCGGGCTGCGCCATTGCTGGTGCAGCGAGTCCCACAGAAAGCGCAGCCAGCAGCGGCAGACAAAGTGGTCGAGACTTCATGGCAATCCCCTGAACTGTCCTGGTCGAATCCGGGCCGGTCGAATCTGGCGTTAAGGGGGAATTAGCAGTGCCGGGCGCCGAACTCCAAGCGACGCTGGCGATTACTATCGCCGCTGTCCCGTTTCGGTGCAGCCATAGCGCGGCGAATAAGGTTGCGCTTGGACTAAATCGCCAAGGCGATAACCGCCGCCAACGCCTCGATCCCACGCGCGTCTTCGGCGTCGAACCGGGCCAGGTCCGGGCTGTCGAGATCGATTACCGCCACCACCGCACCGCCGCGCTGCACCGGCACCACCAGTTCGGACGCGCTGGCCGCGTCGCAGGCGATGTGCCCCGGGAACACGCGGACATCGGGCACCAATTGGGTTTCCCCGCTGGCCACGGCTGTGCCGCAGACCCCTTGACCGAAGGCGATGCGGATGCAGGCCGGGCCGCCCTGGAACGGTCCAAGCACCAGTTCCCCGTCAACCACCCGGTAGAAACCAGCCCAGTTGAGCCGCGGCACGAATTGCCAGATCAGCGCCGCAAGATTGGCCATATTCGCCACCCCGTCTGGCTCCCCCACGATCAGCGCGGTCGCTGCTGTGACCAATTCGCGGTATTGTTCAGCCTTGGTCTGATCCGGATCGGGGGCAAATCGGTACATCGTTTACCAATAGCGCAGTGGACTGTTGCCGCCTAGCCAGCTTCGCCCTAAGTCTGGCGCTATGTCGACCAAACGCAAATTGCTTGTCGCCCTCGCCGTATTCCTATTGGTCTTCGGCGGCTTCTTCTTTTGGATTTGGCGCGGGACCCCGGCGCAACACACACTTGATCAACTATCGGGCAAGGATCCCGTGCTGGTCGAGCCCAAGGAAGAGCAGATTCCATCCGTCTCGATTGCCACAGCGATCGGCTGGGGCGCAAACGAAGCGCCCATCCCCGCGCCGGGATTAAAGGTTACCCGTTTTGCCGAAGGGCTCGATCATCCGCGCGTGATTTATCCGCTCCCCAATGGCGATGTGATCGTGGCTGAAGCTGACGCGCCCCAGGGCAACCTAGGCTCTGGCCTTACCGCCATGATCGGCAAATATCTGATGAACCGCGCCGGTGCCAACCTGGGCTCACCTGATGCGCTGGTGTTGCTGCGCGACAGCAACGGCGATGGCCAGGCCGATCAACGCTTCGTGCTGCGGCAGGGCAATGGCTTGGTCTCACCCTCGGGCCTCGCTTGGCGCGACGGCACGCTTTATGTCGCCAATCATGACGGGGTCCTAGCCTTCGCTTACCAACTGGGTGAGACCGCGCTGGCCGGTCAGCCGACCAAGATCATGGACTTGCCCGGCGGCGGCAACCACTGGATGCGCAACTTGATACTTAGTCCCGACGGCAAGCGGCTGTATGTGGCGGTCGGTTCGTCGAGCAATATCGGCGAGCGCGGTATGGCTGCTGAAAAAGGCCGCGCCGCGATCTGGGAAAAGACCTTAGACAAGCCCGGCTTTCCGCGCATCTATGCGCAAGGGATGCGCAATCCCAACGGTCTCGCGTGGAACCCGTCGACTGGCGAACTGTGGGTGGTGGTCAACGAGCGCGATCAGCTCGGTCCCGATCTGGTGCCGGATTATCTTACTAACGTGCCGATCGGCGCGCATTACGGCTGGCCTTGGGTGTGGTGGAAGACCCACAACGACGACCGCGTGGTCGCCGCGCCACCACCATATTTCGACGATTACGTGCGCAAGCCCGAATATGCCCTGGGTGCGCACGTCGCCGCGCTCGGGCTGGCGTTCGTGAAGGGCGGTGCGCTGCTCGGGCCGAACTATGCCAACGGCGCTGTGATCGCGCGGCACGGCTCGTGGAACCGAACCCCCTTGTCGGGCTATGACGTGGTGTTCGTGCGCTTCGACGCCAAGGGTAACCCGCAAGGATTGCCATTGCCGCTGCTCGGCGGGTTCTTGACCGGCCACGGCAGCACGCACGGCCGGCCGACCTGGGTGGCCTTTGCCAAAGACGGAGCGCTGCTGGTTAGCGACGACACCGGCGGGATCATTTGGCGGGTCATTGCGCCGGGGGCCGCGCCGGCAGCCGCGATTATTCCGGTGGTGTCACAGCGCATCCCGCCGCAACGCAGCCTGATCAGCAATCCCGAGGCGAGCTATACCGCCAAGCTCAAACAGGACTCGGTGGTTAAACAACAGTAGCACGTCGGTCCTGACCCTAAATAGGCCGTCCCGCTGCTCCGGCCAATTCGGTAATGAACTGCCAAGCGACCCGGCCCGAGCGCGCGCCACGCCGCTTTGCCCATTCGAGTGCGTCCGCCGCTTGCCACGCCAACGCATATTCCTCAGCGTAACCCGCAACAATGGCGAGGTAATCGTCCTGGCTGCAGACGTGGAACCCCAGTGACAAGCCGAACCGGTCGGCAAGTGCCAATTGGTCATCGACCGCATCGCGCGGGTTGATCTGGCCAAAAGACGATGAAGGGTCCTGCTCGGACAGGTGGCGCGGCACGATCGCCCGGCGGTTCGAAGTTACCGCCAGCCGCACATTGCTTGGACGTGCCTCAACCCCGCCCTCAAGCCATGAGCGCAGCGCGCGCGGACCGGTGCTGTCGCCGTCCTCGAACCCCAAGTCGTCGATAAATACCAGAAAGCGGCGTTGGATCTTGCCCAACGTGCTAAACAGCGCAGACAGGCTGGCCAAGGCAGCGGGGGTAACCTGAACCAAGGCGATTCCATCAGGATTGTCTACCTGCGCCGCGACCACCGCTGCGCGCAGGAGCACAGACTTGCCCATGCCGCGGGCGCCCCACAGCAACATGTCATGGGCTGCATGCCCTGCTGCCAGCCGCGCGACATTGGCACTGACCAGTTCCTTTTGCGGGTCGATGCCTTTGAGTAGGCCAAGCGACGGGGCGGTAATCGCCGCGATTGGCCGGACGCTGCCGTCCCAGATATAAGCCGGGGCCGTCAGCCAATCAGCGCTGCCACGCGCGTGGGGCGCCATCGCCTCAAGCGCGGCGGCGATTCGAGCCAGCACCGGTTCGGTGTCGCTCATCCCGCCAGCGCCGCTGCATCAAGTGCATAGAGCAGCGATGCGCCAGCCATCGCGGCGGACTTTAACCCGCGTGCTTCGGGCACCAGGTGCTCGGTAAAATAGCGCGCCACCACCAGTTTACGCGCCGCAGATGGCCCGCCCTCAGTCATGATCGCGCGCGTTTGCCGCTGGAGTTGCCAGCCGGCCACCGCCATCGCCGCCATCGTGCAGAACGGCACGCTGCCCGCGAGCTTGTCATCAAGGCTGGCGTACTCCGCCATCCAGCCGGCAATCTCGGCGCAATCCTGCGCCAGCCCGGCCAGTTCGGGCAAATCGGCGCAGTCGCGGGCGATTTCGGCGAACAGTGACGCCAATACGCCGCCACTTTCGTAGCCCAGCTTGCGCGTGACCAGATCGGCCGCCTGGATCCCATTGGTGCCTTCATAGATCGGCGCAATGCGCGCGTCGCGGTAATGCTGTGCCGCGCCGGTCTCCTCGATGAAGCCCATCCCGCCGTGGATCTGGATGCCAAGGCTGGCGACTTCGCAGCCGATGTCGGTGCCCCACGCCTTGAGCATCGGTACCAGGCAGTCGGCTCGCACCTCCGCCTGCGCCATGCCCAGTGTGCCGCGATCGACCTGCCCGGCGGTGTAATAAAGCAGCGCCCGCGCGCCCTCGGTCAACGCGCGCATCCGCAGCAGCATGCGCCGCACGTCGGGATGCTCGACAATTGCCACCGGGGCCTTGTCGGCTGATCCAGCCCGCGCAGACTGGATCCGTTCGCGGGCGTACCTTTGCGCGGCCTGCAAGGCGCGCTCGGCGATTTGCACGCCCTGGCTGCCAACATTGATCCGCGCCGAGTTCATCATCGTGAACATGGCCTTCAAGCCTTCGTTCTCGCGCCCGATCAGTTCGCCCACGCATTCATCGTTATCGCCAAAGCTCATCACGCAGGTGGGCGAGGCCATGATTCCCAGCTTGTGTTCAAGGCTGACACAACGCAGGTCGTTGCGCGCGCCGGGCGAGCCGTCGGAGTTTACATGGAATTTGGGCACAATGAATAGCGAGATTCCGCGCGTACCTGCAGGTGCCCCGGTGGTGCGCGCCAGGACCAGGTGGATCACATTTCCGGCCAAATCGTGATCGCCCCAGGTGATGAAGATTTTGGTGCCTTTGATATGGTATTTGCCAGCATGGTCGTCCGCCGCAATCGGCGTGGCGGCGGTGCGCAGTGCGCCTACGTCTGATCCCGCTTGCGGTTCGGTCAGGTTCATTGTCCCCGACCATTCGCCGCTGATCAGCTTGGCGAGGTACAGGTCTTTTTGCACGGCGCTGCCGTGGTGGCTGACCGCCTCGATCGCGCCGACGGTCAGCATCGGTAGCAGCCCGAAGGCCATGTTGGCGGTGCCTAGATTCTCAATCACATTGGCCGACAGAGTGAACGGCAGGCCTTGCCCGCCATAGGCCGGGTCGCCCGAAATCGCGTTCCAGCCTTGCTCGACATAGTGATGATAGGCCGTGCCAAAACCCGCTGGCAAGGAGACTGTTCCGTTGGCCAGAACCGCGCCCTGCTGATCGCCGATGCGGTTAAGCGGGGCCCACTCACCGGCCGCGAACTGCCCGATGCCTTCGACAATCGCTTCGACCAGATCGGGGCTGGCGGCGGCAAACTTCGCGTGCGCGGCGATCTCTGCAATCCCGGCATTGACCGTGATAGCAAGGATTTGATCGTCAGTAGGGGCGGTATAGTCCATCGGGTGTTGCTCGCGCTTTTCCTTGGCATTGACCCGCTAGGCCTATAGCGCAGCGGCATGTCCGGCAAGCATCTCGGCCCTGTTGTCCGTCCCGCCGACGCTGCGGGCTTGGCCGAAGCCGCGGCGTCGCTGCGCGCTGGCGTGCCCGTCGCTTTGCCGACCGAGACGGTCTACGGACTGGCTGCGAGGGCTGATTCGGCAGCAGCCGTGGCGGCGATCTATGCCGCCAAAGGCCGCCCCAGCTTCAATCCGCTGATCGTCCACGTCGCCGATCTGGCCCAGGCCGAGACGCTTGGTCAGTTCGATGACCGCGCCCGGGCGCTGGCGGCGGCTTTCTGGCCTGGAGCGCTGACCATGGTATTGCCGCTCAAGTCCGACGCGCGAATCGCCCCGACCGTGACGGCGGGATTGCCGACCATCGCACTGCGCTGCCCGGCGCATCCGGTGATGCGCGAAATACTGGCGGCCACCGAGCTGCCGCTCGCCGCCCCATCGGCCAACCTTAGCGGCGGCCTCAGCCCGACCAGCGCGGCGCATGTGGCCACCTCGCTCGCCGGACGGATCGCGCTGGTGCTGGATGGCGGGGAGTGTGCGGCGGGGCTCGAAAGCACGATCGTCGCCTTGCGCGCTGATGATAGCTGGCACTTGCTGCGGCCTGGCCCGATTGCGGAAGTGCAGATTGCCGCGCTGCTTGGCCCGAGCGGTGACGTCATGGTCGATGCACGAATTGAAGCTCCGGGCCAGCTTGCCAGCCATTATTCGCCGGGCAAGCCGCTGCGCCTCAACGCAG
>JAYVML010000185.1:0-2337 GCA_043758955.1 Novosphingobium sp. | reverse complement strand
TCGCGATCAGTCACATCGGAGGGGTCAGGCCATTCTTGCCGATTGCGACGAACTTCGCGTTCGGCGCGTCCCGAGTGATCACGGCAAATACCTTCTGGCCCGCTGCAAGCATCGCGC
Source organism: Novosphingobium sp. (assembly GCA_043758955.1). Classification (GTDB taxonomy): domain Bacteria; phylum Pseudomonadota; class Alphaproteobacteria; order Sphingomonadales; family Sphingomonadaceae; genus Novosphingobium. The sequence continues at coordinate 2,220 of JAYVML010000185.1, read as the reverse complement.
GCTCGGTAGGCTCGAACCGAACGATAGGCGTACCAACCGGGACCAAAACTTTCGATATGCCGCCCTTATAGGAGATAGTCAGCGTCGTCTCGCCTGGCTTTCCAGCACCGCCAGTAACGGTGCCATTGGTCATAGCGCTTTGCTCATGGACGGTCCCGTTGGTCATTGTGCTTTGGATTGTGCCGTTGGTCATTGCGCTCGATCCACCGCTGCCACCACCCGCTGCGGCGACCACACCGGGCACGTCCCAATTATAATGACCCTCTCCGGTGCCGCGCATCGTTTCGGGGAATATTACGAGTTCGACAGCGCGTAACGCGTTGTCGGGGCCAGTCGTTGCCGTACCGATGAAATCGCCATCCTTGAGCGTCGACAAATCCGAATTAATGACCCAGGCGAAACCCGTCTTCGCGTCGAGTGGCACATTCATAGACTGCCCGTTGTAAGTCCGGACCACGAGCGCATTCGAACTGACCGTCTGCACCACGCCGCGCACTCGCCCTGTTTCGGGCATAGAGTTCGACCCGGCGGCCGTCGATGTATTGGCTTCAGTCGCCTGTTGTTTGCTGCAGCTACCGACGGCCAACATCGCGCTGCCCAGCAGTACCAACTTTTTGATAATCATTTTCTGGTCCTTAGCTGTTGGGATCGCAAAGTGCCGGGAAGGCAGGGATCGTTGATCGATAATCCGCCACTCGACGCCGCGCAAGGCTTTCCCCTTTTGTGGCTCTGATGCGAAACCGTTGGTAATCCAAGATTGGCGATTAATTCGCTGGAAATCAAGGCGCGGAAGGTCAGGTCCGTTGCCCATTTGGCCATATGCGGCTCAATTCTTGTCGCATAACAGTTGGTCGTTAATGGCAGCTCCCCTGCCCTACCCCGGCAGCCACCGGAGCGCTTCCCGCTGCAATTCCTTTGACAGTTCATGCTTCACCAATAGGCTTGCCAACACTCCCTTGGCAGCCGAGGATCTCGCATGCCTATCCCGCTTCTTTACGAGCACCCGCTCTCGCCCTTCGCACAGAAAAACAAGATCGCGCTGCGCGAGAAGGGCATATCCTTTGACTTGGTGATACCCGATGGCATGGGGGCGGGCGGCGGTGAAGGAGCTTGGGCGCAGGCCAACCCCCGGCTTGAGGTGCCGACGCTGGTAGACGGCGATGTGTCGGTGTTCGATTCGACCATTATCCAGGACTATATCGAGGAGCGTTGGCCAACGCCGCCGCTGCTTCCCGTTGGTGCCGCTGCCCGGGCGCGTGTGCGAATGATTGAGGAGGTCATGGACACTCAGTACGAGGCAGCGACATGGGGTATGATGGAAATGCTAGTTTTTGGTCGTGCTAAAGGTTCGCTGCGCGACGCACTGATGGCCAAGGCCAGGACTCAGGTGGCAGGGCTCAACACTTGGGCCGAAGCGCAGTTGGGCGATGCACAATGGTTCAACGGCGCCGCGTTTGGCTGGGGTGATATTGCCGTCGCGCCGTTCCTATTGGGCGCCGTAGGGTTCGGCGCGCCGCCAGCCCCGGATAGCAAACTTGCGCGATGGCTGGCACGCTGCCTCGCGCGGCCAACGGTGGCACAGACAGCGATGGAAGCGGAGGCGGTGGCGAAAACCGTTGCAGAAGCGGTGCCGAAGATGCTCACATCGGGCGCTTTCAAACGCGAATATCGTGACCATCGGCTGGAATGGATGCTGCGATCGGGTGGCATTCAAGTCGTTATCGATGGCCTCGCCGACGGCTCCATACGGTTTTCTAGTGAGATTAGCGCTTAAGTGACCTCGCGGCGTCAGAAGGGCGCAGTAACATTTTGCCATCCGCTCTGGATTGAACAAAACTCTCGTTATTTAGCTGCCGCGACCCGTTGAACTTTTTGAAGCTTTGACTAGCTCAGCCAAATTCTTTGCGTTAGCCTTGCAGGCGTCAAGCTGGTTCGCAACCAACCGTGAGTCGGTGCGTCACAACCACCGGAGGCGAATGTTGCCCAATCTCTTCAGTCCACTGACTCTCAAGGACGTGACCCTGCGCAATCGCATCGCGATGTCGCCGATGACAATGTACCGCTCGCGCGACGGGCTGATGAACGACTATCACGTGATGCTACTCGGTGCACGAGCTGCGGGCGGGTTCGGATTGATCTTTCCCGAGCAGCTCGCGATCACCGCCGATGGGCGCACGAGCACAACCTGCGCCGGGATCTACGATGATGCGCAGCTCGAAG
>JAYVML010000184.1:0-25189 GCA_043758955.1 Novosphingobium sp. | reverse complement strand
ATCAGCGCGCAGCACCTGGCCGACGGTCTCGAAAATTTTGCGCTTGATCTCTTCACGCTCGGTCGCGGCTTCGATGATCAGGTCGGCAGCGGCCATCGGAACATAGTCTTTTACCGGGGTAATCCGCGCCAGCGCCGCTACGGCATGGGAGGCGGACAGCTTGTCGCGCGAGACCAGCTTGGTCAGCGCCCGGTCGATCCCGGCCTTGGCTTTCTCAGCGAGTGCGATGTCGACGTCCGCGAGCAGCACTTTGATGCCGTTCTGTGCAATGGTCTGCGCGATCCCCGCGCCCATCTGCCCTGCCCCGATCACTCCGACTATCTGCATCGACCATACCTTCGCACTTGCAGCAAAGGAGCGCAGTTAGCTTTGCTGGTCCAGCTTGGCTAGCGGTTTTGGCCGGGAACCCACAGCACATCGCCCGTCCCGGCAGCATTGATCGCGCGGGCTAGCACAAACAGAAGGTCGGACAACCGATTGATATACGCCAGTGCAGCAGGATTGACCGGCTCGTGCTGCGCCAGCGCGGTCATCGCGCGTTCGGCCCGGCGCGCCGCAGCGCGTGCCACATGCGTGCGGGCCGCTCCTTCGCTGCCACCAGGCAGGATAAAGCTCGTCAGCGGCGGCTGGCGTTCGTTGAGCGCGTCGATTTGCGTTTCCAGCCAGCTGGCCTGCGTTGGAACGATCCGCAGCACCATTTCGAACGGAGCAAAGTCATCGCCCGGCGTGGCAAGATCGGCACCAAGATCGAACAGGTCGTGCTGGATCCGGGTAAGCTGCGCTTGGTAATCAAAGGTACCCAGCGCCAGCAGCGCCCAGCCGAGCGCCGAATTGGCCTCGTCGACCGCACCGATCGCTTCCATCCGCGCCGCGTGCTTGGGCAAGCGCGAGCCATCGACCAGCCCGGTGGTGCCATCGTCCCCGGTGCGGGTGTAGATTTTGTTTAGCTTTACCACGACACTGCTGCCTATTTTCGCGCAGAAAACAGGATGATCGCAACCACCACGATCGCCGCTCCCTGGAACAGGATGCGGCGGAACATCAGCTTGTTCTGGAGCAGCTGATTGGGACTGGGTCCGCTGCCTTCGGGCCGTTCGAGGTCTTCCTTGGTATTGGCGAGAAAGGCGACAATGCCGCGCACCAGGGTGATCACCGTCAACGCCGCCAGCACAATCAAAAGAGGGATCAGGATATAGTTCATGCTGCGTTCCCTACCCCGCTGCCCAAAGAAAGACCAGCAGGGAAGCAGCCTTCGCGCAGGGATTTTGCGATCGCCAGGCCATCTTCCCCGGCGCTGCGCAGAGCGGCCAAGGCAGGCGATCCGCGCCGCTTTGCGAGCTTCTTGCCGTCGGCGTCGAGCAGCAAGAGGTGGTGATGGTAAGAAGGTGCACAAAGTTGCAGCAACTGGCCAAGCAGCACATGAACATGGGTTGAGGTGAACAGATCGGCACCGCGCGTCACCACGGTAATGCCTTGAAAGGCGTCGTCGATCGTGGCGGCAAGATGGTAACTCGCCGGTGCCTCTTTGCGTAGCAGCACCACGTCGCCGAACAGCTCGGGCGCAGCGCGCTGGCGGCCCGCCAGTTCATCCTCCCACCACAGTGGCCCAGTTAGCGCTTGCGCCTTGGCAATATCGAGCCGCCATGTTGCGTCTGATGGATCGTCGAAACGCCCCCGGCAGGTGCCCGGATAGATCGGGCCATCCGGCCCAGCTGCGCGCGCCGCCGCCGCAATCTCGGCGCGGGTGCAGGTACACGGATATAGCAGCCCCATGGCTTTAAGCCGCTCTCCTGCTGCGGCATAGCTCGCCAACCGGTCCGACTGAACGACTACTGCCCCGTCCCATTCCAGCCCAAGCCAGCTTAGGTCAGCCCGTATCTCGGGCACCAGTTCCGCGCGGCTGCGAGCGGCATCGATATCCTCGATCCGCAGCCGGAACTCCCCGCCCCGTTCCCGCGCCAGATCATGCGCCACCACCGCCGCATAGGCGTGGCCCAGATGCAGCGAGCCATTGGGGCTGGGGGCAAAGCGGGTGCGGACAGTCATCACGCTGCCTCTACCGTGAAGCGGCGGTGCGGGGCCAGTTCAGAATTTGCGCGCGCAGAGGCGCGGAGGCGCAAAGGGGTAGCGCTGGCCGCAGGCCAAATAATTCAATGCAGCCGCCCGGCCTGATACGATGTTGCCCTAACCGAGCGGCTCCGCCGCAAACGCAATCGCTTTGCCCCTTTGCGCGAGAAATCCTTCCTTCCTCTCTGCGTTCTCTGCGCCTCTGCGCGCGCAAACTCCCCGTTGTGGATTGCCCCCCACCTCGCCCCTTGACGCACCGCGCTACACATTGTTCATAGCGCCCATGCGCTGTCACAGAACCGCAATCGCCGCCTCCTACAGGGGACCATGCTCAAGTCGGAGCTGATCGAGCGCGCGGCCTCGTTCCGCAGCGCTGAGGGGGACCCCTCGCGGCATCTGTCCGATTGCCCGGCGTTGGTACTCAACGCCGACTATACCCCGCTCAGCTATTACCCGCTTAGCCTGTGGCCGTGGCAGACCGCGATCAAAGCCATTTTTCTCGAACGTGTCGATGTGGTCGAAAGCTATGCGCGCGAGGTGCACTCACCCAGCTGGACCATGCCAATCCCCAGCGTGATCGCGCTGCGGCAATATGTCCGGCCGAGCGAATTCCCCGCCTTCACCCGCTTCAACCTGTTCCTGCGTGACCGGTTTTCGTGCCAGTACTGCGGTAACCCCCAGCACCTGACCTTCGATCACGTCGTCCCGCGGCGGCTGGGCGGACGAACCAGCTGGGACAACGTCGTCACCGCCTGCGCGCCGTGCAACCTCAAAAAAGGCGGCCGCACCCCGCAACAAGCCCGCATGCCGCTGTTGGTCCGCCCGATCCGCCCGACCAACTGGCAACTCCAGGAACGCGGTAAGGCGTTTCCGCCCAATTACCTGCACGAAACCTGGCGCGATTGGCTGTACTGGGATGTTGAGCTGGAGGGGTGATTCGGAGCCCGCAGTCCGATATTTAGACCTCCTCCCGCTCGCCGCTTTCCAGCAGTCTCGTCAGCGGGCCAGCGAAGCCGATCAGCATAACCGCGCCGGCGATTGGCAGCGCAGCGGTCAGCAGGAAGTATTTCGATGGGCCGAGTGGCTCGTAATAGCGTCCCAGCCAGCCGAGCAGGAAAAAGCCCAGTGCGCCGGACAGCGCGGACACCGCGAACATCGTGCCGTTGACCGATTGCGGTGCATGGCGCGCGATCAGTGCCTTGGTTGGCGGGTCATTCCAGGCGTAGGACAGGTCAAGCACCAGATAGAACGCCAGCCAGCCGATGATCGGCACTTGCGGCAATAGCGCCAGCGCGGCGACGATCACGAACGATGCGGCGGCCATCACATTGCTGATCCCGACCTTGCGCACGTCGCTCGGCTCGCGCCCATGTAGTGCCAGCCGACCCCAGACCCAGTTGGCCAGAATCACCCCGGCGATGGTCAAAAAGCCGTCGGCGGTCAGCACCCAGGTCACTGGCATTTCCCAACCGCCGATATTGCGATCGACCGATTTGTCGGCCCACACCACCATGATCCCGTAAGCTTGCTGGACTGCGGCGAAAAAGAACAGTTTCGGGGCAAGCAGCAGCACGATGGCGAGAATCGAGCGCCATTGCAGCCGCGTCAATGGCGCGGGCTTGGCGCCCTGGGCGATTTTGTCGGGCGGGAAATGTGGGCGACCCGCCAGATAAGTCGCCAGGGCGATCAACATACCGATCCCGGCGGCGCCAAAGCCCCAGTGCCACGCGACCTTCTCTCCCAACGTACCCGCCACCAGCGGCGCAGCCAGCGCGCCGACGTTTAGCGCCATCAAATAGATTCCGAAGGCGCGGGTGCGGCGGGTATCGGTCGGCGAATAGAGTCCGCCGATCTGCGCCGCGAGATTGCTGATCAACAGCCCGCCGCCCAGGATCAGCAACAGCAGCGCAAGCAAAAAGCTGCTTTCGATCGCCATGGTCAGGTGCCCGGCCGACATCAGCAGCGCGCCGATCGTGACCGTGCGGGTGCGGCCGAGCACGCGATCGCCCAGCCAGGCCCCAAGCAGCGGGGTGACCAGAATGAACCCCGAGTAAAGCCCGAAAGTCTGCGCCGCGAGCGCCAGATCGGTCATCGGCCCGAAGATCGCTTCAACCACGCCGCGATAGGTGGAAAAACCAATCACATTGACCGAATGTTCGGGCAGCAGCAGGTACTTGGTCATGTACAACATCAGCAGCGATTGCATCGAATAGAACGAAAACCGCTCCCACAGCTCGGTCCCGGCCAAATAGCCAAGCCCCTTGGGATGTCCGAAAAAAGCGGTGTCGCGGCGCAGCGCCGCTGGATCGGCGTTTTGTTCGGCGGTCTCGATCCCGGTCGGACCGGCGACACTATCGTTCGACATGCGGCATTTTTCCTCAGCGGTCAGCAGCGCCGCACCGCGAGGTATATCAAGCCACTAGCCAATCACAAGTCGCGCTCAACGCACTCCTGCCAGCGCCTTTTGCCGCCGCCGCTGGACCGACGAGCCGAGCCCGATAGCCTCGCGGTATTTGGCGACCGTCCGCCGGGCCAGATCAAAGCCCTTGGCCCCCAGCAGGTCGACCAGCGTGTCGTCCGACAGAATCGCCGTCGCGTCTTCGGCGTCAATCAACGTCTTGATCGCCGCCTTGACTGCTGATGCCGAAGCTCCGCCCTCACCGTTGACCGCTCCAACCCCCGAGGTGAAGAAGTATTTGAGCTCATAGGTCCCGCGTTCACAGGTCAGATATTTGTTTGAGGTGACCCGGCTAACGGTCGATTCGTGCATGGCAATGGCATCGGCGATGGTGCGCAAAGTCAAGGGTTTGAGCTGCGAGACGCCGTGGCGGAAGAACGCATCTTGTTGTTTGACCAGCTCGCTCGCCACTTTGAGGATGGTCTTGGCTCGCTGGTCAAGCGCCTTGACCAGCCAGTTGGCATCGGCGAGCTTTTCGGTCAGCCAGCCGCGCGCGGCTTTGTCGTCGCAGGCCCCGCGCATTTCGACATAGTAGCTGCGGTTGATGATCAGTTTGGGCAAGGTCGCTTGGTTAAGCGATACATCCCAGCCGCGCCCATCTGCCGCCGCGGCAATCAGGATATCGGGCGTCACCGGCTCACCCCCGCCGCGGGCAAAGCGAAAACCGGGCTTGGGATCATAGCCGCGCAGTTCGGTCAGCATCTCGGCGAAGTCTTCGTCATCAACCCCGCACATCCGCTTGAGCCGGGGCAGTTCGCCGCGCGCCAGCAGATCGAGATTGTCGAGCAGCTTAGCCATGCACGGGTCAAAGCGATCAGCTTCGCGCGCTTGCAACCCCAAACATTCGCCGAGCGAGCGAGCGCCCACCCCGGTCGGATCGAGCGTCTGAAGCAGCGCCAGCGCGGCCTCGCAGACGCTCAGACTGACGCCGATCCCGCCAGCGATCTCACGCAGGGGTTCTTGCAGATAGCCCGTCTCGTCCAGCTGATCGATCAGGCACCGCGCGCTGAAAATCAGATGCGGATCGCGCGCCGCTGCGCCAAGCTGGGCATGGAGATGTTCGGCCAGGGTCTTTTCGCTATCGGCGCGCTCGTCAATCCCTGGACCGGCCTCGCCCCCAGCCATGCGCAGGTCGCTTCCCCATTCGCCATCTCCGGTGTCACGGTCTCGGTCAAGCCCCCCGCGGTCAAGGTCAAGCGGGTGATCTTCCTCGGCTCGGGCTTCGCCGATGAGCTGGTCGACCGGGGAACTTTCCATCGTGGTGCGGCGCAGCTCCGCATCATCCGGAATGTCAGGCAGGTCGGCCGCGGCTTCGCCCACCTCAAGCAGCGGGTTGGCGTCGAGTGCATCGCCAATGAACGTTTCGATCTCCAGATTCGACAGCGCCAGCAGCTTGATCGCCTGCTGCAATTGCGGCGTCATCACCAGCGATTGCGATTGTCTCAGGTCAAGGCGCGGGCCGATGGCCATGTTTGGCCCGCTCTAGAGCTCGAATCCTTCGCCAAGGTACAGCCGGCGCACATTCTCATCCTTGACCAAGTCTTCGGGGCTGCCGGCGAACAACACCTGTCCGCCGTAAATGATGCAGGCGCGATCGACGATGTCGAGCGTTTCGCGCACGTTGTGATCGGTGATCAGCACGCCGATCCCGCGCCTACTGAGGTCCTTGACCAGATCGCGGATGTCGCTGATCGAGAGCGGATCGATCCCCGCGAATGGTTCATCGAGCAACATGATCGAGGGCCGCGCGGCCAGCGCCCGGGCAATCTCACAGCGGCGGCGTTCGCCGCCCGACAGCGCCATTGCCGCGCTTTTGCGAAGCCGCTGCAGCCCGAATTCGTCAAGCAGCCGTTCCAGCTCAGAGGCGCGGGTGCCCGCATCGGACTCGACCAGTTCTAGCACACAGCTGATATTCTGCTCGACCGTCAGTCCGCGAAAGATCGAGGTTTCCTGCGGCAGATAACCCAGCCCCAGGATCGCCCGGCGGTACATCGGCAGTTTTGTGACATCGACCCCGTCCATCAAAATCCGGCCCGAATCGGGTCGTACCAGCCCCATTATCGAATAGAAGCAGGTGGTCTTGCCCGCGCCATTCGGTCCGAGCAGCCCGAGCACCTCGCCCTTACCCACTGACAGCGAAATATCGCTGAGCACGGCACGCTTGTCGTACGACTTGGCGATCGAGATCACCTCCAGCCCGCCTTGCGGGATCGGTTGGGTGGCGGTGATGGGGGCAGGAGAGGGATCGAGTTGGCTCATAGGAGGGCGATGTAAGTCCGGATTCGGGCCGGGGCAAGCGTGCTTGCGGCTAACTGGCAGGTTTGTTGCATGGCACGCCGCGGGCAAATCCTTAACAAGGCTTGCTCGCCGGGGCTTGGCGTGTTCTACTCGGCCCATAATAAAAACTCGGCGAGGACTGGATCATGGCAAAGGCGTGGGATCTGATTTCGGGCAAAACAGCTGCGACCAGCAAGACGCGTGACTGGCGCAAACGGATGAGCGACAACATCGCTTACGCGCTGCTGGTCTATACCGGATTACAGATTTTCATCACCATGGGTTCGCTTGAGGGCAAGGGCGGCTCGCTGCTGCCGTATTTCGCGCTGGTGATCCTGGTCGCCGCGATCATCCCGGCCTGTCGCAATTTCGAAAAGCGCTGGAACCGGCTGAGCGATAGCCAAGCCGCCGATCCGCAGTTTGCGTCGTGGTTTCGGCGTGACCTGATGTGGCTTTGGGCGATCGCCATCGGGCTGCCATTCTTGGTCACCGCTCTGTTTAAAGTCTTAGCACTCGTGTTCGGCTGATTGCTTACCCGGCCGATTGCGCTTTCACCTACCGCTCCCTAGATCGGCCATTCGCGCCGACGGAGTGAATTTTCCCCATGCTCAGCCCTATTGCCGCCCAAGACTGCGCCGCCGCGCTGGTGGATTTTGCGCGCCGCGCCGGAGCCGATGCTGCCGATGCTGTCTATGGCGGGCAGTCGTCGGAAGGCGTGCAAGTGCGGCTTGGTTTGCTTGAGGATGTCGAGCGCTCCGAAAGCGAACACCTCGATCTGCGCGTATTTGTCGGCAGTCGCTCGGCCTCGATTGGCTCCAGCGACCTGAGCGAGGCAGCGCTGCGCGAATTGGCGGGCCGGGCGGTGGCCATGGCGCGGCTGGCTCCAGAAGACGCTTTCGCTGGACTGGCCCCGGTCGATCGGCTCGCGCGAGGGCCGTTCGCCTCGCTCGACCTGACCGACGAGACCGAGTTGGGCCCCGCTGCCTTGCGCGAACTGGCCACCGCCTGCGAGGACGCGGCGCGCGCCGTGCCCGGGGTTACCAACAGCGAAGGCGGCGGCGCCAGCGCCGGCACCCGCAGTTTTGCGCTGGTCACCAGCCACGGGTTTGCCGGAGCATTCGGCGGGACCAGCCGGCAACTCAGCGCCTCGGTGATCGCGGGCGAAGGCGCGGCCATGCAGCGCGACTATGCTTATCGCAGCGCTCACCATTTCACCGATCTGCTCAGCCCGGAAGAAATCGGCCGCCAAGCCGGAGAGCGGGCGGTCAAACGGCTTAACCCCGGACGGCTCAAAAGCGGGCCCATGCCGGTAGTGTTCGCTCCGCGCGTCGGCGGCTCGCTGATCGGGCATCTGGCGGGAGCGATCAGCGGCAATGCGATCGCGCGCCGCGCCAGCTTTCTGTTGGGCAAGGATCTGGCGCAGGTGTTCGCGCGCGGAATTACCATCGCCGATGATCCGCACCGGCCGCGCGGGCTGTCATCGCGCCCGTTCGATGGCGAAGGCCTGGCAACTGCCCCGCGCGAGCTGGTGGCCGATGGCCGGCTGACCGGCTGGCTGATGGATAGTGCCGCCGCGCGTCAGCTCGGCGCCGTGCCTACCGGTCATGCGGTGCGCGGCGCTGGCGGCGCGCCGGGGGTTAGCCCAAGCAACCTGCACTTGGCCGCTGGGCCACTCAGCGTGCCCGAACTGATTGCCAACATCGCCGACGGTGTCCTGGTGACCGAACTGATCGGACATGGGGTCAACGGGGTGACCGGCGACTACAGCCGTGGCGCCTCCGGCTATCGGATTGTGAACGGTACCGTCGCCGGGCCGGTCGCCGAATTCACGATTGCGGGCAACCTGATCGATATGTTCGCCGCGCTGATCCCGGCTGACGATCTTGAATGGCACCGCAACGTAAACGTGCCGACAATCCGCGTCGACGGGATGATGATCGCCGGGGATTGAAATGTGGCGGGGTATGAGATCCGGAATCGTGCGTTATTTGGAGGCCTCGTTGCGCGCGATGCATTCCAGCACCACGCGCTTTGCATCGTGGGCATCGCCCCACTTCCCGACGCGCACCCATTTTTCGGGCTCAAGGTCTTTATAGTGAGTGAAAAAGTGCTCGATCTGCTGGAGCACGATTGAAGGCAGATCCTTCCGCTCGCCGATGTCGGAGTAATACGGAAAGGTCGAATCGACCGGTACACAGATCAACTTTTCATCGCCGCCATGTTCGTCCTCAAGGTTAAGCACGCCGATCGGGCGGGCCCGCACAACGCAGCCGGGCACGAACGGCGAGCGAGCGATTACCAAAGCATCAAGCGGATCGCCGTCATCAGATAAGGTGTGCGGGATGAAGCCATAATTGGCCGGATAGCGCATTGGCGTATGCAAAATGCGGTCCACGAACAGTGCACCTGAAGCCTTGTCGAACTCGTACTTCACCGGCTCACCGCCCATCGGCACTTCGATGACAACATTAAGGCTTTCGGGTGGGTTGTCGCCAACCGGGATCATTTCAATACGCATGGCGGGATCCTTTAACCGCCATCATGCTGCGCCGCAATATATTTGCGCCAGTCAGCCGGCAGCGCCCGCCAGCACGTTAATGCAGAACGCCAACGCGCCAATGTTAAACAGGAAGGCCAGGAGGCACTGGACCACCAGCACGCGCCGCACTGCGCCGCTGGTGACATTGACGTCCGAAGCAGCAAAGCTCATTCCGGCGGTGAACGAGAAATAGATAAAATCCCAGTAATCGGGTTCTTTGGTGCCGGGAAATTCAAACCCGCCCGCATCCTGAGCAGCGGTTTCACCCGCGCCATAGAACATGTGCGCGTAATGCATCGCGAAGATCAGATTGGTGAAAATCCAGCCGAGCACTAGGGTGAGAATCAGTTTCGTGATCGATGAAATATCGCCTTTATGCGCGGCGGGCAGCTCGGCAATCATCGCCAGCAAGATCGCCAACGAAATCACTGCCGTAATGACCAGGACTAGGCCCCGATTGGCGTCATTTTCTGCCGAATGGCGCCGCATCTCAGCCGCGCTGTGATCGCTTGCGAGCGGCCACAGCGAGACGGTAAAGCCAATCACCGCCACGTCGAAGCCGATGACCAGCGCGTCGCTCCAGCCATCACGTAACCCAAAGTGCACGGCCGCCGCCACGCCCAGCAGGACCGCCATAAACATGACGAAACGCGGCGGTGCCAGCTGCGATCCCAGCGAGACCAACAATCCGGTCGATGCCGGGGCGACCTTGCGGGTCATTTCTTGACCGATTGTTTGGGCTGTTTGGGTATCACGCGCTGCGGCGTCAGCAACAGATCAAGCCCGGTTAGAGCTTTACCGGTCGCAGCCCGCTCCAGCCACGGCCAGCGCAGCCCGCCCCGATAATCGATGCTGTGGCTTTCAAACCGGTCGCCGCGTTGGATCAACAGCACCAGCGGCGCGCCGGTCTTGGCGGCGGTGATCGCCGCCTTGATCCCGTCGATATCGTAAGTGGTGCCGTTGATCGCGACGATCTTTGCACCGTTGACGACCCCGGCGTTGAAGGCCGGACTATCCCATTGGGTGGCGATAACCCTCGCATCTTTGTCGATCGTCAATCCGATCGAATAGGTTAGCGACACGTTCTTGGCGTCGGTCATCCGCGCCTTGTCATAGGGATTGGGCTCATCCTTCCACACCAGCCGATATCCGCCCGCGACAATCCCGGCGAGCGGTGCTGGTTGCGCCGGCTGGTTAAGCCGCGTTTCGAGGAAGTTCTGCCAATCGTACGGGGTGACCGCATTGAGCGTGGCCGCGACATCGCGCAGCTCGAACGTCAGTTCGCCCCAATCGCCATCGCGCATCCCGAAAAACAGCTTGGCGAAATCATCGATGCTTTTTTTGCCGCCGGTGCGGCTGCGGATCAGTTGGTCAGCTTCCAGCCAGATTAGCGCGCCTTCGGTGTAATAGTCCTCGCCGCGGGTGAGCGAGGCATAGGGCTTTGGCTTGCGCCCCGCGAACACTGGATCGTTACCGGTATCCTCGACCGAACGCCACGCGCGGCCCGGCTGGACCGCATAGTTTCCCGCATAATTGGCGAGCTGACCGAGCACCATGTCCTTGCTTTGCAGACCAGAGCGCGCTGCGAGCACCAGCCCCCAGAACTGGTCCTGACCTTCGTAGGCCCACAGCAGATCGCCCTGCATCGGCTGGCGATAGTCGGGCGTCCACAGCCGCGCCGGGCGGCGGAATTTGCCCGACCACGAATGGCCAAATTCGTGCGGCAGCAGCCCGCGATCAAACTCGTTCTTATCCCACGCAGTGAAGCTGTCGGGCTCGAGCTGGTTCTCGCTCGAGCGATGATGCTCGAGCCCAATCGCGCCGATCTTGTCCGATACCGCAAGCAGGAATTCGTAGTGATCAAAGTGATTGGCCCCGAACGCCAGCCGCGCTTCGCTGACCAGATTGCGGTAAAGCCCGATTTGTTCGGGCGTGGCGGCGAGTTGCCCCGGCTTGTCGGAGACTACGTTCAACGTGACGCGCTGGCCAAGGTCCCACTTGCGGAAATTAGCCCCGGCGAAAATCGGCGAATCGACCAGAGTTTCGTAGTTCGTTTCACCCCACGTCCAGTTCGCGCCACGTTGTGCAACGCCGTCGAGTGCTGTGGCAGCAGTCCAGCCCTGCGGAAGTTTGACCGTCGGCTTGACCCGGATTTGGCGAACATAATGCCCGGCAGGATACAGGCTCATTTTCTCCCACTGCAGATTGAGCATGTCGGGGGTCATCGTGATGCGCCCCTCGTTGGTCTGCAGCGGCGAGGTGTGGACAAACCGTGCGGTCACTTCGCGCGTGCCTGCTGGCAAGGACAGGTGAAATGCGTTGACCTCGATCGGATCGCGTTTCCACGCCAGTTTCTGCCCATTTGCCTCAAAGGTAATCGCCGCCAGTTCGGCCACCGATCCGCGCGGGCCGTGGTTGCCGGGGAGCCACAGCGGGAACAGCAGGGTCAGCGCGCGCGTGCCTTCGGCGACCGGAATTGTCTCGGTCACCCGGTAAACCCCGCGCGTCACGTCGGTGGCGTCGATATTCAAGCCGATCACGCCGGGGAACGGCACATCGGCGGCATCGGGTACCAGATGCGACAACGGCACCGCCATCGGCGCGGAATTATCGGCCAGGACGGTGGAGGAGGTCAGACCAAGGGCGGCGGCAAGCAGTGCGACTGCGATAGTTTTATCGTTCATACCGATCACCATGCCGCGCGGACGCGACACGAGCAAGGCAGCGGGCAACAATGCGCCAGAGCTTTTCGACCAGCGACAAACGGGCTAGGGGCGAGCGCCATGGACACACCACGCCCAACCCCTCAGGCCATCCGCGGCACCCAGGATATTTTCGGCGCTGAGGCCGAGGCTTTCGCGCACGTGGTCGAAACCTTTGAACGGGTGCGCAAGCTGTACCGGTTCCGCCGGATCGAAATGCCGGTATTCGAACGGACCGAAGTGTTCAGCCGTTCTATTGGTGAGACCACCGATGTGGTTTCCAAAGAAATGTACAGCTTCGAGGATCGCGGCGGCGAATCGCTAACGCTGCGGCCTGAATTTACCGCCGGGATTGCCCGCGCGTACCTGACCAACGGCTGGCAGCAGCACGCGCCGCTCAAGGTGGCGACGCACGGGCCGCTGTTTCGCTATGAACGCCCGCAAAAGGGCCGCTACCGGCAGTTCCATCAACTCGACGCCGAGATCATCGGCGCCGCCGAACCGCAGGCCGATGTCGAGCTGCTGGTGCTGGCCGATCAGCTGCTCAAGGAACTGGGCATTGCCGACGGCGTGACGCTGATGCTCAACACGCTGGGCGACGGCGCGAGCCGCGATGCGTGGCGCGCGGCGCTCGTGGAATTTTTCCGCGCGGTGCGGGGCGAGCTAAGCGAAGATTCGCAAGACCGGCTCGAGCGGAATCCCTTGCGGATTCTAGACAGCAAGGATGCGCGCGATCAGGCTTTCGTCGCGGGGGCGCCGAAGATCGACGATTTTCTGAGCGGCGAAGCGCAGGACTTCTTCGGCGCGGTGACGAGCGGGCTGGATGCTGCGGGAGTCGCGTGGACTAGGGCACCAAGTTTGGTGCGAGGGCTGGACTACTACCGCCATACCGCGTTCGAATTCGTGACGGAACGACTGGGCGCACAAGGTACCGTGCTCGGCGGTGGGCGCTATGACGGACTGATGGAAAGCCTGGGTGGTCCGCCAACACCTGCGGTCGGCTGGGCCGCTGGGATTGAACGGCTGGCGATGCTGGTGGGGGAAATTAGGCTGACCCAGCGACGAGAATTTTTTGATCTCGAAGTCGTGTTTGTCCTCGAGGACGACACGATGATGAGCTTTGCGCTCCGACTGCTCACAGTGGCCCGTCATAGACAGCAGAGAGCCGAATTAATTGCTTCCGGAAGTCCGCGTAAGCGTTTTGATAAAGCCGGAAAGTTGAATGCAGCAGCTCTAATCACAATCAATGCGCGAGACGGAAGGCCCGTCTGCAAAGTATTAACTGCACCGGGCGAGACTCTCGACTTCGCCGTTGCGACAATCGTTGATGCCCATCTCGCATGACCATCTCCGACACCCGCCTCGCCCAGCTGTCCGAGCGATTTAACCAGCTTGAGGCGCGGATGGCTTCGGGCAAGCTTGAGGGCGCGGACTTTGTTGCCGCCAGCCGCGATTATTCGGAGCTGGAGCCGGTCGCCAAGGCCGCTGCTGCGGTCATGGCGATGCGCGGTGAACTGGCCTCGCTATCTGCCATCACCGACCCCGATCCCGATATGCGCGCGATGGCCGAGGAGGAAATGCAGCGACTCAAGACCGAACTCCCCGCAGCCGAACTCGCGCTCGCCGTGGCCATGCTGCCGCGTGATTCGGCTGATGCGCGCCCGGCGATGCTCGAAATCCGCGCCGGGACCGGCGGCGATGAGGCGGCGCTGTTTGCTGCCGATCTGTACCGGATGTATGAGAAGTTCGCCGCCGAGCAGGGCTGGCGGGTTGAGATCATCAGCGCCAGCACCAGCGATGTCGGCGGCTTCAAGGAAGTAGTCGCCAACATTCAAGGGAGCGGCGTGTTTGCGCGGCTCAAGTTTGAAAGCGGGGTGCATCGCGTCCAGCGGGTGCCGGTGACCGAAAGCGGCGGGCGCATCCACACCAGCGCGGCGACTGTGGCCGTATTGCCCGAGCCTGACGAAGTCGACGTGCAGATCGAGGACAAAGACCTCAAAATCGATGTCTATCGCGCCAGCGGAGCGGGCGGCCAGCACGTCAACACCACCGATTCGGCGGTGCGCATCACCCATGCCCCCAGCGGGCTGGTGGTAATTTGTCAGGACGAGCGCAGCCAGCACAAGAACAAGGCCAAGGCGATGAACGTGCTGCGCACGCGGCTCTACGAGAAAATGCGCAATGAAGCGCAGGGTGCCGAGGCCGAAGCGCGCAAGGCGATGGTCGGATCGGGTGACCGCAGCGAGCGCATTCGCACCTACAATTTCCCGCAAGGCCGCGTCACCGACCACCGCATCAACCTGACCCTGCACCGTCTGCCCGAAGTGCTGCAGGGCATTGGCCTGGGCGAGTTGATCGACGCGCTGATCGCCGAGGATCAGGCCAAGCGGCTCGCCGCGATCGAAGAATGAGCGGCGCGACCATTAACGCCGCGCTGGGCGCGTGAAGTGAACCGGACCACCGGACACCGCGCCACTGTCGGCGAGGCAATCCGCGCCGCGACCGCGCAGCTTGGCAATGGCACCGACACCGCCCGGCTCGATGCCGAACTGCTGATGGCCGAGGCGCTCGATTGCACGCGCTCGGACATGTTCCTGCGCCGGATGCGCGATCCCGAACCGGCGGGTTACGCGGCGTTGGTCACTCGCCGCGCAGCCCACGAACCCGTTGCCTACATTCGCGGCTATCAGGAATTCTTCGGTCTGGGCTTTCGCGTCACCCCCGATGTGCTGATCCCGCGAGGGGATAGCGAGGTACTGGTCGAGGCGGCGCTGGCAGCACGGCCCGATGCCCGCCGGGTGCTCGATCTGGGCACCGGATCGGGCGCGCTGCTGCTGGCGGTGCTGCATGAATTGCCGGGGGCGCAGGGCCTCGGGATCGACCGCTCGGTCGCCGCGCTGAGTGTCGCGACCGGCAATGCCCGCGCGCTGGGCCTGGCCGAGCGCGCCGAGCTGCGGCTGGGCGATTGGACGCTGCTGGGCTGGGATGCGGGGCTGGGCCAGTTCGACCTGATCCTGGCCAACCCACCCTATGTTGAGGACGCGGCAGAACTTGGGCCCTCGGTACGCGGTTATGAACCGCCGCAGGCGCTGTTTGCGGGCAGCGAAGGCCTCGACGATTACCGCATTCTGATCCCCCGATTGCCCGCGCTGCTGGCACCGCACGGCGTCGCTCTGGTTGAGATCGGCCACCGCCAGGCTGCGGCAGTCACCGCAATCGCGGCGGCGGCGGGGCTTGACGCGCGGTTGCATTACGACTTGGGCGAGCGGCCGCGCGCGCTCGAACTTACGATTTCGCTTGGCAAGGCGGCTGCGCCTGCCTAAACCAACTGCAAGCCAGCGCCGGTCCACCTCTTTTGAGAGACCCGTCGGCTCACTCCAGCATTTGCTAGCAGGTGAAAGTTTCACCGCCAAATTAAGCAAATGCCGGGACCACGATGCGCAATGGGCGCCCGTGGCACTGGGTCACACGATCAGGCAGCCGCAAAATCGGCCAGGCTGACGGATTAGGGAAGCTATCCCCTTGAATAACAATAACAACAGCAATAACCGCGGTAATAACAACAGCAATAACAACAACAACCGTCGGCGTGGGCGCAGCAATCGCCCGAACGGCGGCGGCGGTGGCGGCGGCCAGCAGCTTAATCGGATTGACAGCCGGGCGCGCGGCAATGCCCCGCAGCTGCTCGAAAAATATCGTAAACTGGCGCAGGACGCGCACCTCAATGGTGACCGGGTCCAGGCCGAATATTACCTGCAATTTGCCGATCACTATTTCCGGGTGACCGCTGACAGCCGCGTGCGCACCGACGAACAGCGGGCGCGCCCGGGCGAGCGTTGGGAAGGCGGCGAAGAGGGCGATGATGGCTCGGACTTCTCGCTCGACAGCGATTTCCCCAGCTTCGACCAGCCGAGTTACAACCGCGCTCCGCGCGAAGATCGCCCGCGCCAAGCCGCGCAGGGACAGGACGCTGAGCAAGGTCAGGATATCGCGCCGGGCCAGGATGCACCGCAAGGACAAGACACCGCTCCGGGACAGGACGCTCCACAGCGGCGTGATGCTCGGCCGGAACGAAACCGTCCGAGGGTGCAGGACATTCCGCGTAACGAAGCTGGCGATTCCCTCTCGGTCTCAGTTGGCGCCGAAGCTGACAGCAGCGAGCCGGCCGAACTGGATGTGCAGCCGAACTCGTACGAGCCGCCGGCCAATCCGTTCGTGCGCGACAATCGCAACCGTGCCGGGCTGCGGCCGCGCCGCGCTGGTCGTCCTTCGCAAGACAGCAGCGACGATGCAGATGATAGCGGGGCCGAGCCTGTCGGGCTTGATCCGGCATTGCTCCCGCCCGCGATCAGCGCTGGCCGTGACGCCGACCTGGCTGAAGACGCTGCCAAGCCGCGCCGCGGCCGGCCCCGCAAAAAGCCGACTGCCGACGATACCGGCGAAGCGCTCGAATCGGTTAGCTGATCCGGACACTTGTCCCGCGCCGCCGCTCTTGCGCTAAACCACCCTCGCCTCGCCGCACTGCTGCTGGGTGCCGGATCGGCGCTGGGCTTTGAGCCGTTTGCGGTGTGGCCGCTGACATTGCTGGCCTGCGCCGCACTGCTCGCGCTGCTGCAGGTCGCGCCTACGCGGATGCAGGCTGCGCTGCTGGGCT
Organism: Novosphingobium sp.; assembly: GCA_043758955.1. Classification (GTDB taxonomy): domain Bacteria; phylum Pseudomonadota; class Alphaproteobacteria; order Sphingomonadales; family Sphingomonadaceae; genus Novosphingobium. The sequence goes on along the minus strand of JAYVML010000184.1, from coordinate 8,492 downwards.
GGTGCTTTGGGCTGGGCCAGTTCGCAGTTGGGCTGAACTGGATCGCCACCGCCTTTACCTATCAAGCGGCAATGCCAGTTTGGCTCGGCTGGATCGCGGTGGTGCTGTTGGCCTGCTATCTGGCGATCTATCCCGCGCTGGCGGCACTGGCCGCTTGGCATGCCCGGTCTAGCAATGCCGCACTGGTCCTGACTCTGGCAGGAGCCTGGATCGTCACCGAATGGCTGCGCAGCTGGGTGTTCACCGGCTTTCCCTGGAATCCGCTTGGCGCCGTGCTGCTGGGTCCGTTTGAGCAACCCGGTGGGGCCCGCGCCTTGCCGTGGCTGGGAACTTTTGCGCTGTCCGGACTGGCGATGCTGCTGGCTGGGTTGTGGCAGTTGGGGCTGAGCAATTTCCGCCGGGATCGCCGCGCGCTGATCTTGCTGGCATTGCCGCTGCTGGTGCAGGTTGGCCCCACCCTGATCCCGCCCACCAGAGACGCGCCCAGCGCGGTGCCGTTTGCGCTGGTGCAGCCCAATATCCCGCAGGAGCACCTTAATGATCCCGCGAAATTTCCCGACAATTTCCAACGCCTCGCTGCCCTGGTGCCACCAGCTGCGGTTGGTTCGGGCGCAATTCTGCTGTGGCCCGAATCGGGCGTCTCGGACTATCTTCGCAGCGGCTATCCGGCGCAATATTACCTCGACACTTACGGCGCCGATCCGGCGTTAGCGCGGGCCCGGCTGGCACACCTCATTGGGCCAGACCGACTGTTGCTGGCCGGGACAGTGGATCTGGAATTGCGCGGCGAGCAAGCGGTGGGCGCGCGCAACGCGGTGACCGCGATCGACAGCGGGGGAAGGCTGACCGCGAGCTATGCCAAGGCGCATCTCGTGCCATATGGCGAATATCTGCCAATGCGCGCGCTGCTCACGCCGCTAGGGCTCAACCGACTGGTGCCGGGCGATTTTGACTTCTGGCCGGGACCAGGGCCGCAAACCCTAAACCTGGGCCGCTTCGGCCGCGCCGGGGTGCAGATCTGTTATGAAATCGTTTTTCCCGGGCATGTGATCGATGCCGCGCACCGCCCGGATTACCTGTTCAATCCATCCAACGATGGCTGGTTCGGTGTCTGGGGACCGCCACAGCATCTGGCGCAGGCTCGGCTGCGCGCGATCGAGGAGGGCATGCCGGTTTTGCGCTCTACTACCACCGGGATCAGCGCGGTGATCGATGCAAACGGCGTGGTCCTTCAGTCGGTGCCGTTGAATGCTGCGGGCGTATTGCTTGGCCGCATTCCGCGTGCGCACGCGCCCACACTTTTTGCGCGCACCGGTAACCTGTTGTCGCTGGGCTGGGCCTTGTTGCTATTGGCCGCGTCACAGGTTGCGCTGCGCCGCGCACGCGGTTAGAGCGAGAAGCACATAAAGCTTTCTTTATATCGGAATTACAATGCGCAACACCTACCTGTTTACCTCTGAAAGTGTATCCGAAGGCCATCCCGACAAAGTGGCGGATCAGATTTCAGACGCAATCGTCGACTTGTTCCTGAGCATCGACAACGAAGCGCGAATCGCATGTGAAACGCTCACCACCACGCAGCTTGTGGTCCTCGCGGGAGAAATTCGTGGGCGCGGCATCTATGAGAACAATCAGTGGGCGGAAGGTATTCCCGAGCAGATCGAAGCCGCAGTGCGAGCCACGGTCAAGCGGATCGGTTATGAACAAGCCGGCTTTCATTGGGAGCAGTTCCAGTTCGAAAACAACCTGCACGGCCAGTCTGCGGATATCGCGCAAGGCGTCGATGCCGGAGTTGAGAAGGACGAGGGTGCGGGCGATCAAGGGATCATGTTTGGCTATGCCAGCGATGAAACGCCTGATTTGATGCCAGCTACGCTCGATTACAGCCACAAGATCCTCGAACGCTTGGCAGCTGATCGTAAAAGCGGCGTGGCCCCTTTTCTGGAACCCGACGCCAAGAGCCAGGTGACGCTGCGCTACGCCAACGAGCGCCCGGTAGAAGCGACGGCAATCGTTGTCTCGACTCAACACGCGCCCGATTACTACTTCCACGGCGGCGAAGGCGATGCGGCCAAGTATGCGCAGCTGCGCAATTACGTCAAAAGCGTGATCGCCGATGTGCTGCCGCCCGAATTGCTGACCGAGAACACAATATATCACATTAACCCGACTGGCCGGTTCGAGATCGGCGGGCCCGACGGTGATGCCGGAGTGACCGGGCGCAAAATCATCGTCGATACCTACGGTGGTGCGGCCCCGCACGGCGGCGGCGCGTTTTCGGGCAAGGACCCAACCAAGGTTGATCGCTCGGCTGCCTACGCTACGCGTTACCTAGCCAAAAATGTCGTCGCCGCAGGGTTGGCGCGGCGCTGTACCATCCAGATCGCCTATGCGATCGGAGTCGCCGAGCCGCTTTCTCTGTATGTCGATCTGCACGGCACCGGCCAAGGCGTGACCGAAGGTCAACTTGAAAGCGTGCTGCCCGCGCTGGTCAACCTGACTCCTCGCGGAATCCGCACGCATTTGAAGCTCAACAAGCCGATCTATTCGCCCACCGCCGCATACGGTCATTTCGGCCGCAAACCTGATGGCGATCTATTCCCCTGGGAAAAGACCGATCTGGTGGATAAGCTCAAAGCAGCAATCAAGTAGCCTAGCGGTCACGCTATGCGATAATCGGCCGTTACCGTCCCGGTTGCGGCCAGTTCCTCTTCGTGGCTCAGCTCGCGCCAATCCTCGGCCAGCGCTTCTGCATCCCACTGGCGCATGGCGGGGTGTGCCAGAATGTGTCCAACCCAAGCTTGTCCTGCTCCGACATCTAGCCCGTAGGTGCGGATGCGGAAGGCGACCGGCGCGTAAAACGCGTCGACTACAGAAAACTCTGCGCCAGCCAGCCACGGTCCACCAAACTGCGCCAGCCCCTGCTCGAATATCTCACTGAGCCGCGCGAGGTTGCGTTGCAGACCTTGACTCATCGGCCTTGGCTGCACCCGAACACCAACATTCATCGGGCAATCGCCGCGCAAGTGCCCAAAGCCGCCGTGCATCTCGGACACCGCGCCCTGCGCAAAAATCCGCGCCGCTTCGTCCGCAGGCCAGACTCCGGAATGTCGCTCGGCGAGGTACAGCACGATCGCCAACGAATCAGCGATCACGTGGTCGCCGTCGAGCAGCACCGGCACTTGTCCGGTAAGAGAAAACTGGCGGAACGCATCGTAGTTGTCAGGCTGGGCGAACGGTTCAAGCTGGTCCACGAAACCGATCTCCAGCGCCTTCATCAGCACCCACGGGCGCAAGCTCCAGCTTGAATAGTTCCGATTGGCGGTGATCAAAGTGTAGGTCATTGGCGCAGTTTAGGCACCGACCGCGCGAGGTCAATGCGTGGGCAGCGGCTCGGATTCGTCGAGCCAACGCTCCATCCGCTCGCGGCCTGCATCGAGGAACAGCGCGGGCAACTTGGCCAGCATCAGGATCTTGTGGATGGTCCAGTCGGCGGCGCGCTCGTTCCATCTGGCGGTAGCGCGGCCCTGGCGCTCGAGCCAGCGCTGGTATGGCAAAAAGTGATCCGGCTCGTCCTTGTGCACAATCGTGAAAATCCGCTTCATAATCGGATCGGACATGATCAGCTTGCTCTTCAGGATGATCTCAACCTGGGAATAGCCGCGCTGTTCGGTCAACATGATCACCCGGCACAGCTGCTCAAATTCGTCCGGATTGGTTATTACCTGCGCGGTATCCATTTCGTCGATTGAGCAGCGAAAGATCCACTGGATGAACCGGTCGATGTGCCCGACCCCTGAATCGACCTTGAGCGGCATCCGCCCCTGCCGCTCGAACCAGCGACGGAACATCACATAATGCTTGCGCTCATCGGCGCGATGTTTGGCGATCTCGTCCTGAAACGCATGATCATCAGGACAGCGGACTCGCACGGCTTCGAGCACCCGGTCAAGTGCGGTGTAGCCCCGATATTCGTTGTAGATGTATATAGACGCAAGCACATCAAGGTAGCGTTCGCGAAAAGCACTCCGGGCACTCAAAAGCTCACTCCATCATTGCGGCGAGCCCCACGACCGCAGCGGCGAACTCCTCGCGAAAGTCCTGAACCACGCTGCGCGCGCTGCGTACCTGATCGATCAGACCAACCCCCTGACCCACAAAGTAGGAAACGAGTTCGCGCGCTTGTTGGTTCCCGCCGAGTACTGCCTTTTCAATGCGCTGGAAACTGGGTTCGGAGACCATACCCATCAGCGGCATTGGCAATGCGCCGGGTCCGGCAGCGCTGTCCCACGCTTCGTGCCACGCCGTCCTTAACTGGCGCGCAGACTTTCCCGTCCTGCTTTTAGACCGTACGGTGTCACGGCTGCGCGCGGCGATCATTTTATCGCGGAAGGCTTCGCTGGTTTCGGATTCGGGGGTAGCGAGCCAAACCGAGCCAGTCCATGCTCCTTGCGCCCCGGCCGCCATCATCCCCGCCATCTGCGCCCCGGTCATGATCCCGCCGGCCGCCAGCACCGGTAGGTCATAGCCCGCCCCGGCCAACGCGCGTACGACTTCGGGGATCAGCACCAATGTTGAGACCTCGCCGCAATGTCCGCCGGCTTCGGTGCCCTGCGCAACGACGATATCGACCCCGGCCGCCGCCTGGCGCAGCGCGTGTTCCTTGGCCCCGACCAAGGCCGCCACTGGCACCCCGCGCGCCTTGCCCTGCGCAATCATTTCCGGCGGCGCGATCCCCAGCGCATTGGCGATCAACCGGATCGGATGGCGAAACGCGACTTCCATCTGGGCATAACCGTTTTCGGGCGTGATCCCCGACCGGCCGCGCCACGCGACCACCTCTTCGGGCGTGATCGCGATGCCATACTGGCCGAGCAGCTCAGCGGTAAAGTTCCGGTGATCCTCAGAGATTGCCTGCGCGCGGGCGTCGTTGTCGGCCATCGCGGCCACCCGCGGATCGACCACCTCGGGCACCAGCACATCGACGCCATAGGGGACACCATCGATATGCGCGTCAATCCAGGCGAGTTCTTCTTCCAGCTGCTCGGGGGTGAAGCGCGTCGCGCCGAGCACCCCAAACCCGCCGGCCTTGCTCACTGCCACCACCACATCACGGCAATGGCTGAACGCAAACAGCGGAAATTCGCACCCGGTCAGGCGGCAGACTTGGTTGTTCATTTTTCTCTCCCGTGGTGGAAGCAGTCATCGCCTGCGCAGTGGTTATGAGCAAGCATGGATATTCGCGCGCAGAGGCGCAGAGGCGCAGAGGCCGCGGAGAAAAAAACTGTTCCGGCGTTGCCGGCTCAAATCTTCTCGACGGCCTCTGCGCCTCTGCGCGCGCCAATCTTATCCTTCGTAATGCGCCGTAGTTTTTGCTGCAACATCCTCAGCGCTTACGCCGGGGGCCAGTTCGATCAGCTTGAACGGGCTGTAATGATCGGGCCTCTGAAACACTGCCAGATCGGTGATCACCATATCGACCACGTTCTTGCCCGTAAGCGGCAGCGTGCAGGCAGGGATGAATTTCGGCGTCCCGTCCTTGGCGCAGTGTTCCATCACCACGATGATCTGCTTGACCCCGGCGACCAGATCCATCGCCCCGCCCATACCCTTGATCATCTTGCCCGGAACCATCCAGTTGGCGATGTCACCGTTTTCCGCAACTTCCATCGCGCCCAGCACGGTCAGATCGATATGCCCGCCGCGGATCATCGCGAAGCTGGCCGCGCTGTCAAAATAGGCCGAGTATGGCAGCTCGCTGATCGTCTGCTTGCCGGCGTTGATCAGATCGGCGTCGATCTCATCTTCAGTCGGGAAAGGTCCGATCCCAAGCATGCCGTTCTCGCTCTGCAGCGTGACGGTCATCCCGGCGGGAATGTTATTGGCAACGAGAGTCGGAATACCGATGCCCAGGTTGACGTAGTAGCCGTCTTTGAGCTCAAGCGCGGCGCGTGCCGCCATCTGGTCGCGGGTCCAGCCCATTGCGACATGATCGTGTGCAGTCATCAGCCAACATCCGTATTGCGCGTGGTGCGGAACTCAATCTTCTTGTCATAAGGGCTGCCGACGATCAGCCGCTGGACGTAAACGCCCGGCAGATGGATGCAGTCGGGGTCAAGGCTGCCCACGGGCACCAGCTCTTCCACTTCGACCACGCAGATTTGGCCGCAAGTTGCAGCGGGCTGGTTGAAATTGCGCGCCGTCTTGCGGAAAACGACGTTGCCGGTTTCATCCGCCTTCCACGCTTTGACCAAGGCCAGATCGGCATAAATCCCGCGCTCAAGGATGAAATCCTCGCCGCCGAATTCCTTCACCTCCTTGCCCTTGGCCACCAAGGTGCCGACGCCGGTCTTGGTGTAGAATCCGGGTATTCCGGCGCCGCCCGCGCGCATCCGTTCGGCCAGAGTGCCTTGCGGGCAAAATTCAACTTCCAGCTCACCCGCGAGATACTGCCGCTCGAACTCTTTATTCTCACCCACGTAGCTCGCGATCATCTTTTTGACCTGCCGCGTGCGCAGCAGCTTGCCGATGCCCTCGTTGTCGATGCCGGCATTATTGCTGGCGAAGGTCAAATTCTTGACGCCCGAAGCGCGCACCGCATCCAGCAGCCGTTCGGGAATGCCGCACAGCCCAAATCCCCCGCAAGCGATGAGCAGGCCATCGCGCAGCAAGCCCTCGAGCGCGGCCTCGGCAGAGGGGTAGAGTTTTTGGGCCATGAATTCTCCGATGCTGCCAATCAGTCGGCGCTAGGCGAGCGCTGCGGCATCCGCAATTGAACAATTTGCCGTCATGCTTGCATCAAATGCAAGCGTACCGTCAGCTCAGCGGCAAACCCAGCAGGGCCGACAGATCCGCGAGAGCTTGCGGCCCGCTTGTCACCTTGATCGCGGCCATACCCAGCGTGGCGGCGGGTTTGCAGTTGATCCCCAGATCATCGAGATAGACACACTGTGCCGGAGCCAAAGCCAAACGCTCGCACATCATCTGATAAATTCGGGGATCGGGCTTGCGCACTCCGGCCTTGGAGCTTTCGATCACCGCCTCGAACCGGGCGAACGCTTGCTCATAGGCGTCGGCCGAGTCGCCGCTACGCGCCATGCCGGCGCCATGGCCGCTCGGTACGTTGTTGGTGATACACGCCAGCCGGTAGCCTGCAGTGGCCAACTGGTCGAGCGCGCGGATCATCTCGGGCCGGATGCTGCCCGACAGCACCGCCAGTACGGCGCGGCCTTCGAGCGCGTGGCCCATCGCCTCGGCCTCAGCTTCGAACAGCACATCGAATTTGCGCGCATCGATTTCGGCGCGTTCGAACTGTGCCCAGGCATTGTCATGCGGGTTGGCGGCGTTGACCGAGCGTATAAAATCCCGCGGCAACCCGCGCTCGTCTTCAAGGCGATTGAAAGCTTCGAACGGCGAACTGGTGATCACCCCGCCAAAGTCGAAAATGATCGCTTCGAAGCTGCGCGCGTTCACTTGGCTCTCCTTGCCAGACTGCTGCCGCGGGCAGTGGCGCATGGCCGGGCGCGGCACAAGGGGCGAAGCGCAAAGCACCGATCGTTCGGGAATGGTGTTTTGTCGAAAACTGCGCGACACTGACCCAGCGCCGCGTTCCGTTTGCGGCGATATCACCCCGGGGAGAAAACTGATGCTGAACCGCCGCCTGATCCCGCTTGCACTGATGAGCGCGGCCGCGCTGGCCGCACCGCTGATCGCCAAGCCCACGATGCACAGAGCGACGGCGCACAAACCGAAGGTGGCGATGCCGGTCGACTACAGCGCGATGCTGGCCGATCCGCTGCGTTCGGACGATATGCGCAAGCTCGACGAGGGCCGGATGCCCGCCTCGGTGCTGGCTTTTGCTGGGATCAAGCCGGGCCAGACAGTGCTAGATTTCATCGCTGGCGGCGGATATTATTCGCTGCTCCTGGCGCGTGCGGTGGGCCCTACAGGCAAGGTTATCGCCGCCAACCCGCCGGGCGAATACAATGCCAAGGCGTGGGAGCCGTTCGCGGGCAAAGTGCCGCAGATGCACGTCATGGTTTCGGAAATTTCTGCCATGAAGTTTGCGCCGCACTCGCTCGACTTGATTTTCACCAACCTCAACTACCATGATCTCTATTGGGAGTCCGAAAAGTACAAATTTCCGCGGGTCGAAGTGCCGCCGGTATTGGCCGGGTGGTTTGCCGCAGTGAAACGCGGCGGGCACGTGGTTATTATCGATCACGTCGGTCCGGCCGGCGGCGATCCGCGCGAAGTTGCCGCCCGGCTTCATCGGATCGATCCGGAGCGGGTTAAAGCCGATATGAAGGCGGCGGGGTTTGTGCTTGAGGCTGAGAGCAGTGTGTTGCGCCGCAGCGAAGACGATCATTCCAAGCTCGTGTTCGATCCAGCAGTGCGCGGCAAGACAGACCGATTTATGCTGAAATTCCGCCGTCCTTGAGCAAAACCAAGGGCCAGTTGCAAATTTTGCACCGTGAAATGAGCTTTTCGCA
>JAYVML010000183.1:0-17876 GCA_043758955.1 Novosphingobium sp. | reverse complement strand
TTTGCGCCGGTCACTTGAGAGTTTACCACTCGATCGAGGAGACCAACGAGAAGATCAAGCATACAGGTGAGTTCAAGCAGGAAGCGGTGCGGACCCTCGCTGAGCAGCGGCTTGCCGCACCTGTTTGGACATCGGGCAAGCGAAGCGCTGTAAATCTTGCGAGCGGGGCTTTCGCTGTCCAGGGACTCCGCCCAGGCACCGGACTGGCTTGCCCAAGTCAGCCGAGGGCTGCTGACAGCCATACCGCGAGCCTGGCGCTGACCGGTAGCGGGGCAGCGGTGACCGCGCGGCAGGAAAAGATCGAGCCGTCGTTGTTCGGCCCGCCGGTGCTGATTTCGGGCCACCAAGCGGCGATCCTGCGTGCACCCGATCCCGCGCGCGCCGCGGTATTGCGCAGCGAACTGGCCGCCGCACTGGTCTGCGCGGAGCAATATGCCTAGCGGCATCAGGCGAGCCCGTTCACCGCGATGATCCGGATATCGTTGACATTGGTGCGGGTCGGGCCAGTTTTGACCAAGGCCCCGAGCGCATCGAACAGCGCGTAGGTGCGGTTCGCCGCCAGTGCTTTGGCAAGAGCTTCGGGCAAAGCCGCGCCAGCCTCTGCATAGCCGCCGGCATTGTCCTCTGTGCCATCGATCCCGTCGCTGTCAGCGGCAAAGACCGCGATCGGATCGCTCGGTGCGAGACCCGTCAGCACGCCTGCGAGGTATTCCAGATTAGGGCCGCCGCAGCCGTACGCGCTGGCAGCAGTCACAATCAACTCGCCGCCCGATATCAGCAAATGGCGCCCTGGTCGGCCGATCAGATCGCGGGCCGCTGCCGCGTGCTCGCCTCCGGTGGTACGCGCCTCGCCGCGCAGCGAGCCGCCCAGCGCGATCACGTTCCAGCCATCTGCAGCGGCGCGGCGATGCAATGCGGCGAGCGCATGGGAATTGGTGGCGACCGTGATGACCGGATGCGGGCGGGCGGGAGCGGGATGGTTGGCCCGGATAGCCGCCTGGACCGCAGCGGAACAGTCCCAGCCATAGCGGACGAGCAGCGCAATTGCGGCCTCGGGGTCAAACGCTGCGGCGATGCTGGGGCCGGACGCGACCAGCGCCGGATCATCATCAACCACATCGGAGATCAGAAAGGTATAAAGTTCAGCTCCGCGCGCTCCCGCAAGCGCGGCCAGCCGCCCACCTTTCACGCGCGAGAGGTGCCGACGCACCAGGTTGATATGTTCGATCGGAGCGCCCGATCGGACCAGATGATCGGTCATCGCCTGTTTGTCGGCCAGGGTCAGCCCCGCCGCCGGAGCGCAGAGCAGCGCTGAACCACCACCGGAAATCAGGAAAATCACACGGTCGTCAGGACCCGCTTGCGCGGCCAGTGTCAGGATGCGCTCGGCGGCGAATTGCCCGGCGGCATCGGGCACCGGGTGGCGCGCTTCGATCACCTCGATGCCGGTTATTGGCTGGTCCACGCCGTGCCCAAGACGCGTGACGACGCAACCGCAGACTTTGCCCGCCAGTGCGCCTCGTGCGACGCGTGCCATCTCGGCCGCCGCTTTGCCGCAGCCGAGCACGATTGTGCGCCCCTTCGGTGCGCCGCGCGGCAGGCGTCCTGGCAGTGTAGGGGCAGCACCGGCTGCGGCGATGGCGTGCAGGAAATAGTCGGTCAAGGTCTGACGCAAGGTCATCAGACGGTTTGGATGAGAGCGAGCATTTCCGGATGGTAGTGTGGCGGCCGCGGACCAGCAAGTCGCTCAAGAATACGCAAAAATAAAGTCCCCCGCAGTTTTCACTGCGAGGGACCAGTTATCTTGAACACGTGCAAGGCGGGGGGGGGCGGGAGGGGTTAGCCGTTGCACGTGTCATCAGGAAAACCCACGCGCTACAAAACGGTTCCCAGAAAAGTCAAATATAAGGTCGGATACCGGTTTCGCTGCCCTCGTAGTGGGCAAATTCGCGCGCAACGTCCAGATCGGGGATGGAAATCGAGGTCAGGGACCAGTTGACCATGCCTTTTTTTCGCAGCGATTGCAGCGTGCGGTTGGTGTGGACCAGCGACAGGCCCAGCGTATCGCTGATCTGTGACTGCGTGATGCTGATCTCTAGAGAATTCTTTTTGACCAGCCCGGTGGCAATCCCGCGTTCGATCAGGAAGATCGCCAGATAAACCAAGCGCTCTTGCGCGGTGCGGCGGCCGATCGACACCAAGAGTTCTTCGAGCGCGCTTTCTTCCTTGGCCGCCAGCCAAGTCAGGTCGTAGCCCAGGCGTGGCTGCTGCGCGAACAGCTCGATCACCCGGTCGCGTGAGAAGACGCACAGCGTGGCGGCGGTCAGGGCATCGCAGCCGTGCATCAGCGGATCGTCGATCGCGCCCTGCAAGCCGATCAAATCGCCCGGGAAAACGAAGTTGACAATCGCCCGGCGGCCGTCTTCGAGAATACGGTACCGGAACAGCACGCCTTGCAGAACCGTGTAAACATGCGGGCTGATCGAGCCCTGAACCAACGCCTGAGTGCCCTTGTCGATCGAAAACTCGCCCTGCTTGAAATCCTGCATGAACTTGAGCTGCGCCTGGTCGAGCGGGCGCAGCCCTTCGCATCCAAGCAATGGGCAATTGAGGCAGTCGCGGCGCGTCTGGATCGGTGCGGTCATCACTTACCTCTGTGTCAAATGGTAGCGCGGAACACCTTGCGAAGGTCTATGGCGCAAGACACGAGGGGATAACAGCTATGATTGGTCCTACCCGTGAATTGCCGTGTATTTGCGGTCAATCCGTCCTGATTGTCGAATCCAACGCGCTGATCGCGCTGGATCTGGCCGCAACGCTTGGTGGTTGGGGCGCAGAACCGGTTATCTATTATGATCTTGCGGACTCCGCCCAATCGGCGGCATCGAGCATGGTGAGTGTTGCGCTGATTGATGTGCCCGACAATCACCAGCCGCTGACCGGATTGATCGAGGTGCTTCAGCGGCGCGGTGTGCCAACCGCCCTGACCACCGCCTGCGACAAGGATATAATCGGCGGGTTCTTCCCAGGAATGAAAATTTTCGATAAGCCGACAGACTATTCGGCGATGCAGCAATGGTTCAGGGCGATTGCGCCAACGTGCGCGTGCGCGGGGTAAATCGACGCCGGTTAGTTTGGAGCTTTGCCATACAGCGGCGGCAGAGCATGGTATTTCTTCTTGGTGCCATGGTTGATGCGGCACCGTTTCGGGCCTAGGCATAATCCGGCCAATGGATCTTGTTGCGAGCGGTCTCCGTATTGACAGGACCATAGGGAACGAAAATTGCCGATCCGCGTTTACGCGCCAAGGTCAAGTGGGAGTGTGGAATACATGTCAGTGTCTCAAGCAGTCGTCGCGCATCTTCCGTATCTGCGACGGTATGCCCGCGCTCTGACCGGCTCGCAGAAGGCGGGCGATGCCTATGTGCGGGCCACGCTCGAAGCGGCTTTATCGGATAGCGATGTTCTGGAGCAGATTGGGCAGGGCCGGGTTGCGCTCTATGCCGCGTTCAACAAGATCTGGTCGGTCAGCGGTGGCACTCTGCCTGGCCGCAGCGATTCGGTCGACGGTGCCTTAGCCACCGCTGAAGAACGGCTTGCGGCAATCACTCCGGCCAGCCGCCAGGCGTTGTTGTTGACCACGGTGGAGGATTTCTCGCCGGCTGAAGCGGCTCAGATCATGCAGATCAGCGAAGCCGATGCGCAGGCTCTGGTTTTGGGTGCACTGGCAGAAATCGACTCCGAATCTGCTACCGACGTGCTGATCATCGAGGATGAAGCCCTGATCTCGATGCAGCTTGAAGAACTGGTCGAAAGCCTAGGTCATACCGTGTGTGGCACGGCCACGACCCGCGATGAAGCCCGTGCGGTTGTTGCCAGTCGCAAGCCGGGACTGGTGCTGGCGGATATCCAGCTGGCCGATGGCAGTTCAGGGATCGATGCGGTTAATGACATTCTCGAGGAATTTTCCGTACCGGTGATTTTTATCACCGCGTATCCGGAAAAACTTCTGACCGGCGACCGGCCCGAGCCGACCTACTTGATCACCAAGCCGTTTCTTGAATCGGCGGTCAAGGCCGCGATCAGCCAGGCGATGTTCTTCCGTTCAACCGCTGCGCTGGTCTGACCTCAAGGATCATACAAGGATCGCAATGGCCCAGTCCCGCGTTGGGAAATGTTGAATTAGCCCCACTTTTCCTCGACCGATCCCCCTTGCGCCGAACCGTTCTTCTTCAAACCTCGAGGGGCGAGGTTAGCAGGTCCTAACCCTAACTATCCTGTTTCAGAGCAAAAGCGCCAACCTGGCGGATCGGTACGATGAATTTGCAATGCAGGCCCTGGGGGGCAAATTCCAGCTTTATGGCCGACCGCAACTCACGCGAGATCACTTTCTCGATCAGATCGCTGCCAAATCCGCGTTGACGGTCGGTCGGAGGGGGCGGGCCGCCTTGCTCGCGCCAATCGAACAAGATCTGCTGCGCCGGCGTTATCGACCAGGCTAACGTCAGCGTCCCGGCAGCAGTGCTGAGTGCTCCGAATTTGGCAGCATTGGTAACCAGTTCATGGATCAGCAAGCCTAAGGACAGGGCATCATTGGGCGCGACTACCGCATCTGGCCCGTCGAGCACGATCTTGCGCTGATCGGTTTCGAAGTAGGGTGCCATTTCAGTCTGGATCACTTCGAGAATGCTCGTCGGCCCCCAGCTACTCTTAAGCAAAAGGTTATGGGTGGCTGACAGGGCTCGAACCCGGCTGTCGAATGTTGCCACGAACGAGTCCAGATTGTGTGCGTTGCGGCGCGACAGCGAAAGGATCGACAGCACGTTGGCAAGCGTATTTTTTATCCGGTGATTGAGTTCGCGGGTGAGCGTGGCGCGGATCGCGTCCTGCTCTTGCCGAACTAACAATTGCTGGCGATCAAACAACGCTTGCTGGATCGCCAGCCGGACTATGAATAACAGCAGTGCGGCAATGATCAGCCCGGCCAGCAGAATGAGCATGCCGGTCTTGCTGAGGGTATTAATCGGTGCGGACGATGATTTGATGATCCATTGGTGATCAGCAATTGAAATCTTGCGGGTGATAGATTGACCGCCCGAAATCGGCTGTCCTTGCCGGTATAGCAGCCGTGAACCGATTTCGGCTTCGTCGTAAACTTCCAGATCAAGCGCGCCTGCCGCTTGACGTTCAACCGATGCCTTAATGAAATCTGCGACCCGCATGGCTCCATAAATATAGCCTTTGACTGCGCCACCAGCTGCTCCGGGCGCGGCGCTATGGAACACGGGCATATACATCAGAAATCCGCCGGCGGCCGCAGCCGGACCATCCTGGATCAGGTGAACGATGCCGGTGATCGTAGGCTTGCCGGTCAGCGCTGCACGGTCCATCGCTGCGCGCCGATTTGGCTCAGAATGCATGTCATAGCCCAGCGCCTTGCGATTGGCCGTGCTTAGCGGAGCGATGTATTTGATTGCGTCGGCAGGTCCGGCCAAACCCTCTGCGTGCGGCAACACGTGCTGCGGCCCACTTTCGGTCCGAACCGACCAGCCGAGTGCAAGAACGCTGGAATCATTCTTGTCAGTCTGGAGCGCAGCGGCAAACCGGTCAAACGTCGCCTGATCAACCTCGATCCCTGAACTGAACAGAACCGCGCCCGAAATCAGATTGGCCTGCAAACCCGATGCGCGCCGTTCCAAGTCTAGCTTGATCGCGCTGACGCGTTCGGATGTCGCTTGCCGATTTTCGACGCGGCTGGTCCGTTCAACCGATATCGCTACGGCCAGAGTAGCCAACATCGTCAGCAAAAATGCTGTTATCGGAGCGACGCGTGGGTATCCGATCAGGACTTCAGATAACCGCTGATTACCTTGTCTGGGCACACCGTCGAGCACTTGATCCATTTCCGGCAGGCGGTAGCTTCGTTAAGGGCCCCGAAGTCCGTTTGAATAGGGCATTTGCCTCGGCTTGGGCAGGGTGGCACATGAAGGGAACGAACTGACGTCTCAACCGTTCCAGCAATTCGGACCGAAGGACAATTATGACTAACCGCGCATGGGTAGAAATTCTACCGGCCACAATGACTTTTTGCGCGGAGTTTCAATCAGCTGCGATCGCTGGCCGTGCCGGTGTCGTTTCAGCCATACTCGCGGCGCCTAGTTAGGCTGGGTTCGTTGCCAAAATTATTCGATTGGACTAAGCAGTGTTTTATGCGTTTTTTCAAAGACCGGAGCTACGATTGAGCAAGCGGGGCGGACATTTTGGGTCGACACCGGGTGGCGGTGAATTTCCCAAGAAAGTGCAGCGCGATGCCATATCGCCGGGTCAACCGGCTTGGGCTAAAGGCTTGCAACGGCTCTATGACGAGGTGGTTGACGAGGCTTTGCCCGACGATCTGGCCAAGCTGCTCGACAAGCTTGACCGTGCGGCCGATGGCAAATGACATTGCGGCGGCCAATGCTGCCACGTTTAAGCGCCAATTAGCCGAAACGATTCCCCATTTGCGGGCATTCGCGCGGTCGCTGTGTGGGCGGCCCGATTTTGCCGACGATCTAGTGCAGGATGCCATGCTTAAGGCCTGGGCCGCGCGAGACCGATTTGAGCCGGGGACTAACCTTCGGGCCTGGACATTCACGATTCTGCGCAATTGCTACTTTACCGAAATGCGCCGCAATAAATTTGTTGGCGACTATGACGAAGGCGTGGCCGAGCGCACGCTGCAGGCGCCAATGGGACAGGAAGACCCGCTCCACCTTGCCGATATGCGTCGCGCGCTGATGACCCTGCCGCGTGAACGCCGCGAGGCAATTTTGTTGGTGGGCGCTGGCGGGTTCAGTTATGAAGAAGCAGCGGCAATCTGCAATACTGCGGTGGGGACGATGAAAAGCCGGGTGGGTCGCGCGCGCGCTGCGCTTAACGAAATGCTCGATGGCGGCGCAATGCCAGCGCGCGAAGGCAGTCAGGCAATATCGGCGCACGAATCGCTGATCAACGATTTGGCCATCGCCGCCACCGGCAATCTGACCTGATTGCGCTGGGGACGCAGTACTTTGCGAGCTAGCTAACCATTGCTTGTAAGGCAGTGAGCCGATCAGCCTCGGCCGCAGGCTTGTCGGTGCGGATACGGTGGATGCGGGGAAAGCGCATCGCCAGCCCGCTCTTGTGGCGCTTGCTGGCGTGGATCGAATCGAATGCAACTTCAAGCACCAGCGTTTTTTCCACTTCGCGCACCGGGCCAAACCGCGCGAGCGTGTGTTCGCGCACAAACTTGTCGAGCTGCTTGAGCTCGTCGTCGGTAAACCCCGAATAGGCCTTGCCAACCGGAAGGAGTTCGCCGCTGTCGCTCCAGCATCCAAAGGTATAGTCCGAATAGAACGATGCGCGGCGACCATTGCCGCGCTGGGCGTACATCATCACGCAATCGGCGGTCAGCGGATTGCGCTTCCATTTGTACCATAGTCCGGCCTTGCGCCCTGCTTGGTAGGAACTGTCGCGGCGTTTGAGCATCACCCCTTCGATCGCCGCGTCACGGGCGCTCTCGCGCAGTTGTGCCAAGTCAGCGAAGGCGGTTACTGGCAGCACCGGTGACAGGTCGAACCGTTCGGCCGATAGCTGTGGCATCAGCGCTTCCAGCCGAGCGCGGCGCGCGGTCCAAGTCAGCGCGCGCAGGTCCTGATCGCCGTCGACCAGCACATCGTACAGCCGCACAAATGCCGGGTATTGCTCGAGCATTTTCTTGGTCACGGTCTTGCGCCCAAGCCGCTGTTGCAGCGCGTTGAAGCTGGCCGCATCGCCGCCCTGACTAGCCCCCCGCACCAGCAGCTCGCCATCGACCACGGCATCAATAGTTATCGCCGCGGTCAGTTCGGGGAAGGCGGCGCTAATATCGTCGCCGCCGCGGCTATAGATCCGGGTTACGCTGCCCAAATGCGAGATCTGCACACGAATTCCGTCCCATTTCCATTCGGCCGCATAGGCTTCGAGGTCGAGCGTATCGCCTTCAAACGGATGCGAGAGCATAAACGGCCGAAAGAACGGGGTGGCCGATATATCGGGTGGGGGACCGCCTTTGGCAGCCCATTCGAATAGGGCGGTGTAAGGCGGGGCAAGCGCGTGCCACAACTCGTCAACCCTATCGACCGGCACTGTGAAAGCCTGGGCAAACGCGGTCTTTGCCAGCCGCGCCGAAACCCCGATCCGCATTCCCCCGGTGGCCAGTTTGAGCATCGCATAGCGGCCGTTGCTGTCGAGACTATCCAGCAAGTCGGCAATCACAGCTGGAGCGGTGGCGCGGGTGGCGGCGGCAAGCGCGTCGACCACCGCATCGAGGCCCGGGTCGCGGCGCTCGTCCAGCGCAGCATCGGGCCAGATCAGTGCGACAGTCTCTGCCGTATCGCCCACGTGATGGCGCGACAACCGCAGCAATTCTGGATCGATTCGGGTCGCCGCGACCGCCCGGATTGTGGCGCTTTTAACCGCAGGAAAATCGAGACTGTCAGTCAGCGCAGCCAGTGCCCAGCCGCGCTCGGGATCGGGCGTGGTGCGCAGATAATGAGCAATCGCATCGAGCTTGGCGTTGCGCGAGCGGGTATAGACCAGCGTGTCGACTAGGTCGGCGAAGCGGTGCATCACCCATCGTCCTCTTCGCCGCGGCCGATCATGGCCAGCGCGCGAGCCTTGATTTGATGCAGTTCGCACCACCGCAGCAGGCCTTCTTCGCTACCGTGCGTTATCCACGTCTCCTGCGGAGCGAGTTGGCGGATGGTCGCGGTCAGCTCGTCCCAATCAGCATGGTCGGAGACGATCAGCGGCAATTCCACATTGCGCTGCCGCGCCCGCCCGCGCACCCGCATCCAGCCCGAGGCCATCGCGGTGATCGGTGCGGGCATCCTCCGGCTCCAAGTATCGGTCAGAGCGCTGGGCGGGCACAGCACGATCTGCCCGCGCATATCCTCACGCGTGCTGGCCGAAACTAGCCGCAGTTCACCCAGCATTACGCCCAGTTCCTCGTAGAGGCGGCACATCCGCTCGAGCGCGCCGTGGAGGTAAATCGGTTCGTGCCAGCCCGCCAGCCGCAACTCGGCAATTACCCGTTGCGCCTTGCCCAGTGCATAAGCGCCGACCAGTACACAGCGCTCGGGTTCGGCGGCGCGGCGCGCGAGCAGCTTGGCTATTTCGTCGCCGATCGGCGGATGTCGGAACACCGGCAGGCCAAACGTAGCCTCGGTTATGAACACGTCGCACGCGACCGGTTCGAACGGGGCGCAGGTCGGGTCGGGTCGACGCTTGTAATCGCCGCTGACCACCACTCGCTCGCCGCCATATTCCATCAGGACTTGCGCCGAGCCGAGCACATGCCCGGCCGGGTGCAAGCTAAAGCGCACGCCGCCGCGCTCGAAACCTTCGCCGTAGAGCACCGCAGTGCCATCGGTGTTGCCATAACGCAGCGCCATGATCGCCAGCGTCTCGGGCGTGGCCCAGACCGTGCCGTGCCCGCTGCGGGCGTGGTCGGCGTGGCCATGAGTGATGACGGCGGAGGGCTGCGGCGTTGAAGGGTCGATCCATACCTCGGCCGGGGCGATGTAGATCCCACCCGGCTGCGGTTTGATCCAGGTGACGGCCATAACTCCACTACGCGCGCTGACGGGCTTGGTTCCCGGCCGGTTTCGCGTTTGCGTAGGTACGCACGCGAAATGGAGGAGCGGCGATAGCGCGCGTTCCGCCAAATCAATAGGCGTAACGGCTGCAAGCGTTTAGGAGTAAATTTCTGCGCGGCCTGCTCGCGGCAGCAACAAGGCCGATTATGGAAAAAGAACCCACCCAGGATTTACTAACTCTGGAGTTTGGCGACGCATTTGCCGGCGTCTCGGGCAATTTAATGGTCGCGCTGCTCGAGCAGAGCCAGGACTGCGTGAAGATGATGCAGATCGATGGCACGCTGGGATTTATGAATCGCAACGGACGGTGCAACTTGGAAATCGATGATTTCTGTGACGTTGCCGGCAAACACTGGTGGGATATGTGGCCGGACAAATCCAAGCCGGTGGTGCGGCAGGCGGTGATCGCTGCGGCGGCCGGCCAAGAAAGCCGGTTTGAAGCCTTCTGCCCCACCGCGAAGGGCACTGCGAAATGGTGGGACGTGACAGTTTCACCGGTGCGCGACGACAGCGGCAATATTTTTCAAATTGTGTCGTTCTCGCGAGATGTCACTGAGCAGGTACAAGCCAAGCTTGCACTTGAGACCATGGCATTCGAAATGCGCCACCGTTTGCGCAATGCGTTTACGGTGAGTAGCGCCATTGCCATGGTTAGCGCCAAAGACGCGCCCGAACACAAGCAGTTCGCTAGTCATCTCGCCGATCGCTATGCGGCGTTGGCGCTAGCCCAATCGCAAATGCTGGAAAATTCGGAAAAGCCATTGCAACTGGCTGATATGCTTGAGGTTTTAACCGCGCCGCATCCGCCGATCGAGTGGCAGTGCCCGGAAAATCTGTTGATTAACGAGCGTAATGCACGGGTGATCGCGCTCGCAGTCAGCGAACTTGCCACCAACAGCCTCAAATACGGGGCGCTCAGCCAGAACAGTGCGGTCACCCTTGATAGCCTCGTTCAGGGGGAGCGTTTGCGGGTCACTTGGCATGAACCGCAGATAGTGCAGCCGCAGCAAAGTGCAGGCGGTGGTGGCAGCGGCCATCTGCTGATTGAGCGTATGGCAAAAGTCTATGGCGGATCGTTCAATCTGGACTGGTCGGCGAGCGGCTTGACAGCCTCACTCGAGCTTTTGGCCTGAACAAAAAAAGCGGTCGCCGAAGCGACCGCTTTGATTTCTTACCTAGTTAGGTAAGCTACACTCAACCGGCTTTGCGCGGGGGCACAAGGCTAACGTTCACGGCAACCCTGGGAGGGAAGAAGCCTGACGGGATCAGTCAAATGCGATAATTGTATTCGATCGCTAATTACCGCGGCGCACCGCGACGAACCAAGTTGACGATCGCCAGAAGCACGACCGCTCCCAGGAACGACGAGATCAACGAGCGAATGTCGAGTGAACCTGAAGTAATCGGCGCACCGCCGATGAACGGGGTGATGATATAGCCGGCGAGGATTGCGCCGACGATGCCGACGATGACATTAAGAATGATGCCCTGCTGGCCATCGGTACGCATGACAATGCTTGCGAGCCAGCCGATAACACCACCCACGATTAGCGTGATAATCAAACCCATTGTATTTCTCCTGCTGTCTGGCTGATTAACGCCGGATTTGAGGATTGGTTCCAGCCCTAGAAAAATGCTGGTTTACCGTGCTGCCTTGCCTCGGTCTGCCAATGCAGTTGTACCCCGAATTTCGGGCATTCATTTCTCCTTCAAGGCGATCAACGCGGCTTCGCCCTGATCCAGCCATTTTGTCGGCCGCGTCGCTGTTGGGAGCTCCCCGCTGCTGGCGGCTTCGATCACATCGGGGTGAATATAGCTGGTGCGGGCAATCGCGGGCGTATTGCCCAGCTCAGCCGAAACAGGCTCGGCGAGGTCCTTCACAGTAGGCGTCTGGCCGCGCTTCAATAGCCGCATGGCCTCGCGCAAGGCGCTCGCCGAAGCATGCCAGGTGCGAAAGAACTTAGCCGAAAAATTCGCGCCGATCACGGTCTGGATGTATTGGTTTACGTCAGCGGGGGTCACTCCGCTTACGGTGCCGTCTTTGGCTCGGAACTGGAATACGGCGGTGCCGGGCAGTGTATCAAGCTTGCGCAAAATCGCGATCACACGGGTGTCGAGCACTTCGACTTGTTGCCGCTTGCCCGATTTGCCGATGAATTCGAACAGGATCCGGCCCCGGCCAACGGTCATATGACGGCGCAGCAAAGTGGTCGCCCCGAAACTCTTGTTAGCGCGGGCATAAGCACGGTTGCCAATGCGGATGCGGCATTCATCCAATACCCGGATTACCGCCGCGATCACGGTGGTACGCTCAAACGGATCGCCTGCCAGATCACGCTCAACCTGCGCCCGCAGTTTCGGCAAGCGGCGGCCAAATTCGATGCAGCGATCAAACTTGTCGGCGTCTTGATCGGCGCGGAAGTCCGGGTGGTAGCGATACTGCCGCCGCCCGCGTTGGTCATATCCGGTGGCTTGGATTGGACTTTCCGGATCGGGACTGAACCAGGCGTCGCGATAGGCCGGAGGCAACCCGATCTTGTTGAGCCGCTCAATCTCGGCGGGCTTGGTCAGTTCGCGCCCGCGTGGGCCGAAATACCGCCAGCGTTTACCCGCGCGCCGCCGCGTGATGCCCGCGCCGTCCAATTTGTCCACCGCCACTATTCGCTGTGGTGGACAAGCCGCGCAGCACGCAGCGTATCTTCGTCGGCGGTTTCGTTTCCCGCAAGTTCGTCGCGCGCCCCGTCATGCGAAGTAATCAGCTCGTCGATCTTGAGGTGCAGCGCCAGTTCGCTGCGGCGCTGCTGGTTGAGCACCATTTGAGTCAAGGTGATGGCCAGGATCGACAGGATCAGCGTCAGCAGGTTCTGACCCGGCTGTCCTTTAAGAACGAGCCAGAACAAGCAAGCCACAATCAGGACGATAATCGCCAAAGGATGCCCGGCGATATTGGCAAAGAAATCACACACACGGCAGCCCAGCAGATACAGCTTGCGCACCGGACCGGGTGCGGGCGGCGTCCCCAGCGCAGGCGGCGGATCGTCTTCGGTCATTCCCGATGCTGGTGACGGAGCGGTGACCGAGGCAGCTATCTCGCAGGCAGTTTCGGACATAGGCGGTTCCTTTGGCCCCGGTCCGCATGCCGTGATGTCATGCGCAGGCTGATCCCGGCTTAACGGGCGATCAGCCGGTCCGTTCCAATGTCGCGCCAAGCGACCTTGCCATCGCTCCGAAATGCGCCTATACGACGCGCGCTACGTCGCTTGAGACGGGACTTTCGGCCTCGCGCCTATTCTCTCTTTTTCACGCCTCCTGCTCCGCCGGCACAGTGCTTGCGGATCATTCTGCTATCCGTGAAAGGAACAGATTATGCCCGTGGGCACCGTTAAATTTTTCAATACCGACAAGGGTTATGGCTTTATTGCACCGGACGATGGCGCACCTGACAACTTCGTGCACATCAGTGCCGTTGAGCGTTCGGGCATGTCGACCTTGAACAAGGACCAGCGCGTCAAGTACGAACTGGAAACCGATCAGCGCGGCAAGACTTCGGCTGTGAACCTCGAAGCGGCGTAAGCCGGTTCGTCACGGCAGGCGCAAACCCTGCGGTGATCTTGGTAAGCTAACGCGGGCGCGGACCTTTACGGTGCGCGCCCGTTGCTTTTGGCCCACCCTTGAACGGCTTGGGTCCACCCGATTTGAACGGCGGCTTTTGTCCCGGACGACCTGGGCGCGGGGGCTTGCGGTCGGTGCGCGGACTGGAACCGGGCGCAACCCCGAGTTGTTTACGCGCTTCGGGTTTGGCGGCGGGTTCGTAAGGCTTCTTGTAAGTTTGCTGGGCCGGTTGCGGCGCAGCCTCGACTGGCCGAGCTGGCCGGTCGTCGCGTTTCGGAGCCGGTCGGTCATCACGTTTCGGAGCCGGGGAGCGGACCTCGGTTCGCTTGACGGCCGGACGCGCCGGGCGGCGTTCCGATTGCCCACCACCTTGCTGGCCGCCTTCGGGTGATGGTTCGATCCGGATCCCGCTTTCGTCTTCGGCGCCTTCGGTCAAAGTGCGCTGCAGTGCCTCGCGCACTTTCGCCTCAATCGCGCGCGGAACCTGGAAGAAAGTTTCATTGGCAGCGATGCGGATCGCGCCGATCTCGTTGCGGGTGATGTGCCCGCGGCGGCACAGCAGCGGCAGGATCCAGCGCGGATCGGCGTTCTGGCGGCGGCCGATGTCCATCCGGAACCACACTGTATCGTCAAAACCATCGCGGTGGTGCGATTTATCGGCGCGCGAATCTTCGCCGCGCTTTGACAGGTCGATCAATTCTTCGGGTTCGGGCATCGCCTTGCAGTGCTGGCGCACCAAGGCGACCGCCAGATCGAGCGCGCCGCGCTGGTCAAGCAGCCGCTGCGCCAATTCCAGCTCTTGCTCGGTTCCTTCGACCGGTTCCAGCAAAGCTTCCAACAACCGGTCACGGTCGCGCGCGCGGATCATCTCGGCGCTGGGCACCTCGGCGCTGGTTGCGGAAATGCGTGCGCGGCGGAGCATTTCTTCCACTCGGCGGCGGCGCGGATAGGGCACTATGATCACCGCAGTGCCCTTGCGCCCGGCGCGGCCGGTGCGGCCCGAGCGATGCTGCAAAGTCTCAGCATCGCGCGGAACTTCGACGTGGATCACCAGGCTGAGCGAGGCGACATCGATCCCGCGTGCGGCAACATCGGTCGCCACGCACACCCGTGCGCGGCCATCGCGCAGCGCTTGCAAGGCATAATTGCGCTCGTTCTGGCTGTGCTCGCCCGACAAGGCCACTGCGGCAAAGCCGCGTTCGACCAAGGCGGCGTGCAAATGCCGGACATTGTCTCGCGTGGCGCAAAACAGCATCGCAGTTTCGGCCTCGTGAAACCGCAGCAGATTGATCACCGCGTTCTCGATGTCCGAGGGTGAGACCGCAACGGTTTGGTAGTCGATATCACCGTGGCCGCGATCGTCGCCGACGGTCGAAATGCGCAGCGCATTGTGCTGATAGCGCTGCGCTAAGGCGGCAATAGGACGCGGCATAGTCGCCGAGAACATCAGGGTGCGGCGGCTCTCAGGCGTCGCGTCGAGGATCTGTTCGAGATCGTCGCGGAAGCCCATGTCGAGCATCTCGTCGGCCTCGTCGAGGACGATGTAGGCGAGCTGCGAGAGGTCGAGCGCGCCGCGTTCCAAGTGATCGCGCAGCCGCCCCGGGGTGCCGACGATCATGTGGGCGCCGTGATGCAGCGCGCGGCGTTCCTTGCTCGGATCCATCCCGCCGACGCAGGTGGTGATCCGCGCATTGGCTTTGGCGCAGAGCCATTCCAGCTCGCGGCTGACCTGCAAGGCCAGTTCGCGGGTCGGTGCGATCACCAGCGCGAGCGGCGACCCCGCTGGCGGCAAAGTCGCCCCGTCGGCCAGCAATTCGCGCATGATCGCGATCCCGAACGCGATGGTCTTGCCCGATCCGGTTTGCGCCGAAACGATCATGTCCCGGCCGAGCGCCTCAGGCTCAAGCACGGCGGCTTGCACCGAAGTCGGCTCGGCATAGCCGCGCTCGGCCAGCGCCGCGGCGAGCGGTGCGGGAAGCTGCGTAAATGGGGTCACGGCTGCAGTTTCGGTTTCGGTTTGGATTTCAGCTTCGGACATCGGTTCAACACGGTCTGCGGCGCGGCGCTCCGGCAAGGCGGGGCGGACGACTGGGGAATGGGTTTTGGCGCGCACCGCAGCAAGGGCGGCGCGGCAACTGCGGGGATGCCGCGCGCCCTAGCGGTTTAGCGCTGTGAATGCCACCGCAAATCACGCCACCGTATAGGGCACCACGCCGCGATGATCGGGATCGACGCTGATCGGGCGGTCGCTGGGCGGGAAGGCGCGCTGATCGCAGTCACGGCGCGGGCAGATCCGGCACGAGATGCCGATCCGTGCCGCACCGCGCTCAGCGGTCAGATCGAGCCCGTCGGCATAGACGAATTCGCTCGCGTGTTCGGCCTCGCAGCCCAGCGCCACGGCATAGCGGCGCGGCGCGCGGGCGTACGAACCCGACGGCTTGACCAGCCCTTTGGCCATCGAGACATAGCGCACCCCGTCGGGCGTCTCGGCCAGCTGGACCAGGATCCGGTCCGGGATCGCCACCGCCTCGTGGACGATCCACAGCGGGCAAGCCCCGCCGAACCGCGCGAATTGCAGCCGCGTGGCCGAATGGCGCTTGGTAATATTGCCCGCCATGTCGACCCGGCAGAAAAAGAACGGCACCCCGCGGAAGTCCTCGCGCTGGAGGGTCGAAAGGCGGTGGCAGGTCTGCTCGAAACTGGTCCCGAATGCACCCGCCAGCTGATCGATATCGTGGCGCAGTGCGCGCGCCTCGCGGCGGAACCGGCGGTACGGCATCAGCAGTGCCCCGGCGGCGTAATTGCACAGCCCCACGAACAGCAATTGCCGCGAGGCGGGGCTGCGCAGCGCCGCCGCCTCCACCACCGCCGCAATCTCATCCTTGAGCGCCAGCGCCGCCAATTGGTGCGCCAGTTGGAAGCGGCGGCTTTCGCTCGGCTGGCCGGGATCGATCGTCAGGTGGCCCATTTCGGCGTCAAAGCTGCGCAAGCCGGCCTGCCCGGCGTAAATTAGCGAAATCGAAAGGGCATCGCGCAAGTAGGCTTCGATTGCACGGGTAGGCGGGGACAGGCCGCCCAGTTTTGCCGCCAACGCCTCCGCCGCGCGGTCAATCGTATCGCTGTAATTGCCTGCCAGATGGAACCAGTCGCGCACCTCTTCCCACGGCAGCCGCGCGCCGCTGACACTGTCCGAGGCCAGCGCCTCGTCGATCATCTGCAACCGTTGCCCCGAACGGCGATAGGCCTCGTGCAGCGCGATGAACCGCTCGGCCAGCCCCGGTTGTTGCTCAGCAAACCGGGCGAGCTGCGCCGCATCAAGGGCCTCGGCAAACAGCGGATCGGCATTGGCCTCGCGCAGTGCCGCCAGCCGGGTCTCGCCATCGGCCGCGCCAAGCTCGCGCCAATCGAGCGGAAACGCCCGCGCCAGCCGCTCGATCAGCGCCGGGGTCAGTGGCCGGTCATCATGCTCGAGCTGCGAGAGGTAAGAAGGGCTGATTGCCAACAAATCACCCATCGCCGCCTGACCAAGCCCCCGCTCCGCGCGCAGCGCCTTCAATCTCGCTCCGGCAAAAATCCGGCGTTTAGCCATGGGCCTAGCTCCTCCGCGTCCTCTGCGCCTCTGCGCGCGCAAAATATTACCGCGCGCAGAGGCGCAGAGGACGCGAAGAAGGGATAGTCGCTTCGCGAAGATTTGCAAATATGTGCTTTGCAACTTTGCAAATTCGCATTGGACATTGTCGCTTATCCGCCGCAGACCGCACGCTTCGCCAATTGCCCGGAGCCAGCATGTCCGCAAATGTCGCCGAAATGGAACGCCGCCGCGCCGCTGCGCGGCTGGGCGGGGGGCAACAGCGGATCGATGCGCAGCATGCCAAGGGCAAGCTGACCGCGCGCGAGCGGCTTACGATCCTGCTCGACGAAGGCAGCTTCGAAGAGCTCGATATGTACGTCGAACACAATTGCACCGATTTCGGGATGGAGGACCAGATCATCCCGGGCGACGGCGTGGTCACCGGCAGCGGCACGATCAACGGGCGGCTGGTGTTCGTTTATTCGCAGGATTTCACCGTGTTCGGTGGCTCGCTGTCCGAACGCCACGCGCAGAAAATCTGCAAGGTGATGGACAATGCGATGAAAGTCGGCGCGCCGGTGATCGGGCTGAATGACAGTGGCGGCGCGCGGATTCAGGAAGGCGTCGCCAGCCTGGGCGGCTATGCCGAAGTGTTCCAGCGCAACGTGCTGGCATCGGGCGTGGTCCCGCAGCTCAGCCTGATCATGGGGCCGTGCGCGGGCGGGGCGGTCTATTCCCCGGCGATGACCGACTTCATCTTCATGGTGAAGGATTCGAGCTACATGTTCGTCACCGGGCCCGACGTGGTCAAAACCGTGACCAACGAGGTGGTGACGCAGGAAGAGCTGGGCGGGGCGATCACCCACAGCACCAAGACCTCGGTGGCTGACTTGGCGCTAGAAAACGATATCGAGGCGCTGCTGACCGCGCGCGATTTCTTCGATTATCTGCCTGCCAACAACCAGAGCGGCGTGCCCGAACGGCCCACCAATGATCCGTGGGACCGGCTGGAGGACAGCCTCGACACGCTGATCCCG
>JAYVML010000182.1:0-5625 GCA_043758955.1 Novosphingobium sp. | reverse complement strand
TCGGGCAAGCGCGCACGCAGGCCGGACCGCCATCGATTCCGGTGCACATGTCGCACTTGATCGCCTTCTTCGGTGCTGCGGCGGAAGCGCTCGAGGCTTTCTTGCGCCAGGCTTTGTCGGGCTCGCCCGGACCTGGGCCGAACCCGAACGCCAGCCACGCCAGCAGCGGCGGTTTGGGCGGGGGCACGCTGTCCATCCGAATCACGCCGTAGGGACAATTGCGCTGGCAGTTACCGCAACCGATGCAGGTGTCATCGATGAACACCTCGCCGTCGGGCCCGCGCTTGATCGCGTTGGGCGGGCAATCGGCCATGCAATGCGGATGCTCGCAGTGGCGGCATGACGTTGGCACGTGAAGATGCGCGTAAGTCCGCCCGGCTTCGCGATCGAGCCGGCTCAGCCCGTCGTGGCTATCGGCGCAGGCTTTCTCGCAATTGTCGCAGCCGACGCACAGCGTCTCGTCGATCAACAGCACGTCGGTCGCCTCGCCTAGGCCATTGTCGACCAGAAACTGCGCGGTCTGCGAATACATGTCGACCGCGCCCGAGAAGCTCGCCTTGCGGCCCTCGACAAAGGCGTTGATATCGCGCCGCGCCGCCATATCGGCGAGCGCCTTGCGCCGCAGATCAGGTTTGCGCTCAAGCAAACGGGCAAACGCTTCGCCGGGCAGGCGGATCACTTCGGAACGGATCGCGGCCTTCACTGTGGCCGTGCGCAGCCCGCCATCGAGCAGCGCCATCTCGCCCACATAGGAGCCCGCAGGCAGATAGCTCAGGAACACTGCCCTCCCGCCGATCGCCTTTTCAACGATCATCGAACCCCTGCGGATGACGAAGATGTCGGTCCCCGCATCGCCTTCCGCCAGCACTACTTCGCCCGCGCGGACAGTCCGTACTTCGGCCAGATCGACCACTTCGGAAACATCCTCGCGGGTCAGGCCCGAGCCGAACATCTGCAGCAGCTGGCGCTCGATCGAGACCCGCTCAATCGCGCGCCCGGCGGCCGGGACCGTCGCCATGAGCTTAAGCGCGGCGGTGCGCGAAAGTTCAATCGCGATCACCGGCTGCGCGGCGCGCACCGTGGCGCCGCGCCGCCGCCCCGAGATAAGACCAACTTCGCCGACGATCTCGCCTTGGGCGATCGGCACGACTTTGGCCGGATCGTCCTTGTCGATTTCGACCAGCACCGAACCCTCTGCGATTGCGAACAGCGAGGAGCCGGTGTCATTGCGCACGAACAGCGCTTCGCCCGGCGCAAACGCCCGCGCGGTGCTGTCCAGCATCAGCTCGCGCAATTGCAGCGGGGAAACTTCACGCAGCACTTCGATATTGCTGCCGAACAGTGCGAGCCAGTCATCGACTGAACGCTGGCCCGGCAAGGCGGCGAACCGCGCCGCCAGAATCGGTTCGTCGGCGGGCTTCAGCGCCCGGTTGCCATTGATATATTCGACCGCGTCAAAGCCCTGGTTCATGCAATGCTTGATCAGCGGATAGCCGGCCAGCGCGCCGATTACGTGGATCCCAGGCGTGGTGGTCTCAAACGCCGGAGACAGCACCGGAAACGCCTCGCGGTCGGGGCTGCTGAATTCGATGCCGCAAGCCTCGACGAATTTGCGCGCCGGGTTTGAGCCCATCCGCGCGATGATCCGGTCACAGCGGATCGTCTCCTGTCCGTCGCGGGTGTCGAACACGATCTCACCCGGGCGCACTTCGGCGGGGCTGGTCTCGGTCATGATCGTCATCCGCCCGGCAGCGGCGGCATCTTGCATCAGCTTGACGTTGGCGGCCTTGGAGCGGGAGAAATCGGCAGTGCGGTTGATGATGGTCACCGTGTTGCGCTGTGCGGGGTCGGCCGCGAGCCCCAGCGCATTTTCAATCCCGGCATCGCCCGCGCCGACCACGGTGATGTGCTCGTCGACATATTCGCCCGGATCGTTGAGCTGGTATTGCACGTGGGGCAGATCGCCGCCGGGGCAGCGCAGCAGATTGGGATTGCCTTGGGTGCCGATCGCCAGAATCACGGTTTCGGCCTGGATAACCTCGCCGCCCTTCAGGCTGAGCGCGAAGTTGTCGATCTCGCCCGCGATTTCGGTAACGTCGGCGTTGAACCTGACATTGACTTTGCCCGCCGCGATCTGCTCGTCCCAGGTACCGAGAATCCGCTCACGCTGGCCGGCATCGAAATCGAGATCGGCGCGCAGCACCAGATTGCTGGGCGTCGCCATCACGTGCTTGCCCTTCTGATATTTGAAGATCGTATCGCACAGATGATCGGCCTTTTCGATCAGCACGTGGCTCAGACCCAGTGAAGCGGCGCGCGCTGCTGCGCTGAGCCCGGCAGGACCGGACCCGACGATAGCAATGCGCACTCGATCTGCCACTGGATTGCCCCGCAAACTTGCCCACTCATGCGCTCAGCGCTGATAGTTGCACAATCCTGTTGGCTAATCCATACCGGAGCAGGCGCGGAGCACGATCCACCTGATGACCCAAGTTTTGCAGCGGCGCTGGCGCGGTGGCACGATCCTGTTGTTGCTGGCGCTGGCGGTGGCCGGATTTGTGATCGGCAAAACCATTGTTAGCGGCAATTCACAGGCTACGCAGCCAAGTGTTGCTGGCGATCCGTTGACCACACTTGAAGCAAGGGTGAAAGACCAGCCTGATGACGGCGAGGCCTGGTCAGCGCTGGCTGGGGTCTATTTTGAGAGCGGCCGGTTCGATGAGGCGGTGACCGCCTATGACGCGGCCTTGAAGCTTTCGCCGCAGCGCTCAGCGCTGTGGTCGGCGCGCGGCGAGGCGCGGGTGATGGCGAGCCCGCACGATCCGATGCCCGCCGCCGCTGCCACCGATTTCGAGCAGGCCGTGGCGCGCGATCCGCACGATCCGCGCGCGCGATATTTCCTGGCGGTGAAGCAGGACCTGGCTGGCGATCATCGCGGTGCCATCGACAGCTGGCTGGCTTTGCTCGGCGACACTCCGCCCGGTGCGGTGTGGGAAGCAGACCTGCGGCGGACGATCGAGCAGGCGGGAAAGGTCAATCGGATCGACGTTGGCAAGCGGCTGACTGCTGTGCGCCAGCCCGCGCCGCTGGCGAAGGCCGCCTTGCCGGCGCCGGCCATGCCGACTGTCGCCGGACCCAGTGCCGAGGATATCAGCCGCGCCTCGGCGATGCGTCCATCCGAACAACGCGAAATGGCGGAGGGAATGGTCGCGCGGCTGGAGGACAAGCTAAAGCGCAACCCCGCCAATGCCGATGGCTGGATGATGCTGATCCGCAGCCGGATCAATCTGGGGCAACCAGACCTTGCCCGCGCTGCGCTCGCTGCGGCGGTGAGCGCTAATCCGGGCCAAGCTGCGCAACTGCGTGAACAGGCGGCGGCACTAGGACTTCGCTGATTCAGGCGTGGACTGCGCCCAGCAGGGCCCGGCTTTCGAGCAGGAAGATCGCGAAAGTGACGACCAGGCCGCTCAAAAACAATAGATAGGCCAGCCGCAAATAGCGGTATTTCTTGTGCTGCAAGACCATGCCGTTCTGGTGGATATCGCGCAGCATGGTGCGATAGATGCGCTCATCGTCACCAAGTTCGGCCAAAATGCCGTCGGCGAACGCGTCCTCACTCAGGTGGCTGAAGGTACCGAAGAACAGCAGGTTGGGAGCCGCTTCCCTGCTGCCTTTGCCCGAGATCGAAGGCAGGATCGCTGCCACCGCGCACATTGCCGAGAGGAACGCAAAGCCAGCCAGTGCCAGCAGCGACACCGGCACGGTCCCGCTCCGGGCCTGGCCGATGGCAATCGTGAACACCACAAAGGTCGCGCCCATCAGGATGCTCGCCTTATGATCGGCCATCTGGCTGAGCGAAAGGTTGGTCTGTGTTGCGGTGCGCACCAGATGGATCGCGTTGACCGAAAATTTGCGGGGTTCGGCTGCTCTGTCCTGTGCCATCCGATCACACCACGCCAAACGCCAGCATTGCATCCGCAACCTTCTTGAACCCGGCGATATTGGCCCCCCGCACATAGTCGCAGTAGCCGCCATCGCGGGTGCCATAGGTCTGGCAGCTGGTGTGGATAACGGACATGATGTCCTTTAGCATCTGCTGGAGCTCCGCCTCTTTCCAGGCCCGGCGGCCCGAATTCTGGCTCATTTCAAGCCCCGAAACCGCGACCCCGCCGGCATTGGCGGCCTTGCCCGGCGCGAACAGGATTTTCGCCGCCTTGAACACGTGCACGCCCTCCAGCGTGGTCGGCATGTTCGCGCCTTCGGCCACGGCGGTGCAGCCGTTGGCGACCAGCGCTTTGGCGTCCTCGCCGTCCAACTCGTTCTGCGTGGCGCAGGGCAGGGCAACATCGCAAGGCACGCCCCACGGCGTCTTGCCAGCACGGAAACTGGCCCCCGGGAACGCCTCACAATAGTCCTCGATCCGGCCACGCCGGTGGGTCTTGTGCGCCTTGACCCAATCGATCTTGTCCTGCGTGATCCCATCGGGATCGTGGACAAATCCGCCCGAATCCGACAGTGTCAGCACAGTGCCGCCCAGCTCGACGATCTTTTCGGCAGCATGGGTTGCGACATTGCCCGAGCCTGAGATCACCGCGCGTTTGCCTTGCAGGTCCTGACCTTTGGTGGCGAGCATTGAAGCGAGGAAATAGACCGCGCCATAGCCGGTTGCTTCGGTGCGGATCAGCGAACCGCCCCATTCGAGGCCTTTACCCGTCAGCACGCCGGTGAACTCGCCCGTAATCCGTTTGTACTGCCCGAACATGAAGCCTATCTCGCGTCCGCCAACCCCAATGTCGCCTGCCGGAACATCGATATCGGCGCCAATGTGCCGGTACAGCTCGGTCATGAAGCTTTGGCAAAAGCGCATGATCTCGCGCACGCTTTTACCTTTGGGATTGAAGTTCGACCCGCCTTTGCCGCCGCCCATCGGCAGCCCGGTCAGCGCGTTTTTGAAGGTCTGCTCGAACGCGAGGAACTTGAGCACGCTTTCGGTGACGCTGGGATGGAACCTGATCCCGCCCTTATATGGGCCGATCGCGTTGTTGTTCTGCACCCGCCAGCCGCGCTGGACGCGGACATTTCCGGCATCATCCTCCCAGCAGACCCGGAACGAAACCACCCGGTCAGGCTCGGCAATCCGCCGCAGGATCTGCTGCTGGTGATAGTCTTCTTTGTCGGCGATGAAGTCGAAGATGTCTTCGGCAACCTCTTGCACGGCTTGGACGAATTCGTCTTGGTGGGGATTGCGGCGTTTTACGCCTGCCATAAAGTCACCAAAATTTACATGGTCTGATACAGCCATCGGACTATCTCCCCCCAGCGCAGGTTCCGCACCGACAAAAGCATCGGCCCGGCTCGCGTGCTTGCAGATGCGAAGCTATGCCGATGCTGGCCAATTGCATAGCCCTTCTGTTCGGCTGTTGCGGGGCCCTTAGCCGTCCGCCCCTTCCAGCGCCTCGCATGCTTTAAGCCAGACCGCTTCGGCGCTGCCAATCTGCTGCGCGAGCGCGGCGCGGCGCTTCATCAGTTCGGACATGGCGAGGCCAGCCAGCGCGGGCTGAGCGGTGGCAGGATCGAACATTGCTTTGTCGAGCGCGCTGAGTGACCTAGTGTGGCGGGCCAATT
>JAYVML010000181.1:0-3031 GCA_043758955.1 Novosphingobium sp. | reverse complement strand
AGATCGGGCCGCATCGCGCCGACCGCCTTGGCCGCCTCGCGCGCTTCGGCGTCGTCTTCGCTCGAGACGATAATCGCGGCCCAGCGTCCGAATGGCGGCGCGCCAGCCTCGCGGCGGCCCTCGGCTTCGGCGGCATAGAACGCGTCGCGGTCCCCGGCGGCGAGCGCGGCGATCACCGCGGCTTCGGGGTGGCGGGTCTGGATCAGGACTTCGCCCGGCTTGTCGCCGCGCCCGGCGCGCCCGCCGACTTGCGCGACCTGCTGATAGGTCCGCTCGGCCGCACGCAAATCCCCGCCTTCAAGCCCCAGGTCGGCATCGACCACGCCCACCAATGTCAGGTCGGGAAAGTGGTAGCCCTTGGTCACCAATTGCGTGCCGACGATGACGTCGATCAGCTTGTCCTCCGCTGCCTGGACGAACGCGCTGATCTTTTCGGGGCTGCCCAGCGTGTCCGAAGTGACCACCGCCAGCCGAGCTTCGGGCAAGAGCTCGGCCACTTCATCGGCGATCCGCTCCACCCCGGGCCCGCAGGCGACAAGGCAATCGGGCGTGGCGCATTCGGGGCACGTTTCGGGCACCGGCACCTGATGGCCGCAATGGTGGCAGGCGAGCCGGTGCGACAGCCGGTGCTCGACCAGCCAGGCGCTGCAATTGGGGCATTTGAACCGGTACCCGCAGTGGCGGCACAGCGTCAGCGGGGCATAGCCGCGGCGGTTGAGAAACAGCAGCGATTGCTCGCCGCGTTCCAGCCGCGCGCGCAGTTCGGTGACCAATCGCGGAGCCAGCCAGCGCCCGCGTTCGGGCACTTCGCAGCGGAGATCGACGATGCTGACCGCTGGCAACTGCGCGCCGCCAAACCGCGCGGGCAGATCGATCTTGGTATAGACCCCGGCTTCGGCCAGTTGCAGCGATTCGAGCGCCGGGGTGGCGCTCGCCAGGATCACCGGCACCGCTTCGAACCGGGCGCGGATCACCGCTACATCGCGGGCGTTGTAGCGCACCCCATCGTCCTGCTTGAACGAGACCTCGTGGGCTTCATCGACCACGACCAAACCGAGCTTGGCGAACGGCATGAATAGCGCTGAGCGGGCACCGACCACCACTTGCGCCTCACCAGCAACGATCGCCCGCCACGCGCGCCGCCGCTCGCTCGCCTTGAGGCTTGAATGCCACAGCACCGGAGCTACGCCGAACCGCGCTTCGAACCGGCGCAGGAAGTTCTGCGTCAGCGCAATCTCAGGCAGCAGGACCAGCACTTGCCGCTCCATCCGGATTGCTTCGGCCACCGCTTCGAAATAACATTCGGTCTTGCCCGATCCGGTCACCCCATCGAGCAGGAACGGCGCGAAGGCCTGCGCTTTGACCGCCGCGACGAAAGTATCCGCCGCATTCTGTTGATCGTCAGACAGATCGGGCACCGCGTGATCGGGCCGCGCGCGCGGATAGGCGCGGTCGATGTCAACCGTCACCGGCTCGAGCACGCCTGCACTCACCAGCCCGCGCAGCACGCCTTCGGATACGCTGGCCAGCTCGGCCAGTTCGCGGATGCTCCCCTGTTCGCCGTGGAGTGCATCGATCGCCGCCAGCCGCTGCGGGGTCAGGCGCTTTGGTTCGTCGCCGGACAGGCGATATTCGGTAGTGGTGCTGCCGCCGCGCAGCGCTGCCATACTGGCCAGCGCCATCCGCGCCACCGCGTTCATCGGCGCGACGTAATAGTCGGCGGTCCATTCGATCAGGCGGCGCAGCGGTTCGCTCAACGGCGGAACCGGCAGCATTTCGATGATCGCGCGCAGCTTGGCGGGGGGAACGTCATCGCCAGCTAACCGTTCTCTTTCCCAGATGATGCCGAGCACTTGTCGCGGTCCCAAGGGGGCGATGACCAGCGCACCGAATTCAGTCGCCATGCCTTCAGGAAGGCGGTAGTCCAGCACGCTGAGAACCGGATTGAAGACTAGGAGACGGACGCGGTTCATTGGCCCGTCTCTATGGCGTTAAACAAGTGCGCGCGACAGCCGCTAAATTAAGGAGCAGGGCTTGATGGACAGCAGCGTCAATGGCGTCATGGCGCGCCGCACTTTCCTCGCCGGAACTGCTGCAGCGGGGCTGCTGGCGCTGCCCGGCTGTCAGTCGCTGGGCGGGTTCAGCATGGTCAATGCGATCCGGCGCTTACTGACGCTCTCGTCGCAGGCTGCCTTTGCCCAACTGACCGCGCCGGGCGGGTTCTGGGATAGCGAAGTGGCTCGCTTTGAAGCGCCCGTTCTGTTTGGCGCTTCAGGGACCGGCCTGCTCAAAAATCTCTTAACCTCAACGCTATTCAAGCAAAACCTCCAGCATCAGCTTAATATTGTCGCGGAAAAGGGTGCCGAGCGCGCGACACCGGTGGTCTATGCTGCGGTCAGCAAGATCTCGATCCCCGATGCGGCCGGGCTGGCGCGCGGCGGGCCTACTGCCGCGACATCGTTTCTGCGCACCGCAATGGGCCCGGCGCTGATCAACGCGATGATCCCGGAACTAACCGACGCGCTGCGCCTGTCGAGCGATCCGGTGATCGGGCAAGCGATCAAGGCGCTGGCCGGGGTGGACATCGGCGCGATGGCGCACGCCGTCGCCAACCGGGCCGACAATTCGATCTGGTATCAGATTGGCCATGAGGAAAGCATGATCCGGGCGCACCCGGAAACCACCAAGGACCCGCTGCTGATCGGGCTGTTCAAGGTGCTGTAACGAGCTATAGCGGCTGCTGACCCCGCCAGCAGGAGCGCGCCCCCGTGAAATTCTTTGCCGATACCGCCGAGATCGCCGACATCAAGGAACTGGCCGCCACCGGCTTGCTCGACGGCGTCACCACCAACCCGTCGCTGATCATGAAATCTGGCCGCGATTTCCATGAGGTGACCAAGGAAATCTGCGCCATCGTCGATGGTCCGGTCAGTGCCGAAGTGGTCGCGCTCGATTATGACGGGATGATGCGCGAGGCCGCAATCCTGCGCAAGATTGCCGACAATGTCTGTATCAAGGTGCCGATGACGCT
>JAYVML010000180.1:0-2239 GCA_043758955.1 Novosphingobium sp. | reverse complement strand
GCTGGCAGCATGAATCTGGCAACCGATATGGCGCGTCACTCCGGTCGGGCTACGCCCTCACTGCATGACGCGCCATATCAGAATATCGAGGAAACAGCCGGCAGACGATCCACTTATCCATTGCCAATCACTGTGCAGACAAACCGAGCCACCTCTAGAAAGATGGTTTTTATCATTGCTCAAAGGGTGAATGGGAAAGTTTTCGCTGCGTCCAAGGCATTGCGCTGATCACAGATGATACTTCACATGCAACTTGATTGATCAGATGCTCGTGTGAACTCCAAGGTACGGTGGCCCGCTAATATTTTGTCCGTCGTCCCTATTCACTTGCCCGGTGACGGTAATGTCTTACCGGTTTATTGACGTGAACTCTGCTCAACGAGCCTCGGCGATTACATGCCATCCCGTTTCATCGACGAGCTATCAATCTTGATCCGGAAGTAGAGTTTTGCGCCCCTCGGAGCAGAACCATAGTCGGGCCTGAATTCTACGGGAGCGAAATCTCTGGTGAAGGTTCCGCCAAGAAATAGGGAAAAAGGGCCTTTTTCAACCAAGGTCCGTTCATATCCCAGGGTCAACACCGCGACCCATTGTGCATCGGTCGAACCATCGAGCGGCACCAGGTCCAGCTGGCCTGGCGTGATCTGGAGGAACTCACCCCGGCCATAAAGTTTGTTCATACCGCGCTGGTAAACCGCTTCCGCCAGAAAACTGTTCAAAGCAGGATCGTGGCCTGCGCGGACCTGACCCCAGATGAATGACGATTTCAGGGTGGCGCCATTTAACTTGTGGGTGGTGGCAAGCCAGCCTGTCACGAACTTTTCGTGTTCTGCTCCTCCTGCCTCGTCAGGCGACAGGACATCCGCATAAGAACCTCCAATCAAGACATGATCGTCGATTTTCTGGGTCACGCGAACACTGTAAGAATCCACCTTATGCAGGGGGAAAGGCCAACTGACGGCGTGACCACTGAATCCAGTGGCCTCGACTGTCGTCCCGGAATTCCGATAGGCGACGCCAAGCACGG
Source organism: Novosphingobium sp. (assembly GCA_043758955.1). Taxonomy (GTDB): domain Bacteria; phylum Pseudomonadota; class Alphaproteobacteria; order Sphingomonadales; family Sphingomonadaceae; genus Novosphingobium. The sequence goes on along the minus strand of JAYVML010000180.1, from coordinate 1,212 downwards.
TTGAAACATCATGAAAACCGTCTTGGAGATTGTGACCAAGCGGGGCATCCGGGTTTCCCTCTGCCGATGCGCGGTGCATGAAGGGAACCGGCCCGGTCGCCGCGGCTCCACGCGGCGCAAACAGGAACGTCAATTCCTGGTCATCGCCAGCACCGAGCTTGATTACATCCCTGAATTCAAGCGCCATCAGGTAGTCGTGTGGATGCATATTATCGATGTTTTCGGTCTGGAAGAGCTGGGGAGTGCCCTTGTTTCCGACCGTCAATTGCTCGGCTGTTGCCATAATATTCACGCGCAGAGTGTTTCTGGGCGATAGCGCCTGGTTATACATCAGCATCCCCACACCAGGGCCAGTAACCCGCGATCGCCCGCGCGGACCCGAGGTGGCCGAATAAACCGCGAACTGATTAAGGCTGAATGTGAGGGCGGGCATGGGCTTAGCGCCGTCCGCCATGCACATGTTCATGCTCGGATCAAACGGATGGTCGGCCGGACAGGGTGGCGGAGATACGGTAACCGGCAATGCAGTTTTTGCTGGATTATCCATCACCGCCGCCGGCTGGGAAACCTTCGTCGAGCCACCATGCTCCATGGGTTGCATCGTCTGTGCGGAAGCGCCGTGGGCAAACAGAGCCATCGATCCCATCACAAACGTTAGTCTGTTGTGCAAATTTGGCATGGGCTTTTCCTCGCGTGCATTGCTCGGCACGCACTGTCCGTCGTCAAAAATTTGGAGCACAGACTGAAGTCGGTGTCTGCGTTTAAACGCTTGTGCCGTGAATAGATCTGCGAATTTATAGCTGCGCGATCACTCGTTCCAGTTTCTCCCTAATCAGAGCAGCGGCCTGTTTAAGCGCCGGATTGTCGATTGCTTCCATCGATGCAACAGGATCGATGGCCGCCACCTCGGTTTTCCCGTCTCCGGCGTCGCGAACTACAACATTGCACGGCAGCATCGTGCCGACCTTGTTTTCAAGCTTGAGCGCTTCATATGCCAGAGTCGGGTTGCATGCACCCAGGATCCGATAACTGGGGAAATCGACGCCAATCTTCGCCTTCAAGGTTTGCTGGATATCAATCTCGGAGATGATGCCAAAACCTTCATGGTTTAAGGTGATCTGCCCCCTTCAGAGTGGTCCAAAATCGATGTTATTTTGGATCATGAAGGAGTTTGGAAATGGGCAAGAGGCACAAGCCGGAAGAGATTATCGG
>JAYVML010000179.1:0-36652 GCA_043758955.1 Novosphingobium sp. | reverse complement strand
CGGGCTTCCTTGGAAAGCTTGGTCTTTTTGATGCGCTTCTCGAGTTCGAGCAACTCGTCGCGGGCGTCGTCCTGCTCGCCCAGCTCGCGCTGGATCGCCTTCATCTGTTCGTTGAGATAGTATTCGCGCTGGGTCTTCTCCATCTGGCGTTTGACCCGGCCGCGAATGCGCCGTTCGACCTGCAGCACGCCAAGCTCACCTTCCATGAAGCTGAACGCCATTTCCAGCCGCTTGAGCGGATCGCTTTCTGACAGCAACGCTTGTTTGTCCGACACTTTGGCTTGGATATGCGCCGCGACCGCATCCGCTAATTCGGCGGCATCAACTAAGTCGGCAAGGTCATCTCCAGCTTCTTGCGGGAGCTTTTTGTTGAGCTTGGTATACTCGGCAAAGGTATCGACAACCGTACGCATCATTGCGGCGACTTCGTTCCCCGAGACGCTGACTGGCTCGAGCATTTCGACCTGCGCAACCACCATCTCGCCGCCGGTGCCCGTTTCCAGCCGCAAGGTCTGCAGACCTGCACGCTGCTTGGCTTCGACCAGCACACGCACGGTGCCATCGGGCAGCTTAAGCAATTGCAGCACAGTTGCGATCACGCCGATATCGAACAGATCGTCTTCCCCAGGATCGTCACAGCTCGGATCAAGCTGGGCGAGCAAGAAGATATCCTTGTCACCTTCGCTGGCCATCGCGGCTTCGAGCGCGGCGACCGATTTATCGCGCCCGACGAACAAGGGCACGACCATGCCGGGAAAAACGACGATATCGCGCAAGGGGAGCAGCGGGTAAAGTTTCATGGCAATTCCAATTGTGCAGCGGGCCCAATTACCGCCGAGCAGGTGAATCCCGCGTGTCGAGCGAGATATGGGGGTGCCCTTGACGCGCTGCAATGGGGGCTGCGCGCGAGACTGTGGATGGTGTGCGTGGTTTGAGTTGGCCTGCGTAGCCCCGCACTGCTGCTCACCAGCCCGGCCGTGGCTGGACCGCCGTTCAACACCGATGACCCCAAACCAACTGAAACTGGCCTTTGTGAAATCTACGCCCCCGCCGCCGATATTGAGCGAACTAAAGCCGCCAGCAGCATTACATCCCCGGCAATTTGAATCCCGGTGGCAGGCCCATCCCCTGTTGCATCCGTGCCATTTCCGCGCCTGACACAGCGTCGGCTTTGCTGCGAGCATCGTTGAACGCGGCTGTGATCAGATCTTCGAGGATGCCCTTGTCAGCGGGCACTAGCATGCTGTCATCTATCGCCACGCCAAGCACGCGGCCCTTGGCCGAGCAGCGGATTTTGACCAGTCCGCCGCCCGCCGCGCCTTCCACCTCGATCCCATCGAGCTTGCCTTGCATTTCGGTCATCTGCTTTTCAATTGTTTCAGCCGCTTGCTGCGCCGCCTTGAGCATCTCTTCCATCGACTTCACGTCAGTTTCTCCATTTTGCGCCCTGCGTCACGCGGGCATCAGCACTAGCATCGAGCAATTCAGCAGTGGGAAAAGCCGAATACGCGGCCTCAACCAACGGATCGCGCAGCACCGCCGCGCGGGCCTCGTCGCGCGCTGCTTCAGCCGTTTCGCGTAAAGCCGGGGCAGCCTCGCCCTCAATCCGGGTCACTTGCCAGCGCTCACCCGTCGCGCGCAGCAAAGCATCGCGCAGTTCCGAGCTGGGATCACCCGAATAGCCCGGGACCAGCGCGTAAGTCAGCTCGCCCGGCACCAGCGCTGCAACCCGGACCCAATCGTGCATCACTTGCGCCACCCGCAGCTGGCCCGATTGATCGACCGTGTTGATCAGCGCTGCCCAGTCCATTCCGACCGGCACTGGCGCTTCCACCGTTGTTGCAAGCTCGCCCGGAGCTGCCGCAACTGGACCGCGCGCGGCGATGTCCTCTAACTGCTTGGCCAGTGTGCCGGGGTCGGGCAAGTCATTGGCATGCTGCACCCGCAACAGCGCCATCTTGGCGGCAATCAGCGGATCGGGCGCGCCGCGCACTTCGTCATACCCCTTGAGCAGCAGTTGCCACAGCCGGTGGAGTTGGCCCGCCGAGAGGCTCTGCGCCCAACCCTCAATCGAGGCGCGTTCTTCGGCGCTGGCGGCATCGGCCCCGCTCTTGCCGAGCTGGCAAACTGTAATCCGGTGCGTGAGTTCAAGCGCCGCGCGCAGCAGTGCCAGCGGCTCCACCCCAAGCGCAAATTGTTGGTCGACCAGATCGAGTAGCGCACCGCACTCACCCGCCAACAACGCGCCCAGCAAGCGTCGCTGCGCGCCCTTGTCGGCCAGACCGAGCATGTCGCGTACTTGATCGGTGGTAACCTGGCCCCCGCCGCCAAGGTCAGCATGGGCGATTGCCTGATCGAGAATTGACAACCCATCGCGCACCGATCCTTCGGCCGCCGCCGCAATCATTGCCAATGCCTCGTCTTCAGCGCTGACCTGTTCGGCGGCGCAGATCATCGCGAAGTGCGCGGCCAGCAGGGGGGCTTGAATGCGGCGCAAATCGAAGCGCTGGCAGCGGCTCAGCACGGTCACCGGCAGCTTTTCCACCTCGGTGGTGGCGAACAGGAATTTTACATGCGGCGGCGGCTCTTCAAGTGTCTTGAGCAGCGCGTTGAAGGCGTTGCGGCTGAGCATGTGGACTTCATCGATAATGTAGATCTTGTAACGGGCCGAAACCGCTGAATAGCGCACCGCCTCTATAATCTCGCGCACGTCGTCGACCCCGGTGTGGCTGGCGGCGTCCATCTCGATCACGTCGATGTGCCGCCCCTCGGCAATCGCGACGCAGGGATCGCACACCCCGCACGGATCGATCGTCGGCCCGCCCAAGCCGTCCAGCCCAATGCAATTGAGCGCCTTGGCGATCAGCCGGGCAGTGGAGGTTTTACCCACCCCCCGCACCCCGGTCATCAAGAAGGCATGCGCCAGCCGGTCGCGCTTGATCGCATTACCCAGCGTCTGCACCATCGCGTCCTGGCCGAGCAACTGCGAGAAAGTCTGCGGACGATACTTCCGCGCGAGCACCCGGTATGGCTGTGCGGGCGCAGCCGTTACAGCTGGCGCAGGAACCGGAGCAGGTTCAGGCGCGCCAAACATCGATTCCTGCCCCGCCGCTTCCAGCTCGGCAGCCGAGGGGGATTCGTCGTCGGGAAGTTCTTCAGGTTCGGGGGAATCGGACATTGCGAGCCAAGTTAGGCGCGACCGCTGTAATTGTCGAAGGGTGTGTCTCGATTTGCCCCAGGGTGGAGCGAAAACGGTGAATTTTGAGAACCGGCGCGCAGCGGCCATTTGGGCCGTGAGCACCGGAAGCGCAGAAAGTCGCCGTTTGCAGCCCGCTCTGGGGCAAATCGCGGCACACCAGAAGGAGCCGGCCGACCCGCCGCAACCCGTTGTGGCTGCTTCCTTCCGGACCTGACCAGGTTGGCGGACGCAAACGTCCGACCGACTCCCGGCGCGGCATATGGCGGTGGTGTCGCGTTTGCGCAAGTCTGGTTGGGCGAATCGCAGTAATACAGGGTTCGACTGGCTCTTATCGTGGCAGTCGAAAATGGGTTGTCTCTTGTGAGGCGGCCATGAAGCGGGTCGGCTGGCTATCTACCAGCGCGACCCTAGGCAGTCAGCCGGCCCGCTTCATACTTGCCCAATCAGCGGAAATTATCAGCGTAGGTTTGCAACTTGAGCCGACGCGGCGGAGTCGCGTGGACTTCGGCGGCAATCCCGTATTTTTCTGCATAAGTTTGGGCGGCGATGCAGCCAGCGAAGGTCAACTGGACCTGCGCCTGCATATCACCCGAACCGGCCCAGCCCATCAGCGGGTCGGGCCGCTTGGCCTCTGCCGGGGCGAATTCGAGAATCCATTCATCTAGGCGGGCTTTGCCCGATTGCATGGCGTTCTTGGGGCGCTGAAAGATGCGTGCAGACATGCCGCTTTGCTTGCGGCTAATCGTGGACAGAATCAAGCCCGCCGCAACCCTTTCATGGTTAGGTGGTGCGATTAAACGCATTCTTGGTTTTGAGGCTGGGCACTTCGTCCCACGGCGCATCGGGCCAGCGGTGCCTGGGGTAGCGGCCTTTCATGTCTCGCTGCACATCGCGCCACGATCCGCGCCAAAACCCCGGCAGATCGCGCGTGGTCTGCACCGGCTTGCCGCCGGGCGAAGTCAGCTTTAGCAGCAGCGGCTGCGGCGGACGTCCGAACGTGGGGTGCTGGTCCAGCCCAAACAGCGCCTGAACCCTGAGTTCAACCGATGGCCCGCCGGGATCGGCGTAGTCGATCGGATGGCTGGTCCCCGCTGGACTGGTAAACTGGGCCGGGGCCAGCGACTCAAGCTGCTGGCGTTCGGCATAGTCCAGCCGCCCGCGCAACGCCTCAGTCAGCCGCGCGGGATCAAGCGCATCAAGCCGCCGGGTGAGCAGAGGACCGAGCCAATCGTCAAGTTCAGCCAGCAGCGCAGTTTCGCTGAGCGCAGCAATCCCGGCGTACTTGGCACGGGTCAGCAACGCAGCGCTGGCGGGTGGAAGCTCGAGCAAGCCCAACCCGTCTTGAGTGACTTGTGCGATCAGAAACATCCGGATCGCAGCCGGATCGGGCTTGGGATCGGGACCGCGCGACAGCGTGATCACGCCCAGCCGTGATTCGAGCAAAGCTTCGACCCGCCGTTCGTCGGCGACCCAGCGCAAGGCGGTACGGCGTTCGATGCGGTGGCTCAGCCAGCGCGTAATTTCAGCTTCGTCCAGCACAATGGCCCCGGTAATCCGCGCACCCTTGGCCTCGCCTTGCGCCTCGCCCACTACGAGCCACTCGGCCCGGGCGAGCGGCGAGGCTGGATCAAGCCGCAGACCGCGTCCGCCAGCGGTCAGCCAGTCCTCTCCGCTGGGTGAGCGGCGGCGGGCAATATTTGCCGGGTATGCTTCGGCGAGCAGTATGCCGAGCGGTAGATCGGTGTAGGATGTCCCCTGGGTGCGCGCCAAGCGCGCCCAGCCTGCCGCCAACTTCCGCGATGCCTCAGCCCGCCCAGAGCGGTCAGCATTCCACCGCTCCATCCGCGCTGTCAGGTCGTCACCCCGCCCGCCCAGCCCTCGTTCTTGCAACAGCAACGCCAATTTTGCTGCGCTGTGCTCCGCGCCATGCTGCGCAGCATAAAGCAGCATGTGCGCCAGCGGCGGGGTCATCGGCAAAGCGGACATCCTCCGCCCGTGTGGCGTGATCTTGTCGTCACGGTCGAGCGCGCCGAGCGCCGTCAGGGTCACCGTTGCTGCGGCCAATGCTGCACTTGGTGGCGGGTCCAACCAGGCCATCGCCGCTGGTTCCGTCGTGCCCCACTGGGCAAGCGTCAGAAGCAGTGGGGCCAGGTCCGAGGTAAGCATTTCGGGCGGATCGAATGCGGCCCGCCCCGGATGTCCCGCCTCCTCCCACAGACGATAGGCCGTCCCCGGCCCCTGCCGTGCCGCGCGGCCCGCGCGCTGGGCGGCGGCGGCTTGCGACGCCCGGTGCGTGACCAGCCGTGTAACACCGGCAGCTTTGTCAAATTCCGCCCGCCGCGATAAACCGGCATCAACTACCACCGAGACCCCTTCGAGCGTCAGCGAAGTTTCGGCAATTGCAGTGGCCAGTACGATCCGCCGCCGCCCTTGCGGATCGCGCTTGATCGCCGCACGCTGCGCCGCCGGCTCAATCTGCCCATGCAGCGGCATGACTAGCGCTTGCGGTAATTTCTCGGCCAATCGTTCGCGTGTGCGCTCGATCTCGCCCACCCCGGGCAGGAAAGCCAGAATGTCGCCCTGCTCGTCGCGCCATGCAGTCAAAATCGCGGTGGTCATTGCATCTTCGATCCGCAGTTCGGGCCGCGTGCCTAGCCAGCGGATCGCCAGTGGATGCGCCTTGCCAGCGCTTTCGATCACCGGCGCAGCGCCGAGCAGTGCGGTAAACCGCGTCCCATCGATCGTGGCAGACATTACCACCAGCCGCAGGTCGGCTCGCAGCACCGCGGCGCTCTCGATCGCCAGGGCGAGGCCCAGATCGCTATCAAGATGGCGTTCGTGCGCTTCATCGAACAGCACCGCGCTCACTCCGTCCAGTTCGGGATCGCTGAGGATCATCGCCACGAAGATCGCTTCGGTCACCACCAGCACACGGGTTTTCGCGGACCGTTTGGTATCGAGCCGGGTCAGGTAACCAATCGTCTCGCCCGCCACTTCGCCCAGAAGCTCGGCCATCCGCTCAGCCGCTGCGCGCGCCGCCACCCGGCGCGGCGAGAGCACGATCACGCTGCCGGTGCACCAGCCTTCGCTTAGCAAGGCCGGGGCAACTGCGGTCGTCTTGCCCGCCCCCGGCGGCGCAATCAGCACGGCCGAAGTCCCCGTACACAATGCTGCCAGCAATTCGGGCAGGACGGCATGGATCGGCAAGGTGGTCATGCCCGCCGCCCTTACCCCATCGGGTACATGATTTCCTTCGAAACCTGATTGATCGCTTTCATCGTCTCTTCGCTGAGCACCAGATCAGCCGCGGCAAAGATTTCATCGAGCTGATCTTCCTGGCTCGCGCCGACAATGGTCGAGGCGACGAAATCGTGCTGCTTCGACCACGCAACGGCCAACGTCACGGTGCTGATTCCGGCGTCCTTGGCAATTTCGGCGAAGCGCGCGGTTGAGGCAAGCGACTTTTCGTTGACGAACCGCCGCCCCATCGCCGCCTGGCGCCCTTCCATGCCCAGATAGCGCGAGAATCGCGCGCCGTCGGGCCGTGCGCCGTCCTGATACTTGCCCGAAAGCACGCCGCCGCCGATCGGCGAGTAGGGGATCAGGCTGACGCCTTCCTGCCGGCAGACCTGCGCCAATTCATCCTCAAACCGCCGGTTGTTCAGGCTGAAATTGTTCTGGATCGTGTGATAACGTGTCACGCCAAGTTGCTCTGACGCGGCGAGGCTTTTCATCAAACCCCAGCTGGTCTCATTCGAACATCCGGTGATCCGAACCTTCCCCGCCCTGACCAGTTCGTCGAGGATTTCCATCGTTTCCTCATAGGCGAGTTCGTGATCGGGCCAGTGCGTCTGGTACAAATCGATGTAATCAGTGCCGAGCTTAGTCAGGCTGGCCTCAACCGCGCTCACTATGTTGCGCCGATCCAGCGCGGTCATTCCGTTGCGCAGTGGACTGCGGAACCAGACATGGCTGGGCCCGGAAACTTTCGTGGCTAGAATGATCGCATCGCGCGGCTTGGTCTTAAGCCACTTACCCACAATTTCCTCAGTCCGCCCCACCCATTTGACATCGGGCGGGACCGGATAACCTTCGGCGGTATCATAGAAGTCGATCCCTGCTTCAAAGCTGCGATCAAGAATACGCAGCGCGGCGGTTTCATCGGTCTGGCTGCCGAAGGTCATCGTACCCATACAGATATCGGACACGACAATGGCGGACTTGCCGAGACGGCGGTGCTGCATGGTAAGGAGGTCTCCGGACAGTAAAGGGTTGTTGTTCAGGGCCGAAGTGGCGGTTTGGCATCGCGCGGTCAAGCGCGCCGGACGCCCGGGAGACCAAGGGGCGTCCGGCGACTTGCCGCCAGGTTAAACCGCGACCAGTTCGCGCAGCCGGGTGCTGACAACGTCGCGGTGACGGCGACGGGACGCACGATCGTGCTGCGACCAAGACACCCGCAGGCCGGGAACGCCCGCACGGCTCAACGCGCGCTGCCACGAATAGAATTCTTCCAGGCTAAGGCGGTAGCGTCGCATCACTTCATCAATTGTCATCAATCCGCTATCAACCGCCGCTACAACCTGTGCTTTGCGGCTGGCGACCCAGCGCGAGGTATCGGCCGGCGGCAAAGTATCGCGGGTGATAATTTCACGGTGCGGCCCGACGATCCGGGCGGGGCGGGAGTTGTGGTATTCCATCATTTTACGGCCCTCGATTTGAGTGGCCCCCAAGAGCAGTTACAATCGGCGGTGCGTGGTTAAGATTGGCTAAATAGTGCCAACAACTCGCCGTATGCACAGTCCGGCAATCGCTGAACGGCACTGCCTCCGCGATGAATCGATACACAACCGAAATCAGTAGCGGCGTACGACCGCAAACTCTGCCGCTTCAATCATCGCGCTACGCGCATCGCTGGGTGGGAAACCAGCAATCGCGGCGATTGCGCGCTGGGCAAAATGACGGGCGCGGTCACGCGTGGCGCTGACCGCATCATGCTGACAGATCAGGTCAACGGCATGCGCCAGATCGGCGTCTGAATTGCGATGGCCCATAATCGCGTCCTTCCAGAACCCCCGTTCGAACGGAGTGCCGCGGGCATAGGCCAAGATCACTGGCAGGGTCATCTTGCCTTCACGAAAATCGTCGCCCTTGCCCTTGCCCATTTCGGTTTCGTCCGAATCGTAGTCGATCGCATCATCAACCAGCTGGAAAGCGATGCCTAGATTACGGCCATAATCTTCCAGCGCACGCTCTTCGACCTCGCTCTTTTCAGCGACCACAGCGGCGATCCGGGTCGCGGCGGCGAATAGCGCAGCCGTTTTCGAGCCGATAATCCCGAGGTAGCGTTCTTCGCTGGTTTCGATCTGGCGCTGGGCGGAGAGTTGATCGACCTCGCCCTCCGAAATCACCGAGCTGGCGCTCGATAGGATCTTGAGCACCTTGAGGCTGCCATCCTCGACCATCAGTTCGAAGCTGCGGGTGAACAGGAAATCACCTACCAGCACGGTCGCCGGGTTGCCGAAGATCAAGTTGGCGGCGGCCTTGCCCCGGCGCATTTCGCTGCCATCGACTACATCGTCATGGAGCAGCGTGGCGGTGTGGATGAATTCAACCGCCGCAGCCAGCTTGTGATGGCGCGTGCCTTGGTATTCGCACAACGCTGCACCCGCCAGAGTGAGCATCGGGCGCATCCGCTTACCCCCGCCCGCGATCAGATGTCCGGCCAGCGTGGGGATGAGCGGAATTTCGCTCTGCATCCGGTCTAGGATCACCGCATTGACCGCATTCATACCCTGCGCGGTCAGCGCCATGATCGGGCCCAGCGAAGGCTCACTGGCTCGCGCTTTAATGGGAATGACGTCAGCGCTCATAAGTCCAGCGCATAACCACCGTGTCCGCCGCTGCGCAAGTGCAAAGCGGGCAATGGTATTGCGCAAAATGTCATGCTAGCCAGCCATTCATGTCCCAGACCAAATCTCAGCCATTGTCCGATCCAGTGCTCGCGAGCTTTCGCGCCAGCATCGACAACATCGACGCCGCTTTGATCCACATCTTGGCCGAACGCTTTCGCATCACCAAGGCGGTCGGCACCTATAAAGCCGAAAACGCCCTGCCGCCGAGCGATCCCAGCCGCGAAGAAGCCCAGATTGCGCGACTGCGCAAACTGGCCGGCGAGGCGCAGCTCGATCCGGAATTTTCGGAAAAGTTCCTACGGTTTATTATAAATGAAGTAATCAGGCATCACGAGCAGGCGGCGGGAAAATGATTTCACCCGACCAGATTTAGTACGTCGGGTTCCAGATTTAACCTGGATGCAGCTTGCAACGCAGGTCGATCAAGCGCGGCACTTGAAACCTGCGACAGGATTGCGCTGCGTGCTTGGCAGGGCGATGCTCGGGAGAGATTGGCAAGCGGGGCGCGCTATCAGATAGCCTTGCATGTAGCGGATCCCGAGTTTTCGCAGCGTATAATATTCTGCAGCTGTCTCCACGCCCTCGGCGATGACCACGATGCCAAACTTGCAGCACATTCGAATGACGCTCTCAACAATCAACCGCCGTGGCATGCTTGAATCGATCGCCCGGATCAGCTCCATGTCGAGTTTGATGAAATCCGGTTGAAACTTGGCGAGCAGCCCGAGCCCTGCATAGCCAGCGCCGAAATCATCGATCGCGGTGCCGAACCCCATTTTCCGGTAGCTATCCACGATGTTCCCAACGTGACCGGTGTCCGCCATTTCTTCGTGCTCGGTAAATTCGAAGATCAATCGATCTGTGGGAAAGCCGGTCGCGCTTGCGGTCTTTAGGGTTAACTGAATGCAAGCTACCGGCGAATAGACGGCGTTGGGCAGAAAATTAATCGAAAGCTTGGCCTCGGTAGCGAGAATGCCAGCTGCCACCGCGCCTTCTATTGCCGCCACGCGGCATTGCTGATCGAACCCGTAACGGTTCTGCGGCGTGACCTTGGCCAGAACCTCAGCCGCGCTTTCGCCTTGGCTGCCGCGCACTAGGGCCTCAAATGCAAACGTGCGGCCAGTCTCGACATCAACAATCGGCTGAAATGCCATAGTGATGGCAAATGTATCCTGCTCAGACCTACAACCCTGACAGCCGACCTGCATTTTTATTAGCCCTTAGACATCACTCGGCAACCTAAGCGATGGTGTCTAATAATCCGTAAAATTTTGCGAGGCTTTACGCCATAACCCTTGGTAGGCGCAGCTTGACCAGTAACCCGCCCAGGTCTTCGCTCACGTCCAGCGCGACACTGCCACCATAAATTTCGGCCACATCGCGCACGATCGCTAGCCCAAGGCCGGTGCCCGGTTTGCCGGTATCGAGCCGCGCGCCGCGATCGAAGATGCGGGTGCGCGCTTCCTCGGGGATGCCCGCGCCGTCGTCTTCGATCCAGATTTCGCACAGGTCGCCTCCCCGGACTGGATCAATCGTGACAAACACCGACCCACCGCCATATTTTGCGGCATTTTCAATCAGGTTGCCGAGGATTTCATCGAGGTCCTGGCGCTCGATCGCGACCACCGCATCGCGGTTGCCGTCGAGGTCGAAGCGTGAGGTTTCATGCAACCGCGTCACCGCGCGCAGCACCGCCTCGACGCTTTCGCAGACATTCGCACGGGCTTGCCCGGCTGCGCGGCGACCAACTGCGCGGGCGCGGGCGAGGTGGTGGTCGACCTGGCGGCGCATCACCGCCGCCTCGCGGATCACCGTTTCGGGCAAATCCGCAGCGTGCGCGGTGGCGGCGTTCATCACGACGGTTAGCGGGGTCTTGAGCGCGTGAGCCAGATTGCCGGCATGGGTGCGCGCCTCCTCAGCCTGCCGCTCGGAGTGCGCGAGCAGGGCGTTGAGTTCCTGCACCAAGGGCTGGACCTCGAGCGGCAAAGGCTCGGTCACGCGGTTGGTGCCGGTGCTGCGCATCCGCTGGATCGCACGGCGCACCTTGCGCAACGGCCCCAGCCCGTACCAATTTTGCAGGATCGTCATAACGAACAGCCCCAGCGCCAGCACTGCAAAACTGCGATAGAGAATCCGGCGTACCCGGCTGGTCTGCTCGTCCAGATTGGTGCGGCGTTCGGCCACAGTGAACCACCACATCGTGTCGCTGCCCGGAAGAGTGACCGAGCGCTCGATCACGCGCAGCGGTTCGGTCTTGAACTGATCGCTGTTGTAGGCATGCGCCTCTTTGTCGAGGTGTCCGGTCTGCACATTGAGCGAACGATCCCACAGCGAACGTGAGGGGAAATCATCATGCCCAGCCCCGCGGATTTGCCAGTACAGCCCGCTGTTGGGTTCGAGCAACCGCTGGTCGCCGAGCGCGCGATTAAAGAACACTTCGCCGTCGTTGCCGACTTCGGCCGAGGCGATCATGCCGTTGAGTAGATAGCTTAGCTGGCTATCAAAATTGCGGGTGATCAGACCGGTCAACGTTTGATCGAGGGCCAGTCCACCGCCTAGCAGCAAGACCGAAATCCACGCCACCGCAATCAGCATCATCCGGCGCGACAGCGACCCGGTGTGCTGCGTGATCACAGATTCTTCGACTTCCACGGCGGGGCTTAGCCGCGCCCGGGCAGCGCCGGATCGTCGAGACTGTAGCCCAGGCCGCGAATCGTCGTGATCACTTCGGCTCCCAATTTCTTGCGGATGCGGGTGACGAACACCTCGATCGTATTCGAATCGCGGTCAAAATCCTGATCGTAAATGTGCTCGATCAATTCGGTCCGGCTGACCACTTTGCCCTTATGGTGCAACAGGTACGACAGCAGCTTGTATTCCTGCGCGGTCAATTTGACTGGCTCGCCGGCCAGCGTCACCCGGCCCGAGCGCGTATCCAGCCGCACCTCACCGGCGATCAATTCGGCGCTGGTATTGCCCGATGCGCGGCGGATCAGCGCGCGCAGCCGCGCGATCAGCTCTTCCGTCTGGAACGGCTTGGCCAGATAATCATCGGCCCCGGCATCGAGCCCGGCAACTTTGTCCGACCAGCTATCGCGCGCAGTCAGCACCAGCACCGGGAACTTGCGACCTTCCTTGCGCCACATGCCCAGCACGGTCAGCCCGTCAATCTCGGGCAAGCCAAGGTCCAGGATTACCGCGTCGTATTCCTCGGTCGAGCCCATGAAGTGCCCGTCTTCGCCATTGACTGACAGGTCAACCGCATAGCCATTGGCTTCAAGCGTGCTCTTCAATTGCTTGCCGAGGGTCGGTTCGTCCTCGACGATCAGGATGCGCATTGCGGGGTTCCCCAGAAGTGTCTGTCGATCAGATGGGACTTGAGGTGGGTTGCGTCAAGGCGGGCACCGGGCTGGTGCCCTAGCGCGATGCGCGGATGACCTGGCCAGAACGGGCATCGACATCGACGAAAATGACGTGGCCATCCTCAATGAATTTGAGCCGATAAACATAGGCTACCGGATCATATTCAGGCCCGATATATTGCGCATCGCGCATCTGCGGCAACACCGCGCCTTCGATGTCACGCAGCGACCGCACATTGCCCGCTCGCACTTCGCGGCGAGCCTTTTCCTGCGCTCCGCCTGGGCCGGCCAAGGCAGGCGTTACCGGGATCACGGCCAGCGCCAACAGCAAGATGAGGGTTTTCTTCATGACAATCGCGGCTTTAACCGGCAAGGATTGAACAGCGAGTGAATGGCTTAGCCTGCCTTCAGCAAGGCAATATAGCGGCTGCGCAGCTCACTGGTCAGCGTGCCCGCGCCGCCGTTACCGATCGGGCGGCCATCGACTTCGACGACCGGCAGCAGCAGCGTGCCCGCACCAGAAATGAACGCCTCGCGCGCCGCGAACAGCTCTGCAGGTGTGAACGGCCGTTCTTCCACCTCCAGCCCGATTGCGCGAGCAATCTCCAACGTGCAGATCCGCGTCACCCCCGGCAGAACGCCGTGCGTCACCGGGTGCGAGATCAGCACCCCGCGCGCATCGATGATATGCGCGTTGGAACTGGTCGCCTCGGTAATTACCCCGCCTTCGACCAACCAGGCATCGTCAACCCCGGCGTCGATCGCTTCCTGTTTCATCAGCACCGCGTAGAGCAGTTGCGTGGTCTTCGCGCCGCGCAGCTGCCAACGCGCATCGGGCCTAAGCACCACCTTCAGCCCGCGCTGCGCCAGCGGATTGGCGATCAGTGTATCGGCCTGAGTGTAAGCAATTCTGGTAGCGGGCAGCGCCGGCTGCGGGTTGGGAAAGCTGCGGTCGAGTTGCGCCCCGCCGGTAAGCTGCAAATAGACCCGCCCTTCGTCGAGGCCATTGCGTTCGATCAACTCACTCAGCACCTCGGGCCAATCGGTCTGGTCTTCGATCAAGGCTACTGCCTTTGAACGTTCGAGCCGGGCGGCATGGTAGGACCAGTTGCGAAACTTGCCGTCGATCACCGGCGAGACTTCATAGACCCCCTGACCAAAAGTCAGCCCGCGATCAAAGATCGAGACCGTTGCCTCCGTTTCGGGCAGGAATTCACCATTGAGCCAAACAGTGCGCATAAAGCGTGCTGTTGCCCGCGCGGTGCGGCTTGTCAACGCGGTGCACGCCCCCTACGGCCCGCGCTCACATGGCCGCTGCACCGATCCTTTCCTGGGAAGACCTTGGCCTGATCCAAGGCTCAGGCTGGCTATTCCAAGGGCTCGATCTGTTTATCGGCCCGCGTGATCGGCTGGCGCTGATCGGGCGCAACGGCGTGGGCAAGACTACTTTGTTGCGACTGATCGCGGGCGAAGTCGAAGCTGACCGGGGCCGACGTTCGATCCAGCCGGGCACCCGGATCGTCATGCTCGAGCAGGACCCCTTTTTCACCGGCTACACCACGCTGCTGGACTTTGCGCTGGCGGGTCAGGACGCCCCGGCCCGGCATGAGGTTGAGGCGATTGCCGAGCAGCTCGGGATCGACCTGAGCCGCCCGGCGGACAGCGCTAGCGGCGGTGAGCGCCGCCGCGCCGCGCTGGCCCGTGCGCTGGCGTCCCAGCCCGATCTTCTGCTGCTGGACGAGCCGACCAACCACCTTGATCTCGCGGCGATTGACTGGCTCGAAGCCTGGCTTTCGCGGTACACTGGCGCCTTCGTCGCGATCAGCCATGACCGGACTTTCCTGGAGCGGCTGACCAAGGCCACGCTGTGGCTTGATCGCGGTGCGCTGCGGCGCAAGGAAATCGGGTTTGGCGGCTACGAGACCTGGATGGAATCGATCTATGCCGAAGAAGCACGGGCCGCAGACAAGCTCGACGCGCGGCTGAAACTCGAAGCGCACTGGCTTGAACGCGGGGTGACCGCGCGGCGCAAGCGCAATCAAGGCCGGCTGGCAAAGCTGTGGGAAATGCGCGCCGCGCGCGCCGCGATGCTGACGCCGACCGGTACCGCCAAGCTCAATTTGGCCAGCGACGATGTGAAGACCAAGGCGGTGATTGTCGCTGACAAGGTCACCAAGCGGTTCGATCAGCGGGCGATAATCAAGGACTTCTCACTGCGGATAACCCGCGGTGACCGGATCGGGGTGGTTGGCGCGAATGGTGCGGGGAAGACCACACTGCTCAGGCTGCTGACCGGCGAACTTGCCCCCGACGAAGGCACGATCACTTTGGCCAAAACGCTCGACGGGGTGGTGATCGACCAGCAGCGCAGCCTGATGTCGCCTCAAAAGAGCGTGCGCGATGTGCTGGCTGAGGGCGGTGATTGGATCGACGTTCGCGGTACCCGCAAACATATCCAGGGCTACCTCAAGGACTTCCTGTTCGAGCCGGGGCTGGTCGATGCAAAGGTCGGCACCCTATCGGGCGGCGAGCGCTCGCGGCTGCTACTGGCGCGCGAATTTGCGCGGCTGTCTAACCTGCTGGTACTCGACGAGCCGACCAACGATCTCGATCTTGAAACGCTCGATCTGCTGCAGGAAGTGATCGCTGATTATGACGGCACCGTGCTGATTGTCAGCCATGACCGTGACTTCCTGGACCGCACGGTGACTGTGACGCTGGGCCTCGATGGCTCGGGCAAAGTAGATATTGTCGCCGGCGGCTATGCCGATTGGATCAAACAGCGCAGCGAGCGCAATGCGCCGGCTAAGACCGCCAAACCAGCCGCAGATGCGCCGCCGCCATTGCCGCTCAAGAAAGCTAAACTAACCTACAAGGATCAGCGCGATTACGAGCATCTGCCCGAGCGCATCGAACAGCTGCAAGCGAAAATCGCGCGCGACGAGGAAGTGCTGCACGATCCGAAGCTTTACACGCGCGATCCAGCCAAGTTTGACGCGCTGACCAAGGCCATCGACCAGGCGCGCGCAGACAAAGACGCCGCCGAACAGCGCTGGCTGGAACTGGCGGAACTGGCTGAGGGGTAAATGCCAATGTCAGAAGGCTATTACCCACCCTCTGTTTTCCTCAATTCGGTCATTGCCGAAGAGGTTTCGATTGAACTGGACGGATTTGGGGCAGAAAACCTGAAAAGGTTGATCGAGATGACAAGCGATCCCGACCTCGCAAATCGGGATTGGGCCACACTACTTTTGGCATTGCTCGAATTTGATACACCCTCGATCCGCAATGCATTGTTGCAGGCCGCAGAGGATTCGAGCGGCATTGTGCGTGCTGAAGCAATCTGCGGGATAGCTCAACGAGAGCCGGCAGTTGCACTTGAGTTAATCCTGCGAGAGCTTGCAGGTGATGAGCTATGGTATCCGATTCTCGATGCAATTGAGGCGATACCCAATCAGAAATTCATCCCCTTGCTGGAGCAATGGGACGACAAATTATCCGACAAACATTTCAACGAGGCAATTGAGAGCGCCCTGCAAGCTTGCCGGGACTCAATCTGAAGCCCGGCTTGGCATAACACTTCGCACGTGTCGCAGCGACCGAACTCAACCCTTGGCCAGCCGCTCTTTCACCCGTTGATCGATCCGCGCCTCGAGCATCGAGAGTGGCATCACGCCGTCTTTCAGCACTTCATGGAACCACTGCAGGCTGAACTTGTCGCCCAACGCGGCCTGCGCCTTAGCGCGGTTTTTGACCCACGCGGTATGCCCGATCTTGTAACTGCACGCCTGCCCGATCAGCGTGCAATACCGCTCCACCTCGCGCTGGCTCCGCGCGCGCTCGAAGCCGGTGGTTGCGACCATGTAATCGGTCGCCTGTTCGCGGGTCCAGCGCTTGTGATGCAGGCCGGTATCGATCACCAGCCGCGAGGCGCGGAACAGGAAGCTTTGCAGGTATCCGGCGCGTTCCAGACCTTTATAGGCACCCAGCTCGTCGGCCAGCTGCTCGGCATATAGCGCCCAGCCTTCGCCATAGCTGGAGATGAAGTTGTTGCGCAAAAGCATCGGCAAATCGCCAGACGCTTGCGCATAGCCGCCCTGCAGATGGTGACCCGGTACGCCTTCGTGGTAGGTCAAAGCGGGCAGCGAATATTTCGGCCAGTCACCTACTGATTTGAGGTTAATCCAGTAAATTGCCGGGCGGCTGCCATCGAGTGTGGCCGATTGGTAATAGCCGTTCGATGCGCCGTCCTGAATTTCCACCGGCACGCGGCGGATTTCGAGCGGCCGGCCCGGAATATCGGCAAACGCCTGCGGCAAGCGCCGCATCATATCGGCAATTCCGACATTGAGGCTGTCGATCAACGCCTTACGCCCGGCGTCGCTATCGGCAAACAGCTGGTCGCTCTGATGGTTGAGCGCGGTCAGCCGTTCCCCGACAGTTCCGGATGTCATCCCGGCTGCTTTTAGAATTGTGTCGATCTTCCCGGTGATATCGGCCACCTGTTCCAGCCCGATGGCGTGAACCTGATCGGGGGTAAGATTGGTGGTGGTCGCCTGCGCCAAGGCATCGGCGTAAATTTCATCGCCGCGCGTGATCCGCCACGCGCCGTCGCCCGCCGCAGTTTTGCTGCGCAGGCCAGTCATCAACGCGATCTGCCGGTCAAGCGCCGGATAAACCGCCAGCTCGACGATCTTGGCCGCGCGAGCTGCCCAGTTGCCGGCAATCCCCTTGGCCTTGGTCCGCACGGCGATCGATTGGACCATGGTGTTATCGGCCGCCGCCATATCCCGCAGCTTGTGCATTTGACCCAAGGTAAGATCGATCGACCAGCCCGGCGCGAGCAAACCGCGCGCCGCCTCGGCACGCTGTCCGGCGGTATCCTGATCGAGCACGCGCGCAAAGGCGGATAGCCGTGCCAAGTAAGCTTCAGCGTCGGCGGACGTGTTAATCGGATGGGCCGAATTAAGGAAATCGGGGATATTGAAGTAGGCACCGCCCTGCTGATAGAGCCGATATGGGGTCTGCACGGCATCAATATCATACTTGCCGGGAGCCAGCGTGCGCTGCTCGAGCATGTATTTGACCCGCGCTTGATAGCGCTGCCCGGTGGCGGACAGCAGCGCCGGCTTGATCGCCCCAAGGCGCGATTGCCAATGCCGCACCCGGGCCAGATCGGCATGGCGCTCGGCCGCGGTCGCCGGTGACAACATTGCGCGCAACGGCGCCAGCTTGCCCTTGTCGAGCCCAAGCGAAGTTGCGAATTCGGGCGAATGCACAATCGCATCATTGAACATCGCATCGAGCAGCGCCAGCAGCGCCTTATCGGCATTAGGCGCAAGCCCCTTGGCCCACACCGGATCCGCCGCAAAGGCTGTGGCGGTAGCACCCGCTGCTGCGATAAATTGCCGACGATCCATGAACTGCTCCCTTGCGATGGCTGATTTGGTTAAAGTTCTGGACTGGTTTGCGGGTGGGGCGCAAGCCCTTCGACCAAGCGTAAAGGCAGCCCGACGAGGGGCTAGGTTCAGGATACTAGACTCCCAGCCGGTAATACCCCGCAACCCGGTCCAGCGCGAGCCGTAGCACCAGCTTGCCGCTGCGCACGGGCCATGCCAACGCCCGTTCGGCCAAAGGCAGCGTTTCACCCGCACAGACCACGCGCCATAGAATGTCGGACAAGCCCGGGCCAGCTGCGGTGACCGCGCCTTCAAACCGCAGACGTGCCGCCAACTGTCGCTCGGCCGCGCTGAGCGATACTTCGCCGCCGCCGCCTTGCACCCGGATCTGGTCCCAGCGCATCGTGATCGCGGGGGCGAGCTGGGCGCGTTCCCAATCGCGCCCGAGGCATTCCCCCGCGGAGAACTGCACGTCGCTTAGATGGCCACGCGAATGGAGCCAGGCCAGCGGGCTTTCGCCCATGTTGACCGTGACACTGCGCCTGCCCGTGCGCGCGCCGCCGGTTTTCGCACCGCCTCGCCGCAGCGGGCCTTCGTCGGTAAGTTCGCATTCAACCAGATCGCGCTGCATCGCTGTTCCTTTGATCAATGAGTCGGCGTTGGACTTGCCAAATGCGGATAGTTGTAGGAAAGCAGAAAACCAATTTGGTTACAGGATCGCCGCCATGATCAACCGCATTCGCGATATTCGTCGGCAGAAATCACTCACGCTGGCGGACGTCGCCGAACGCTGTTCGCCGGTCACAACCGCGCAGACGATCGGACGGCTGGAAACCGGTATGCGGCAATTGTCGCTCACCTGGATGAACCGGATCGCCGCCGCGCTGGAGGTTGAGCCTGAGCTGCTGGTGCGCGGGGCCGAAAGCGAAGTGCCCAGCTTTATCGCGCGGCTCACCGCTGATGGTGCCGAAAATCTGCCGTTCCCGCGCGAGGCGATCCTGCCTTCTGCGCTGGGCGGTGACGGCGTGCTCGTGGCGCTGGCGGTGGAAGCCAGTGCCGGCGAATACCGCGCGGGCGACCAGGTGTGGCTGCGCCAATTTGGCCCCGAGGCCTATCCGCGGCTGCTAAACCGCGATGTGCTGGTGCCGCGCCCCGGCGGGCGGTTTGTGTTCGGGCGAATGATCGACCGCGACGCGCTCCGCGTGGCGATCCTGCCGCCCGGCGCCGGATCGCGGCAAGTCGTGGTGGAAAGCCCGGCGTGGATTGCCGCCGCCGAAATGCTGGTGCGCTCATTGTGAAACGGCTGCGCGTGCTGTCCTTATCGACACTGTATCCCAACGCTGAGACCCCCAATTTCGGGGTGTTTGTCGAGCGGCAGATGCAAGCAGTCGCAGCGCGCGGCGACGTCGATCTAGTGCTGGTCAACCCAGTGGGTCTGCCGCCCTTCCCGCTCTCACTGCACCCGCGCTACCGGGCTTTGCGCGGTCTTGACCGGGTTGAGCAGCGCGTCGGGGTAACGGTGCTGCGGCCGCGCTTCACCGTGCTGCCAGGCACCGGCGGACGGTTCACCGCACGCTTCGAAGCGGCGGCGGTCTTGCCGCTCGCGCAGCGCCTCCATGCTGAGCAGCCATTCAATCTGATTGATGCGCAGTTTTTTTATCCCGATGGCCCCGCCGCGCTGCGGATTGCGCGAACGCTGGGCCTGCCAAGTTCGATCAAGGCGCGCGGCGCGGATGTGCATTATTGGGGGCAGGCGCCGGGAACCGCGCCGCAGGTGCGCGCTGCGGCACTGGGAGCGAGCGGGCTAATGGCGGTAGCCGATGGACTGGCCGATGATCTGGCCGCGCTGGGGGTAGATCGCGCCAAAATCACCGTGCATCGCACCGGGCTGGATCGCGCAGTCTTCCGCCCGCTCGACCGGGCGGAATGCCGGATCAAACTGGGCTTGCCGCTAGACCGACCAGTCCTCGCCTGCGTCGGCGCGCTGATCGGGCGCAAAGGGCAATGCATTGCGATTGAGGCCTTGGCGCAGGTGCCCGGGGCAATCCTGGCGCTGGCCGGGGCCGGACCTGATGAGGGCCAGTTGCGCGCCTTGGCCGCCAGCCTCGGACTGACCGAGCGCGTCCGCTTCCTCGGCGCGGTGCCGCATGCCGATTTGCCGGTGGTGCTCAGCGCCGCCGATCTATTTGTGCTGCCCACCGCCAGCGAGGGCCTGGCTAATGCGTGGGTCGAGGCGCTGGCGTGCGGAACGCCGGTCGTGACCACCCCAATTCCCGGCGCACAGGAATTGCTGACCGATCCCGCTTATGGCCGCATGGCGGCGCGCGATCCGGTGGCGATTGCGGCGGCCGTGAATGTGTTGCTCGCCGCGCCGCCGCCGCGCGAATTGGTGCGGGCCGGAGCGGCAGAGTTTAGCTGGGAGGCCAATGCCACTGCACTGGTGGATTATTGGCGCGCACTTGTGGCGGGGTAATCAGCTCCGCTCGCGCGCCAGCCGCTCTTGCCGGTCCAGCTCAGATTCAGCGGGTACGAAGCTGTTCGAGGTGACTTTCAGCCAGACCAGGATCGGCGCGGCCATGTAGACCGAGCTGTAGGTGCCGACGAAGATCCCCATAAAGATCGCGGTGGAGAAACCGAAGATCACCTTGGGACCCAACAGCATCAGCGCACCAAGCGTAATCAACATCGTAGCCGAGGTCATCACCGTTCGCGCCAGCGTTTCATTGACAGACAGGTCGAGCAGTTCGGGCAGCGGCATGCGGCGGAATTTCTTTAGGTTCTCGCGTATCCGATCATAGACCACGATTGTATCGTTGAGCGAATAGCCGATGATCGTCAGGATCGCGGCGACAATGTTGAGATCGAATTCCATCTGCGTGATCGCGAACAAGCCCAACGTCAGCGAGACGTCGTGGACCAGGCTGCACAGCGCCCCGACCCCGAACTGCCATTCAAACCGCACCCAGATGTAGATCGAGATCGCAATCATCGCGTAGATCAGCGACCACATCCCGGTCGAATACAGTTCGCTTGAAACCTTGCCCGAAACCGAATCCACCCCGTCAATTCGCGCGCCGGGGTGAGCGCTGACCACGGTCGTAGTAATCTTGGTCGCCATGGCATTCGACAAGGCTGGATCGCGCTCGGCGCCGGCGGGCAGTTTCAAGCGGATTGAGACTTGGTTGGGCTGACCGAAACGTTGGATCGTCGGCTCACCAAAGCCCAGCTTCTCGACTTCGCTGCGCAGCTTGGCAACCGGCGCTTCCTTGTCCTGTTGGAAGGTGACGCGGATCATCTGCCCGCCGACAAAATCGACCCCGAGATTAAGCCCCTGCGTGGCGACCAGCACCCAGCTGGCGATAACCAGCAAGCCCGAAATGATAAAGAACGGCAACCGCCACTTGAGGAAGTGGATGTTGGTATTGTCAGGAACGAGTTTGAGGAGACGCATGTTCGCTGCTTCCTAGATATTGAGCTCGGCCGGGCGCGCCTTGCGCAACCAGCCAGCGACCCACATGCGGGTGATGGTCACCGCCGTGAACACCGAAGTCATGACACCGATCACCAGCACGACGGCAAAGCCCTTGACCGGGCCCGAGCCGAACAGGAACATCAGCACTGCGGCGATGACATTGGTGATGTTGGCATCGAAAATCGCGCGACTGGCTTCTTTATAGCCAACCTCGACCGCTTGGACCACGCGGCGCCCGCGCTTGCGCTCCTCGCGGATGCGCTCGTTGATCAGCACGTTGGCATCGACCGCCGCGCCGATGGTGAGCACGAACCCGGCGATTCCGGGCAAGGTCAGCGTGGTGCCCAGCATGGCCATGATCCCCAGAATCATCAACACGTTGAGCACCAAAGCCAGATCGGCATAGACACCGAACCGGCCGTAAGTAACCAGGATCAACAGCACGACGAGCAGCGTGCCAACGACCATCGCGATCATCCCGCTGCGGATCGAATCCGCGCCCAGATCCGGTCCGACCGAGCGCTCCTCGATCACTTTGAGATCAACTGGCAGCGCGCCCGAGGCGAGGTTGATCGCCAATGCCTGCGCGCTCGCCGGTGTGAAACTGCCAGAAATTCGCGCCTGACCGCCCAGGATCGGCTCGTTGATGCTGGGGGCCGATATAACTTTGCCATCGAGAATGATTGCAAATGGCTTGCCAACATTTTCCGATGTCAGCTTTGCGAATTTTGCCCCGCCTTGCTGATTGAACGAGATTTCGACGATCGATTCGTTGGTCTTCTGGTCGTTGCTGGCGGTCGCCTGGGTCAATTGATCGCCGTTGATCCCGCCCAACCGGAATACCGCCAGCGGCACCAGCCCGTCTTTCTCGGGATTGGCGAACGGCACCAACTGTGTCCCGGGCTGAGCTACGCCCTGCGTCCGGTCATTGGGTGAGGCACTGGTATCGACCAGTTTGAATTCAAGTTTGGCAGTCTGGCCCAGCTGGTCTTTCAGTACCTTGGGATTGCTCAGCCCAGGGACCTGCACCAAAATGCGGTTGCTGCCTTGGCGGATAATCGTCGGTTCGCGCGTGCCCATCTTGTCGATCCGCTTGCGCACCACTTCAACCGCCGCACCCATCGCCTGATCGGCTGATTGCTTCAGCCCGGCTTCGGTTGGAGTGAGTTCAATCAAGCCGCCGTTGATCGCCAGATCCCAATCGCGCTGGCCGGTGGTGCCCGCGCCATTGGTCAGTGTCTGCAATTGCTCGCGCGCAGCATCGGCCTTGCTCGGATCGTTGAGCATGAATGCGACTTTGCCGTCCTTGGTTGAAACGTCGCCGATCCCGATCCGCGGATCGCTTTTGGCCATGCGCGAACGCACGCTTTCTTCCATTTGATCGAGCCGCAATTGGCGGATTTGGTTAGTGTCGGCTTCAAGCAACAGATGACTGCCACCCGCCAGATCAAGCCCCAGGTTGACCACCGGATGCGGCAGCACAGACGGCCAAGCGAGGCCCGCGACAGCAAAGATCGAAGGCAGCGCAGCGGCAGCGCAGGCGAGGGTCAGAAACCACAGCCAGACCTGCTTCCAGCGGGGAAAATCGAGCATATTGGAACTTTCGCTATGCGGCTGGGCGCAAGATCAATCGTTGGCCGGTTTGCTGCCGCCCGGCGGCACGATATCGACAATCGTGGACTTGAGCGCCTTGACCCGGACATTGGCCGCCAGTTCGACCTCGGCATAAAGATCGTCGACCTTGATCACTTTGCCAAGCAAGCCGCCGCCGGTCAGAACTTGATCGCCCTTTTTGATACTGCTGATCTTGGCCTGCAGTTCGCGCTGCCGTTTCATCTGCGGACGGATGATCAGGAACCAGAAAATCGCGAACATCGCCACGAATGGAAGATACTGCAACCACGCCGGCGGGGATTGGCCTGCAGCGGCTGCGGCGGACAGAAGCGGGAGAATTGCGCTGTTCATGGTTTGCTGTGTGCACCTGTAAAATCGCGCGCCTGCTGGCAGCGGACCGAATGGCGCGCGCCTAGCAGCAATAGGTGGGCGTTGCAACGCGCGCTGCCCCCAAGCCGATCCTCGGCGCGCAGTGCCCATTTGGCGTTTCATCGCACGCCTTCAAGGGGTCATCGCAAGATTGCCCAAGCAATGCGCCGAGCCGCTTGCCACAGCGCCGCGCCCTGCCTATAGGCGCGGTCCCTGTCTGACCGCCTTGCGCGGCCAGGCGGACCGGTCGGGACGTAGCGCAGCCTGGTAGCGCATCACACTGGGGGTGTGGGGGTCGGAGGTTCGAATCCTCTCGTCCCGACCAATTTTCATCATCGCACTGAATTTCAACCTGGTGGCGAAGCATTTTCCTACACGAACCATTTTGGTTATATGACCTTCTTCAGTTAAACCGAAGGAGCAATTCATGGCACTTCTCGATGTCCTGATCGGCCCGATCGTCTCGATCATCGACAAAGTCATCCCCGACCCAGCCCAGCGCAACAAGGCCAAACTCGAACTGCTGCAATTACAGGGCACCCAGGACTTGGCCGAAATCAATTCGCGGCTTTCAGCAATCGTGGCCGAAGCCAATTCGCACGATCCGTGGACCAGCCGGGCGCGTCCGAGCTTCCTTTATGTCATGTATGTGCTGCTGCTGTGGGCGCTGCCGATGGGGCTGCTGGCAATGTTCAGCCCGGGGCGCGCGGCCGCGATTGCGGCCGGCATGAACGCTTATCTGGCCGGTCTGCCCGAGCCGCTTTATGCGCTGTTTGGGACCGGCTACCTAGGCTACACCGCCGCGCGGCAGTGGGGCAAAATCGCCGGCAGCGACAAATAGAGGGCGTCGTCACTGCCGCCAAAAAATGCCTCTTCGTGGTTAGTTTCGGGTAATCATTTGCCGGTATAGCCTGATCACAGCGGCATTCGCACTTGTGGATGCCCCGAGGAGTTCGCGCGTGAGTACAACAAGGCATATTGGACCACACAGCGGCCCTGCTTTCGCAGCCATGCTGCTGGCGACAAGCCTCCTGTTGAGCGGTTGTTCCAGCAGCGATGCTATCCTGGCCGAAAAGCTGGCTGCGGCCGATGCTGCAGCGGTGCGCGCCGAAAAGGCTGCGGACCGTGCCGAGAAAGCTGCTGGCAAGCTGTACAAACAGCCCGCAGCGGTGGTTCATATGGAACCCGAACCCAGCGATCTGCAAGACCCCAGCCAGACCGAACCGGACCAACAGCAGGCTGCCTCGGCGCCGACCAACCACGGTTGACGCTTAGCGCTTGTGCGCGCGCCGCACGGCTTTAAGGATTGGCCGCATTTGCAGAACCATCCGGAGCGCAGGCGTGGCCGACCGCACAGTCTTGGTCCTCAACGGACCCAACCTCAATTTGCTCGGCACGCGTGAGCCCGAAATCTACGGCCATGACACGTTGGATCAGATTTCCGCGCGGTTGATCACGCGCGGCACCGAGCTGGGCCTGACGGTCGAATGCCGCCAGTCCAATCACGAAGGCGCGCTTATCGATTGGCTGCACGAGGCACGCGCGCGCCGGGTGCATGCCGTGCTGCTCAATGCCGGGGCCTTCACCCACACCTCAATTGCTTTGCTCGATGCAATCCGCGCGATCGAACTTCCGGTGATCGAGGTTCACCTGTCCGATCCCGAAACCCGTGAGCCGTTCCGCCATCTGTCCTATGTCAGCTTGGCGGCGGCTGATTGCGTCAAGGGACTGGGTCCGCAAAGCTACCTGGTGGCGCTGGAACGCGCGGCGGCACTTTAGTTGTTATTCCAGCTTAAGCTGGAACTGGGCAGCGCCGGGCCGGGCCGGGGGAGCGGTCCGGTGTTGCCTCAAAGCGACAATCCTCTTGCCCTCGCCTGCGCCCCGCCGCATAGGCGAAGGCCCTGTTTCAGATAAGAGGTTCGCATGAGCGAGACAAAGGGCGTCAGCCGCAGCGGCGGCATGAATATCGATAGCAAACTGGTCCGCGAACTCGCCGAACTGCTGAACGAAACTGGCCTGACCGAAATCGAAGTCGAAGATGGCGACCGCAAGATTAAGGTCGCGCGCCACGCGGCGGCGGTGCAGATGACCGCCCCGGCAGCAATGGCCGCGCCCGTTGCGGCTCCCGCCATGCCGATGACCGCAGCTGCGCCTGAACCCGCCGCAATTGATCCGGGTGCGCTCAAATCGCCGATGGTCGGCACCTGTTATCTTTCGGCCGACCCCAGCAGCCCGCCGTTCATCGCGGTCGGCCAGCAGGTCAAGGTCGGCGATACGCTGGTGATCATTGAGGCGATGAAGGTGATGAACCCGATCACCGCCACCAGCGCCGGGACGATCAAAGCGATCCTGGTCGAGAATGCGCAGCCGGTCGAATACGACCAGCCGCTGGTTGTGATCGCGTAGGACCGCCAGACCAATGGGCATTTCCCGGATATTGATCGCCAATCGCGGCGAAATCGCGCTGCGCATCCACCGCGCCGCCCACGAAATGGGGATCGAGACGGTCGCGGTGCATTCCACCGCCGATGCCGATGCCATGCACGTGCGGCTGGCCGATCACGCGGTCTGCATCGGGCCGCCGGCAGCCAAGGACAGCTACCTCAACATTCCGGCAATCATCTCGGCGGCTGAAATTTCCCACGCCGATGCGATCCACCCGGGCTATGGCTTTTTGTCAGAAAATGCCCAATTCGCCGATATTGTCGAAGCGCACGGGATCATCTGGATCGGCCCCAAGCCCGAACACATCCGCACCATGGGCGATAAGATCGAGGCCAAGCGCACTGCCGGCGCGCTCGGTCTGCCGCTGGTGCCAGGCTCTGACGGCGCGATCAGCGATCTGGCCGAAGCCAAGGCAATTGCCGAACAGGCCGGCTATCCGGTGATCATCAAAGCGGCCAGCGGCGGCGGCGGGCGCGGGATGAAGGTCTGCACTGGGCCGGACGAGCTGGAAACGCTGATGGCGCAAGCTGGCAGCGAGGCCAAAGCGGCGTTCGGCGATGCCACGGTCTATCTCGAGAAATACCTCGGCAACCCGCGCCATATCGAATTCCAGGTGTTCGGCGATGGTAACGGCGCGGCGATCCATCTGGGTGAGCGCGATTGCTCGCTCCAACGGCGTCACCAAAAGGTGCTCGAAGAAGCCCCCTCGCCCGTCATCAGCCCCGAAGAGCGCGCGCGGATGGGCGGAATCGTTGCCGACGCAATGGCCGGAATGGCCTATCGCGGCGCGGGCACGATCGAGTTCCTGTGGGAGAACGGCGAGTTTTATTTCATCGAAATGAACACCCGGCTGCAAGTCGAACACCCGGTCACTGAAGCGATCACCGGACTCGATCTGGTGCGCGAGCAGATCCGCATTGCCGATGGCAAGCCGCTCTCGGTCAAGCAGGAAGATATTGAATTTACCGGCCATTCGATCGAATGCCGGATCAACGCCGAAGACCCCTGGACCTTCATGCCCTCACCGGGCCTAGTGACCAGCTATCACGCGGCGGGCGGCATGAACGTGCGGGTCGATAGCGGGCTATATGCGGGCTACAAGATTCCGCCCTACTACGATTCGATGATCGCCAAACTGATCGTCAAAGGCCGCACCCGCGAAGGCTGCATCATGCGGCTGAAACGCGCGCTGGAAGAAATGGTGATCGGCGGGGTCAAGACCAGCATCCCATTGCATCAGGCGCTGATGAAGGACCCCGATTTCATCAACGGGGATTATACGATCAAGTGGCTGGAGGAGTGGTTGGCGAAGCGGGGTGCCTAAACGATTACCTGGGCTTCAGCGCTCCGCCTCCAACGATCTGCAGAGGTCATCCCTTGGCTGCTCGTCGGTAAGCCAAAATTGCCGCTTTGTGCCATCTTGCGCAGAAAACGAGTATACGTGACAGCTATCATATCGGCTGTAATCTACTCGATCGAGCAACAGCTGTTCACCGCAGACAAGATCGTGGCCCTTAAAGTCGACTGCCGCGGGCAAGACCCGGTAGGTAACGCCTATTTCTAGAAGTGTTTTTCGAGAATCCCAGTCGTCCATAACCGACCTACTCCAACGGCACCCCAGGCATCTGCTTCGCCGTCCTGATCGTCAAACTCGTCTTCACACTAGCCACATTGGGTGCAGGCGTCAGTTTGCTGGTCAAGAACTCCTGAAAGCTCTGCAGGTCCTTGCTGACAATTTTGAGGATGAAATCGATCTCGCCGTTGAGCATGTGGCATTCGCGCACTTCGGGCAGGTCGCGCATCGCGTCTTCGAACTGGCGCAGCGCTTCTTCGGCCTGGCTCTTGAGGCTAACCATTGCGAACACGGTGATTGCAAAGCCCAGTTTCGACGAATCGAGATCGGCGTGATAGCCGCGGATTACGCCCAGTTCTTCGAGCGCGCGGACCCGGCGCAGGCACGGCGGCGCGGTCAGTCCGACCCGGCTAGCCAGTTCGACATTGGTCACCCGCCCCTCATCCTGCAATTCTGACAGCAAGCGGCGGTCGATCGAATCGAGATTGGCCATTGATCCCCTTTCCACGCCGAACAGCGCGACTGTTCGCACGCTTTTGGCAATAAAAGCGCCAAAGTATAACCCCTTGGCCTAATTTTATTATTTATGCCCGCAACTGTCCCGCTTTGCAACGCACCTTTCGCTGCCGGTTTGGATTGGGGACAAGTCTGCTAGGCCGCCTCGCGCGCACCCCGCGCATGGGCTTATGAACCGGCATGCATTTCGATGATCGCCTTGCCACCGTGCTGCGCATGCGCGCTGACGGACACGGCTTGCAGCGCATCCAGTTCCGCCAGTTGCTCGATCTGCTCGGCACCTCGCCGGCCGAAACGCGCGGGGCGCAGCTTGACATGGCGTACGATCGGCTGGCCGAGATTGGCGAGATGATCGCAGCCCCCGAACGCACGGCAGTGCTGCGCGACCTGGCGCTGCGGCTGCGTTCGCCGCGGTTGGTCGCGGCGCTCAGTGCTGGCGAACCGCAAGTGGCCGCAACGACGCTGCAGCGGGCGCAATTAAGCCGCGAACAATGGCTAGATCTGATCCCCGCCCTGCCCCCGGCGGCGTGCCCGGCGCTGCGCCAACGCAGCGATTTGCCGGCTGAGGTCAAAGAATTGCTAGTCCGGCTGGGGATCAATGATCGCGGCCTACCAGCGGCGTCGATGCCCGCGGAGGTCACGGCCGCGCAGCCTGCACCACGCGCCGACATCGCGCCTTCAGCTAATGATGACGAAGCGGTTATGCCGCCCAGCACCACCGAGCGCGATGACGGGATCGGTGCAATTGTTCGCCGGATCGAGGCCTATCGCCGCGCCAAGCAAGTAGTCGAGCATCAAACCGGCACCGATTCGCCGCGCCTGCCGCTCGGCGAAGACCACGTGCTCAGCGTGCCCGACACCGTCCGCGCCGCCGACTTTGCCAGCGATGCCCAGCTGCGGATCGCGTGGTGCGATGCCGGGATCGCGCCGATGTTGATCGGGCTGCGGCTAAACCGCACGCCGACGATCGACCATTTGCTGCGCCAGCGCCAGCCGCTGAGCGCGCAGGCCGTCGATCTGAATGGCGCTCCGGCGATTTCCGGTCGCTGGCAAATCGATGCAGCCCCTTGGTTCGATCCGCTGACCGGGCAATTTTTAGGCTATCGCGGCCGCTTGCGCCGCCCGGCCCCCGCCACGCGCGCTGCCAACCCGCCGGTTACCGACAGCGCGGCCGATCGCATCCGCCAGATGCTGCACGAATTGCGTACCCCCGTGAATGCAATCCAGGGCTTCGCCGAGGTGATCCAGCAGCAATTGTTTGGCCCGGTCCCGCACGAATACCGCGCATTGGCGGCCGGGATCGCCGGGGACGCGGCGCGTATGCTGTCGGCTTTCGAAGAGCTGGAACGGCTCGCCCGCTTCGATAGCGGGGCGATGGACCTCGATCCGGGCGAAACCGACCTCGCCAGCCTGATCGCCGCCACCGTGGCGCAACTGGGCGCGCATACCACCAGCCGCGGCAGCGGCTTTGCGGTCAGGCTGGAGGATGGCGAACTGCTGGTGGGATTGGCCCGATTGGAACTGGAACGGATTGTCTGGCGCTTGCTTGCCACGCTGGCCGGGACCAGCGCACCGGGCGAGCAGCTTAAACTGCGATTGCGGGCCAAGGACGGCTTGGTCCGGCTCGACCTCGCTCTGCCCGCCGCGCTCGCCGCCAAAGCAGGCGATGCGCTGTTCGAAACCGGCGCGGGCGCGGTGCCGCAAGTGATCGCCGCCGGGGTGTTCGGGGTAGGCTTTGCGCTGCGTCTGGCCCGCGCCGAAGCGCGCGCGGGCGGGGGTGAATTGCTGCGCAAAGGCGATCGGCTGCGGTTGACTCTACCGGGCTTGACCGGTGCGTCCCCGGGCCATACCGAGAGTGCGGGCGCAACATAGGCCTGCGCTAGCTGACCGGTCACAGGGGTGGTTGAGTTTGGTCGCCACACGGATCACTGACCTGCCCAAAGCGCCCGAGTTTGTGCGCTTCAAGCCGCAGTTCGGGCAACGCTTTCTGCTGACCATCGACACCGAAGAAGAATTCGACTGGACCAAGCCGCTCGCGCGCGAAGAGCACACTCTGCTGACCGTTGCGCGACTCGCCAAGTTTCAGGAATTTTGCGAGGCACAGGGCGTTGTCCCGGTCTATTTGATCGATTATCCGATCGCAACTTCACCCGCCGCGATCGAGATTCTGCGCCCGGCGATAGCCGCCGGCAAGGCCGAGGTCGGCGTACAGCTTCACCCCTGGGTCAGCCCGCCGCACAATGAAGAAGTGAATGAACGCAACAGCTTCGCTGGGAATTTACCACCGGCGCTGGAGCAAGCCAAGTTCAGCAATCTGCGCAATGCCATTGCCGAAAATTTCGGCAGTGCCCCACTGATCTACCGTGCGGGACGCTATGGTGTGGGACCTAACACGGCTGAAATCCTGTCAGATGGCGGGATCGCCATCGATAGCTCGGTACGCTCGTGCTTCGATTATTCATCGCAAGGCGGGCCAAATTTCCGCGAGTTCCCAGTCCGGCCCTATTGGCTTGATCGCAGCAACGGCTTGATGGAATTGCCGCTGACCACGGTTTATTGGGGCCTGTTGCACCAGCTGGGGGCTTGGCTTTATCCGCAAATGTGGCGGGTGCCGCGACTTCGTGGACTGCTCGCGCGGATCGGGCTGCTGGAGCGGATTCCGCTCACCCCTGAGGGCGTGACGGTTGAAGAAGCGATTCGCGGGATCGATATTGCGATCGATCAAGCGCTGCCGGTGCTGGTGCTGTCCTTCCACAGCCCCTCGCTCGCCCCCGGCTATACACCCTATGTCCGCAGTGAAGACGATCTTGATGCACTGTACGATTGGTGGCGTCAGGTGTTCGCCTATTTGCGCCAGCGCGACATCGCGCCAACCACGGTTAGCGAACTGGTCGATGCAGCAGCGCTTGCCTAACCGCTCGGCGCCAGCTAACGCGCGCCGTCGCTTCGCCTGATGGGCCTGTAGCTCAGTTGGTTAGAGCCGGCCGCTCATAACGGCTTGGTCGCGGGTTCGAGTCCTGCCGGGCCCACCACGGCGATTGATGGATACCCCAGGTCGGGGAGTGGCGCAGCCTGGTAGCGCATCTGGTTTGGGACCAGAGGGTCGCAGGTTCGAATCCTGTCTCCCCGACCAATTTCTCGTTTTTTCACCGTTCAATTGTTACCTGCGCGTGCAACTTGTTTGCGGCGGCGCGGCTTGGTATCGTGATTGCTGCAACAGGAGCATTCATGCGCGCGACCCCCGATTTCGATTTTGCTTTGCCCGAGAGCGCGTTGATGATCCGCGATGCGGTAGCGCGTTTTGCCGATGAAAAGATCGCCCCGCTTGCGGCCCGAATCGATGCCGAAGACTGGTTCCCACGCGACGAGCTGTGGGCCGCGATGGGCGAGCTGGGCCTGCACGGAATTACCGTTGAGGAAGAATGGGGCGGGTTGGGCCTAGGCTATCTGGATCACGTGATCGCGGTTGAAGAAGTCAGCCGCGCCTCGGCCTCGATCGGATTATCATATGGTGCGCATTCGAACCTGTGCGTCAACCAGATCCGCCGCTGGGGCAACGACGAGCAGAAGGCCAGATACCTGCCCAAACTGGTCTCGGGCGAGCATGTCGGCAGCCTCGCCATGTCCGAGGCGGGCGCGGGATCGGACGTGGTTTCGATGAAGCTCAAGGCCGAGGCGGTCGACGGCGGCTGGAAACTGAATGGCACCAAATTCTGGATCACCAATGCGACCTGTGCCGATACGCTGGTGGTCTACGCCAGGTCTGCGCCAGAGCCCGCGAGCAAGGGCATTACCGCTTTCCTGATCGAGAAAGACATGGCCGGGTTCTCGATCGGTCAGAAGATCGACAAGATGGGTATGCGCGGCAGCCCCACGGCCGAACTGGTGTTCGACGATTGTTTTGTGCCCGAAGACAATGTGATGGGTCCGGTGCACGGCGGCGTGGGCGTGTTGATGAGCGGGCTTGATTACGAGCGCGTCGTGCTGGCCGGATTGCAGCTTGGGATCATGCAAGCCTGCCTCGACGTGGTTATCCCGTTCGTGCGCGAGCGCAAACAGTTCGGCAAGCCAATCGGAGCGTTTCAGCTGATTCAAGCCAAGGTCGCGGACATGTATGTCGCGCTCCAATCGGCGCGGGCTTACACCTACGCGGTGGCGCGCAGCTGCGACGCCGGCCATACAACCCGTTTCGATGCGGCGGGCGTGATCCTGCTCGCCAGCGAAAACGCCTTCCGTGTTGCGGGTGAGGCGATCCAGGCCTTGGGCGGCGCGGGTTACACCAAGGACTGGCCAGTCGAGCGGTTCCTGCGCGATGCCAAACTGCTCGATATCGGCGCAGGGACCAACGAGATCCGGCGGATGCTGATCGGGCGCGAATTGATTGGCGCGGGGGCATGAACAGTCCGCTCGACTGGTACGCAGCGATCTCCGGCGTGATCGCCGCCGCCTTGATTGCCTGGGATTATAGCCGCAAGGTGTCCGGCTGGGCTTTCGTGCTGTTTGTCAGCACCTCGATCGCATGGCTCGTCAGCAGCCTGATCAACAAAACTGCACCATTGGCCGTTCAGAACGTGCTGATGCTGGGCATCAACCTGCTAGGCGTTTATCGATACCTTATCCGCAAGAAGCCGACATCATGAGCGCACCCGTCCTTCCCACCACCCTTAACCCCGACAGCCCCGAAGCGCAGGCGCGTGCGGCATACAATCGCACACTGGCGCAGGAGCTGCGCGACCGCGTGGCCACCGCCGCGTTGGGTGGAAACGAAAAGAGCCGCGAACGTCATACGGCGCGCGGCAAGTTGCTGCCAAGAGAACGCGTTGAACGGCTGCTCGATCCCGGTTCGCCGCTGCTCGAGATTGGCCAGCTCGCGGCTGGCGGGATGTATGAGGGCGAGATCCCCGGCGCCGGGCTGATCACCGCCATTGGCCGCGTTTCGGGGCGCCAATGCATGATCGTGTGCAACGATGCCACGGTCAAAGGCGGGACCTATTATCCGCTGACGGTCAAAAAACACCTGCGCGCGCAGGAGATCGCCGAGGCCAATCACCTTCCGTGCATCTATCTGGTCGACAGCGGCGGGGCCAACCTGCCGCACCAGAGCGAAGTTTTCCCCGACCGCGAGCACTTCGGGCGGATCTTCTACAACCAGGCGCAGATGAGCGCCAAGGGCATCGCGCAGATCGCCTGCGTGATGGGTAGCTGCACCGCGGGCGGCGCTTACGTTCCGGCGATGAGCGACGAGAGCGTGATCGTGCGCGGGCAAGGCACGATCTTTCTGGCCGGGCCGCCACTGGTCAAGGCCGCGACGGGCGAAGAGATCAGCGCAGAGGATCTGGGCGGCGGCGAGCTCCACGCGCGCAAATCGGGCGTGGTCGATCACCTGGCGGAGAACGACGAACACGCGCTGACCATCGTGCGCGATATCGTCAGCCACCTTGGTCCACGGCACGAACACGGCTTGCCGCTGAAAGAGCCGCGCCCGCCGAAGTATGCCGCCGACGAACTCTACGCGGTGGTGCCCGACGATGTACGCGCGCCGTACGATGTCCACGAGGTGATCGCGCGGCTGGTCGACGGCAGCGAGTTCCACGAGTTCAAGGCGCTCTACGGCAGCACGCTGGTTTGCGGGTTCGCGCACATCTGGGGCATGCCGGTCGCCATCCTGGCCAACAACGGCGTGCTGTTCAGCGAAAGCGCGGTCAAAGGCGCGCACTTCATCGAACTCGCCTGCCAGCGCAAAGTCCCCTTGCTGTTCCTGCAGAACATCTCGGGCTTTATGGTCGGCGGAAAATACGAAGCTGAGGGGATCGCCAAGCACGGCGCCAAACTGGTCACTGCGGTCGCCACCGCTAGCGTGCCCAAGCTAACCGTGTTGATCGGCGGCAGTTTTGGCGCGGGCAATTACGGGATGTGCGGCCGCGCCTATAGCCCGCGGTTCCTGTTCAGCTGGCCCAACGCGCGGATCAGCGTGATGGGCGGCGAGCAGGCGGCCTCCGTGTTGGCCACAGTGCACCGCGATGCGGAGACCTGGACCCCCGAACAGGCCGAAGCGTTCAAAGCCCCGATCCGCGCGAAGTACGAAGACGAAGGCAACCCCTACTACGCCACCGCGCGGCTGTGGGATGACGGCGTGATTGATCCAGTGCAGACGCGCGACGTGCTGGGGCTGGCACTGGCAGCGGCGCTGGAAGCACCGATGGCGAAGGGCCCCAAGTTTGGGGTTTTCCGGATGTGACCTACGACGTCATCATCATCGGCGGCGGCCCAGCTGGCCTCACTGCGGCGATTTACCTCGCCCGGTATCGGCGGCGGGTGATTGTGATCGATCGCGGCGGAAGCCGCGCGGCGTTGATCCCGACCAGCCACAACCATGCGGGCTATCCGCAAGGCATCCACGGCGAGGACTTGCTCGCGGCGATGCGGGCGCAGGCGCAGCAGTTTGGCGCGGAGTTGCGCAGCGGTGAGGTGACGAAAATCGCGGCGGCGGGCGCTGAGTGGCGGCTAAGCGGCGAGGATCTGGAGTTAACCGCGCGCACGGTTCTGTTCGCCACCGGGGTGGTCAACCGCTACCCTGATATACCGCGCGACATGCATGACGCAGCACTGGCCGCGGGAAAATTGCGCTATTGCCCGGTGTGCGATGCGTTTGAGGCCGCCGACCAGCGCATTGCCGTGATCGGCGCGGAAAGCCACGGGGTGGCCGAGGCGCTGTTCCTGCGGACGTACTCAGACCGGATCACGCTGTTCACGCTGGAGGAGTGCGAACTGCACGAAAAAGACCGCGCCGATCTGGCCAAGGCCGGGGTCAGCTGGGACCCGCGCCCGGTGGCGTCGTACGATTTTTCCGGTGACGGCGTACGGCTGGGTTTCGCTGACGGCAGCGCGGTTCAGGCCGACACGCTGTATCCCGCGCTGGGGTCGGATCCCAATGACAGCCTGATCAAGCAGCTGGGTCTGCGCACCACCAGCGACGATTGCATCCTGACTGACAGCCATCAGCGGCTGGGGCTCGACGGGCTTTACGCAGCGGGCGACATCGTCTCGGGGCTCGACCAGATCAGCGTGGCGATGGGGCAGGCGGCGGTGGCGGCGACCACGCTACACAATGACCTGCGCGCGCGCGATGGCAAAGTGCCCGAAGAGTGACCGACCAGGCCCCTCACCCGTTAACCGGCCTCAAAGTAATCGAACTCGCCCGCATCCTCGCGGGGCCGTGGGCCGGGCAGATCTTTGCCGATCTTGGCGCAGAGGTGGTCAAGATCGAAAGCGCGGCGGGGGATGATACCCGCCAGTGGGGTCCGCCGTTCGTGACCTATGCCGACGGCTTGAGCGACGCGGCCTATTTCCACGCGACGAATCGCGGCAAGTGCTCGGTGGTGATAGATTTCGCCACGCCCGAGGGGCAAGCCCAAGTCATGGCGCTGGTCGCCCAGGCCGATGTGCTGATCGAAAACTTCAAGGTTGGCACGCTGGCCAAATACGGGCTCGACTATGCCAGTCTGTCGGCGCTTAACCCGCGGCTGGTCTATTGTTCGATCACCGGGTTTGGGCAGGACGGCCCCTATGCCAGTCGCCCTGGGTATGATTTCATTGTCCAGGGGATGAGCGGGATCATGGACCTGACCGGCGATCCCGCCGGCCCGCCGCAGAAGATCGGAGTGGCTTTTGCTGACATCATGACCGGGCTCTATGCCGTGATCGCGATCCAGGCGGCGCTGGCTGCGCGGGGCACTTCAGGGCGCGGCGACCATATCGACATGGCGCTGCTCGATGTGATGACCGGGGTGCTGGCCAATCAGGCGCAGAACTATCTCGTTACCGGCACCAGCCCGCGGCGGATGGGAAATACCCATCCCAATATCACGCCCTATGCGGTGTTCCCTTGCCGCGACGGCTGGTTCATCTTGGCGGTCGGCAATGATGGCCAGTTCCGGCGGTTTTGCGAGGCAATAGGGCTGAGCGCGCTGGCGCAGGACGCGCGCTTCGTCAGCAATGCCTTACGGCTGGAGCATCGCGCGGTGCTGGAAGTGCTGATCGGCGAGGCCACCCGGCTGCACCCGCGCGATGAGCTGTTGGCGCTGCTGGAAAGCGCCGGGGTGCCAGCTGGGCCGATCAACTCGGTGGCGGATGCCTTTGCCGATGCGCAAATTGTCGCGCGCGCAATGCAGCAGGCGTTCGTATCGCCGGATGGCCAAAGCATCGCCGGGGTGCGCACACCGATCAGGTTCAAACATTTGGCGCTTAAGCTTGGAGCCGCTGCGCCGCGCTTGGGTGCGGATGACTAATGCGGCACCTCTGCAGCGGGCTCAGGCGCGGCATTACGCGGCAGCGCCCGCCGCCGCAGATCGGCTTTTTTCATGAACACCACCAGCGGCGCAGCGGCCAGCGTGAGCCACGTCATTAGCCAGAAATCGTCGATATAGGCGATCATTGCTGCTTGCCGGTTCACCTCGGCATCGACCATTCGCAGTGCCGCCTCACCCATTGATTGAAACCGGTCGATGGTCGAAAAATCGAGCGTGCTGGTGAACGACGCGGTAACATGCGCCGCCAGATCGGAATGGCTGACCTGCATGTTGTGCGCGAGCAGCGACGTCACGATCGAAATCCCCACCGACGACCCGAGCGAGCGCGACAAGTTAAGCAGGCTCGATCCGTCGGTGCGCAGCATCGGCGGCAAGGTGGCAAAGGCGCTGGCATTGAGCGGGATGAAGACGAGTCCCATGCCGATCCCCTGAATGAACCCCGACATGGCAATGTGCGAATAATCGGTCTGCAGCGACCACGA
>JAYVML010000178.1:0-5450 GCA_043758955.1 Novosphingobium sp. | reverse complement strand
GCTGACCAGCGCGACTTACGCGGACTGCCCCCCTCAGATCGAGGCCGTAGCCCCCATCCCACTTCCGCATTCGCCGCTGCGCACATTGCGCCGCATGGCCGAGCAGGCGCTGGGCAATGCGCTGTACGGGGCCAAATGACCGATCCGTTTGCGCCCCGCTTTGGCACCTGGCGCGGTGCGCTGCGGCTGGGGCTGGCTTATGCCGAGGTGGCCAGCGGGCAAGCGAGCCTGGTCGCGCCCGATCCAGCACAAGTGCGGCGCCTAGTGTTCGTATGCCACGGCAACATCTGCCGCAGCGCCTATGCCGATGGGCTGGCGCGGCGCGCAGGGATGAATGCCGCGAGCTTCGGACTCTCGACCAGCAGCGGCAAAGCTGCCTGGCCACTGGTGCTGGGACGCTCATTGGCGCGCGGGCTAGACCTGTCAGCCCATCGCACCACGCGGGTTGAAGACTACGTTCCGCAGCCTGGTGATTACCTGCTGGGGATGGAGGTCCGCCATTTACGCAAGCTGGCGGCCAATCCCAAGACTGCCAAGCTGCCGCGCGGGCTGCTCGGCAATTATGCCAGCCCGCCCGTGCCGCACTTGCACGATCCCTATCAGCTTGATCCTGCGTATATGGACGTGTGTTTAAGCCGGATCGAGCGCGCGGTGGCCGGGCTGGTCAAGCACTATCCCGCCGCAACAGCTGTCTGACAATCCCCGCCAAATCGCCCAATAGCGGCCCCGGATCGCGCAGCGACCAAACGTAATAGCGCACCCGCGGGTCGAGGAAATCGAGCCAGAACTCCGCCAGTGCGGCCAGCCGCTGTGCCATCGGCACGGTGCTATCGCGCAGCACCAACACGGTGCGCTTGGCATCGGAAATGACATAGCGCGCGCGGCGCTGGCGGTATGAACTCCCCTCCCCGGCGGGGAGGGGCCGGGGGTGGGCGCTCGACGCCAGTGTGGTACCCCCACCCCGACCCCTGCCCACTGGGAAGGGGCTCTCCTCACCCAATTCAGCGCGACGGTAACTTTCCCACGCGAAGTGCGCGCCACAATGCCAGGCGAGCGGGATCGAACCCCAGAACCGCCCGTTGATCTCCATCAGCCAATATGTCCCACTGGCAGGGTCGAACCGGTATTCGACCATCGCCGGGCCGTGCCAGTCCAACGCGGCGAGCAGCGCTTCGGAGCGCGCCATCTGCGGCATATGCTGATCGAGCGGAACCGAAGCGCACAAGCTGGACACTCCGCCGCTGGGCGGAAATTCGCGCAAGCGGCGGTGCTGAAAGCGCAAGGTCGCCGCGCCGTCCGCCATGTGCAACATTTGCCCCAGCCCATAACCGGGGCAAAATTGCTGAACCAGCGGCCACTGTCCGAGGGGATCGTAGTGTACGAGTATGGCGGTCAGCCCCCCGGCGTCGGCGGCATATTCAACCTTCTCCAGCGCAATCCCCGCCTTGCTCAGCGCCCGCTGCACCGCATTGGGATCAGCCCATTTGATCGCCACCGGATAAACTATTTGTGCGGCGCGGGCGGCGTGATCTTCGCCCGCAACCGGCTGCCACGATCCCGGTACCGCAATCCCCAGATGCTCCGCCGCCGCAAAAGTTTGCGATTTATCGAGCACCCGGGCCAGCGCCGCGGCATCCGGGCTGAGCACGCGGCATTCTCCCAAGCGCCCCTGCAGTGCCGCCAGTTCGAGCAAATGCCCCTCGGACACTGCCATCACCGCGCCCAGCCCACGCGCAGCTGCGAATGCGGGAAGCCATGCCGCCAGCGGGCGGGTTTCGAGCACAAATTCGCTAGCAAAGCGTGAGTATCGCCCCAGCGCCCGGTCGCTGCGCCCGTGCGCAATCACCGGCACCCCGCGCGCGCCCAGTTCGCGCACCACGGTCAGCCCGATCGGACTGTCGGCCCCCAAGACCAGCACAGGTTTGGCCTGCGCGGCCAAATCAGCGGCTGCCTGCTGCGCCCTTGGCCGCCTTGTCGCCAGACGTAACTGCGGTCTTTGCGGAGGTTTTCGCGCCTGCAGCCTTGGTCCGCTCAGCCGCGGCTTCGGCGGCGTCTTCGCGGCGGGCTTGATCCTTTTCTGCCTCGGTCGGCTCGTAATCATCCGGCATGCGCAAATAGACCCCGCTCGAGGCTAGCTCGGTCATCTGGGTGCGGGTGCGTGCGGCGCGGGCGGCGGGCAATTCTCTGGCCAGCGCTTTGGTCTCGGCCACCACTGTTACCTTGCCCCCATCGCGCTCGACCGTGCGGTGGAATTGGTAAAGATCACCCACGGTTTGATCAACGCCTTCCCCTTGAATGCGGAAACCCTTGCCGCCGCCGGGCAGGATGATGGTTTCACGGTAAGTCCACCAGTCGGGATAATCGAAGGCGTAAGGCGCATCAGGACTTAATTGGCCTTCGCGCGCGATGGTGAAGCGCCAGCCCAGCCGCGAGCGGTCCATTTCGTACCACCGGATCCCCTGATCGCGAGTCCATTCCAGCGTCGCGCTGCCGGTCATGGTGATCACAAAATCGCCGGTGGCCGGATCATCCGCAGTGACGATCTTGCCCGGCGCGACAAAATCATAGGTGCTGCGCCACAACTTGCGCAGTTCGCGCTGACGATCGGCCTGCGCATATCCGGCATAGGTCTGGCGCATGTCCGAGCCGGAGCGGCCATGAAAGCGCATTTCGCCGCTGGCCAATGCGGGCACATCAACCCCGCGTGAGGCGTCGAGCATCAGGCTGATCACCTGGGTCGGGCGATCGAGCGCAGCGGGAACGATTCCCACCAGCGGCGATCCCGCCGCGGTAACCGGCAGTCCAACTTGATAATTTGGGGCCTCCAGCCGATCGAGACTGTCATCGCCGAGCCGCGTGCCATCGAGCCAATAGCTTTTGCCGCCGATCTGCACTTCGACAATCGCATGATCGAAGCCTTCCATCGTCGGCAGCCGCGTGGCAACCAGATCGCCTTGCTTGGTATTGACCAGCACCGGGCGCGCGGCAACGCCCAGCTGGTTGAGCAGCGCGACCAGCAGCACCGTCTTGGCCTTGCAATCGCCGAACCGGCGCAGCCAGGTCTGATCCGCGCTGGCCGGCACAAAGCCGCCGTCATCCATCCCGAGAAACAGGTAGCGGATTTGCTGCTGGACCAAGGCTAGCGCCAGTTCGGCGCGGCGTTTGGGATCGCTGGTCTGCGCCGCAATCCGTGCCGCCTCGGCCCGCAGCGGACTGCCTGGCGCCAGCGTGCCCGCAGTGGTGTAAAGCGGCGCAAAAGTGCGCGACACCCCCTGCCAATCGGTAAATTCGGTGATTTCGACCGCGTTGACCAGTTTGAACCGCGACGGCGCGCCTTCCGGGCCGAGCGGGGCAGTACCGTTGTAGAGATCGGCCAGCAGTTCGCTGCCTTGCGCGGTCTTTTTGAGCTTGGGCTGGACGATGCCGGGAAATACCCGCCAGTGCATCTGCTTGTCCTTGTCCCACAGCATCCGCACCCGGAACCGACCAAAATTCACCCCGTCGCTTGGCCCGGCAACATATTCGCTGTGCCCAGCCATCGCCGGATCATGGCTATCGATCGAATAGGACAGTTCGACCACATCGCCGACGCGCAGATCCTCGGGCTGGAGTGTCGCGGTCAGCCGCCCGTCGAGCATCGCGTTTTCCAGTCCGCTTTCGCGTTGGATTACTTTGATCGCATGGCCATCACCCAACAGATCGATCGGCTGGCCCCCGCGCAGAATGCGGTAGCGATGGATTGTCACCGACTCGAGCGCTGGGTCCCAGCCCACTTGCAATGCGCCGCCATCAAGCCCCTGCGCCGAGCCGACTTGCCAAGAGGTGGCGTAATAAATTACGTCGCTCTGCTTGGCGAAGCGGACCTGGATATCACCGAGCAGCTGGATCGCTGCGGCCCCGACCGAATCGGTGGGCGGCTTGGGCAATGGGGCGACATTCACCCAGCTGGGCGGAGCACCCACTTTGGGGCGCGGCAGGCTGGGATCAGCGGGCCTGCTGTCCGCTGCGCTGTTGCTGGATTGCAGTGTTGGCGCGCTGGGCAACACGCCGTCGGGGGTCCGGGCCAGCAACATCGCCGGGCAAGCAAGCAGCGCCAGGGCAAAGTGCGAAAATTTCATCCAGCATCCCCTGCTCGCCAATTTTTAACCCTAGCTTACAAGGGTTACGGATTTCCCGCGCGCTGTCGATAGCAGGAATTGCTAACCGGCGGGCATCACCCGGGCGAGGAACGCGATCACCGCAGCGTTAAACTCATCGTTCTTGTCACCTGCCACCATGTGCCCCGCTCCGCCAATGTTGGCAATTTCGAGCGCCGGGATGCGGCGACGCAGGTCGGCCACGCCGTCATCGGTAACTATATCGCTCTTCATTCCGCGCACCAGCAAGGTTGGTATCCGGTCGGTCCAGTCGGACCGGTCCATCAGCTCCAGCAAGTGCCTGGGATCGGCGCGGGTGTCAGTCATCATCCGCTGATCCCAGTGCCAGCGATAGCGGCCGTCCTCTCCCAGCCGCAGGTTTTTGCTCAGGCCAGAGAGGTCTTTTGGCCGGGGACGATCGGGATAGTAGTCCGAAATAGCGTCGGCGGCGGCCTCGTGGCTATCGAAGCCATCGCCGTGCGCCGTCATGAAGTCACGGATTTTGGCCACGCCAACCGGCGACATCTTCGGGACAATATCGACTAGCACCAGTGCCGCCACCTCAAACCCCAGCGCAGCGGCGACCAGCGCGGTGATCCCGCCCAGCGAAGCCCCGACCAGCGCCACCGGGCCACTGCCCTGCCCGGCGACCGCGATCAGATCACGCGCGCGGGTTTCGATTGCGTAATCGCCATCGGGCGACCAGTCGCTGTCACCGTGCCCGCGCAAATCATAATTGATCGCGAAGTATCCCGCGCCGGCCAGCTGGAGTTCGCATTTATCCCATGAATGCCGCGTCTGCCCGCCGCCGTGACCCAGCACCACCGTCGGCGCGCCGCGCGGCCCCGCTACATCGGCGGTCAGCGACAGCCCGTCGGCGATGGCTATGCGAATGGTCTCAGGCTGCATCGCACACCGGCATGGCGAGGCGGCAGCCATGGGTCAACGACAAATTTAATCGACCGGTTAAACGATGCCCCCGCTAAGCCCGCGCCAGTTCGCCAGTGTTCTTCTCCGGCCCTAACTGCGCCCAGATCGCCAGCAGGACTGCCACGCTGCCGCCAAAGAGTGCCAGCGCAAAGGCATAGTCATCGCCGCGGCCTTCGGCGATGTGGCTTTGCAGGACGACGTTGTAGGATGAGAGCAGGTTGCCGAGTTGATAGACAAAGCCCGGGAACAGCGCCCGCACCGCCGGGGGAGACAGCTCGTTGAGATGCGCGGGCACCATCGCCCAGGCGCCCTGCACTCCCGCCTGCATCAGGAACGCGCCGAGCCCAAGCAGCAGTGGAGTGGGTGCCCAGGCCCACAGCGGCA
>JAYVML010000177.1:0-4240 GCA_043758955.1 Novosphingobium sp. | reverse complement strand
TCGCCTGGAACCGACTCACCGATCAGCCATGGCGCATCATGACACTCGGCCTGCGAACATGGGCCCACAGGTCGTGATCAACGAGTCTTGGTA
Source organism: Novosphingobium sp. (assembly GCA_043758955.1). Lineage (GTDB taxonomy): Bacteria > Pseudomonadota > Alphaproteobacteria > Sphingomonadales > Sphingomonadaceae > Novosphingobium. The sequence continues at coordinate 4,147 of JAYVML010000177.1, read as the reverse complement.
TTACCCATAAACATGGGAACGGCTCGCTGAGACCCGTTCGCTCGGGACTGGGTCGCGCACCAGACAGCATTGTCAGGAGGATGTGGCAGGGTCGCGGGCTGGCTGCTAGCGGTAGCGGATGAGCCGCCAGTCGAGAGCCTAGTCACCGAGCCCATTTCGCTACTTTCATTCGGCGCCCTAGGTAATCCGCGAAGTCGCGATGCTTTATGTCCGCATTCCGCTGTGGTGGCGGAACGTGGAGGATGTCCTGGTCGAGCGGGGCATCGATCTTGGCCACGAGACGGTACGGCTGTGGTGGAACAGGCTTGGTCCCCTTTTGCCGGGGAGATCCGCCGCAAGCGGATCTGCCATATGCGCGGCTTTCGCCATTGGAAGTGCAGCTCGACAAGATGTACGTGAAGCAGGGCGGCGAGATGGTGTACCTGTGGCGCGCTGTCGATCACGAGAGCGAGATCTCGAAAGTTACATCACGAAAACCCGGGACAAGGAAGCGGCGCTTCGCTGCTTGAAGAACGCCACAGATCACCCGCGGCGATCGTCACCGACGGCCTCAAATCATACCTTGCAGCGTTGCGTGATCTCGGCAATCAGGAGAAACAGGGGGTCGGCCGACATTCCAACGACAGAGCGGAGAGCAGCCATCTGCCGTTCCGAGGACGAGAGCGGGCAATGCTAAATTTTCGGCGCGTGAAGACGCAGCAAAAGTTCGCCTCCGTCCAGCCTCGCTTCACAATCACTTCAACTCAGACCGTCATTTAGTCGATCGGCAAACCTCCAAAATCCGTCGCTCGGGTGCCCCGTCCGAGTGGCAGTCGTTTGCTGCATCACTGCGATCGGTTCAACCCAAGTTGCGAAAATCAGGGATGATCGGCGTTTAAAATGACAAAGCCGGCTGTGAACATGTCGCAGCCGCTGAAGCGGACGCTTGTGCCAATTTCCGCATTGCGCGCAGATTGCCGCCGTTCATTCGCCCGTTCGCAGTGCCTGATAGCGGATAGTCAGCCATTCGGCTTTTTCTTGGGTAAACCACGGCCGGCGGGGGGTAAACTCTGGCCCGCGATCAGCTGCGCCTAATCGCTGGACTTTCGATCTCGAACACAGCGTCAAATCCGAATGGGAAATGGGTACCCGATTGCTTCGAAGGTGCCAGCCGAGGCCTAGTTGCGCAATCGCATCTTTCAACGTAACGGCGGATTGATGAAGTCCCTACAAATCATGACGGCCGATGAGCGGTTCATTCAACGCGCCACCCTAGCTTGCTCGAAGCAAATTAAAAGCGAGACTCAGCCGGGTGGGAAAGGGCACCGGACTTTCACTCCGGATTGTTGGTAGTGAAACTTCTGCCTTTGCCTTTCAGTGGGCTTATCTCCCGCCGCGCTGTGCGGGCGCACGCAGGCGACTGCGCCGATCAATTATTGGGAAGGCTGTCCGCCTCGACCGCAACCACGTGAACGACGCTCCCGTCCTCCCGTCGCTCTTCCGCAGGTTAGTGTCGCGCAGTTTGGTGGAAATGCTTGCGCGCAATACCGTCGTCGGGACTACCGTGTTCGGCCTCGACTTGCTGCTCCTTTGGGCTCTGGTTGAAGGATTCGGAGTGAACAAGCTGGTCGCAGCCACGATCGGATTTCTGATCGCTAGCTCACTTCATTATGCCATAGGACGAAGCTGGATTTTCCGAGGCACCAGTCGGCATGTCGTATCCGGCTATTTCTATTTCCTCATAAATGCTGGCGTGGGCCTTGCGATCACAATCCTGATGTTTGCGGCATTCATCCGCTGGACCACAATCGACTACCTTGTTGCCCGCGTGATCGTGTCGCTGTTCGCTGGCCTAGCAACGTTTTTGCTTAACGCACTGTACAATTTTCGAAGTGCTTGACGCTGCGATCGCAGGAAAGAGCGAAAGATCTTTCGGGAGCAAAGGGCCACTCGAAGTCGAAGTTCGACCATACCTGCCTTAGTGATCGTTTAATTATGCTGTTTGTCATGTTCTTGATCCACCAGCAGAATGGCGTTCGATAATGCGCACATAATTGGCGGCAAGCGAGCAATTGGCAGCGTCCCAGCCACACTTGGCGGCGGACGAACTCCCAGCCGCTCCGGCTGCGGCGCGTTCGCTGGGGCTGGCCACATAGTTTGCTATTGCTTCGGCAAAACCATTTATGTCGCCTTCTGCAATGAGCCGTCCATTAACACCGTCGACGATCAGGCTTGATGTACCGGGCGCGTCGGCACCGACTACCGGCACGCCACAAGACATCGCTTCAAGCGTCACGATGCCAAAGGTTTCTGTCACACTGGGATTGAATAAAATGTCCATCGACGCCAGGGCACGTGGCAATGCGGTACCGCTTTGGAAGCCGGTAAATATCGCGTTCGGTAGGCGGTCGGTAAACCAATCTCGGGCTGGTCCGTCCCCGACAACCAACACCCGCAGTTTGGCGTTGCGCCGCGCTAGTTCATCCATCGTATGGCAGAACACAGCGATGCCTTTTTCCATGACAAGTCTGCCGAAAAAACCGACGACTACATCGTCATCCGCGATGCCTAATGTCCGACGCCATTCGAGTGATCGCGCCGAAGGAGTGAAAACGTCATTGTCAACGCCGCTCGCCCAAATCTCGATGTCGTCATTCATTTGCTGATCGAGCAGAATATCCTTCATCGATTGAGACGGGGCAACGATCGCATCGCAGCGCTGGTAGAATCGTCGCAAGATTGCAGTGATCGACGGCTCCAAAAATCCAAGTCGATAATAACGAAGATAAGTGTCAAAGCGGGTGTGAACCGAAGCAATGACAGGAATATTATTTTGCCGAGCGTAGGAAACTCCGCAGTGCCCCAAGATTTCCGGCGCAGAGACATGCATTATGTTTGGCGAAAAATCACCCAAGTCACGCTTAATTTTATGACCCATTCCATATGCCAGCCGGTAGTCGGATCGTCCAGGAATGGGCAGCGAACGAACGCCGACAAGATCGCCAGTCGCCGGAAATGCAGGTATTTCGACGACCGGAGAATATATCCGAACCGCTGCTCCTTGCGAAAGCAGAAAGCCAACAAGACAATTGAGCGCCACATTGGCCCCGTCGAGTGTATAGTTATAGTTTCCGCTAAATAACGCGACACGAAGGTCACAGATTTTCATTGTGAAACCATCAAGTAAATTTGAAATCCGTATTGAACTTTCATGGCAAATGCCGATCTCGTTGACCAAACTCACTTTCAGACACGCGCGCGATCCGCACCCTTCGTTCAATCACACGGTAGTAGGCACTTTCCACGGCGGCATTGATTCGGTCCCAGTCTTGCGTTTCGGCGAAGGCGAGGCCCGAGTCGCCGTGGGCACGGCGAAGATCGGGATCGCGGATGTAGCGCTCAAGCGCATCAGCATATTGCTCGATATCGCCGGGCTCAACGAGAATCCCCGTATCGCCGTCGCGCACGAGGCTGGAGGCACCGGTGGCGGCGGCGGCGACGACCGGGAGAGCGCAAGCCATTGCTTCCAATGTGACGTTGCCGAAGGTCTCAGTGATCGAAGCATTTAGAAAAATGTCGGCGCTGGCGAGGGCGCTGGCTAGGTCAATGCCAACTTGCTGGCCGGTGAAAATTGCGTTTGGCAGGCGCTCGGCGAACCAGTTGCGCGCAGGACCGTCGCCGATGACAAGCACCTTATGCGCGATGCCGCGCGCAGTGAGCAGATCGCAAGCGTCGGCGAAAACGTCGAGGCCCTTTTCGAGCACGAGCCGGCCAAGGTACGCGATGGCGATGTCGTCGTCGACCAAGCCGATCGAACGGCGCCATTCGAGGCTCCGGCGCGCAGGGCTGAACAGCGTCCGGTCTACCCCGCGCGACCATAGGAAGATGGTATGGTTCATGTGCTGAGCACGCAGAACCGCGGCGGTCGATTCAGCGGGCACCAGCAGCGCATCGCACTTGCAGTAAAGGCTTCGAATCAGCGCACGTAACACCGGCTCGAACATCTGGAGGTGGTAGTAAGGCAAATAGGTTTCGAAGCGCGTGTGGATCGAGGCAATTGCCGCTCGATTGTTACAGCGCGCCCAGTTGATCGCCTGGCGTGCGGCGATGTCGGGCGCGGATATATGGACGATGTCAGGGGCGAAGGCCGCAAGATCGCGGCGGATCT
>JAYVML010000176.1:0-5069 GCA_043758955.1 Novosphingobium sp. | reverse complement strand
CCGGCACTTGCCCGATCCCGGCGCACAGCCGTTCGAACCGGCGTTGGACGATCCGATTGGCGCGCTGGCGGTCACGGCTGAGCAGCTCAAAACTGTGCGAGACCAGCGTCACTTGCTGCTGACCGCACCGCACCGCATGGCGCAGCGCGGCGAGCAGTTCGGCGCTAGTGAGCGCAGTTAACTGGTAATGCCGCAGCGTGCCGGCGCCCGCGCCGATACAGCCGATCGGCACCTCGATTGTGCCGGAGTGGCGCTGAACCCGGCGATCCTGCGCCCCGAGTGAAATTCGGCATTCGCTCGCGGCAATTCCCGGGCAGTGGCTGGTATCATAGCCAATCCCGAGCTCGCCTAGCGCACGCAAGGTATCGTCGTTGGCGCCGTAATTGCCCGCGCGGAACGCAACTGGCGCGGGTGCCCCCGCCGCGATCAGCACACCGCGCGCATAGTCGATCAGCGTGCATTGCTGTTCGAACCCGAATTCGCGCAGATTGCCCCCGGTGCATGTGCCAAGCGGATTGGCGCTGCCCGCAAGCTCCAGCCATTCGCTGTGGAGGTGGAGTTGAACATCGTGCCCGCGCGCCGTAATCGGCCCGACCACATCGGCAATTGCTGCGGTGCCCCAGACCAGCGCTGGCATCGGATCGACGAAAAACACCGCCTTGATGCCGTGCGCGTCGAACTGGTCCATCTGGTAGTGAACGCCGCGCGGCCCGCTGGGCGTCGTGCCGATGATCGCGCTGGCGAAATTCTCCGCGCGCCCGCCGCCGCCCATCTGCCGCGCCAAGCCGAACGAATATTCGGTGTCGATCGTGATGTAGAGCGCGGTCATCCTGCAGTTTTCACGCCGCGCCGCGCACCTTGCGCAGCGCCCGCCATGCCAGCGACTTGGCCAGATTGCGCGCTGGGTAGGCGGCGGGGCGCGCCGGGCGCAGGCCTAGCCCGCGCAGCAAATGGTTGAACGCGCGCGCATCAGCTTCGGCATAGGACCATTCCGAGCGCCAGGTCAGCGACAGCGAGATCGACGGCAGCGGGCCATTTTTGACCCAGTGCGGGGTCTTGACCGGCACGTGGATCGCCTCGCCTTCGACTATGTGGATCGGTTGGCCCAGCGCGGCAAATTCATCGCGCCACGGCAGGTTGCGGTGATGCTGGCCAAGGTGAAAGTCCTCCTGCACCGCATCAGGAAACACCGCCTCATCGACGCCGGGGAACAGCGTCATCGTCTTTTCCCCGCGCAGTTGCAGCAGCACATTGTGCTCTGGATCGAAGTGAAACGGGGTCACCGAGCTCGGCGAGGAGACGAACACGAACCCTTCAAGCTGCAACATCGGCCCGGTGCGCGGAGCGACAATGTGCGCCAATTCAGCCAGCACATGTTGCAGCAGCATGGCATAGGCCGGGACTTGCTCGATCCGCTTGAGCACTACCCAGCAGGCGGATTGATCGATGGTGCGGATTGCCTCGACCACGCCCAAGTCCGCCTTGGGAATATCCGCCGGATCGATCCCGATCGGCAGCGCGCCAGGGTTGTATTCGATACTCTCCGGCGGCAGCACTCCGGCGAGGTCAGCTAGTGCGTCCAGACTGAGTAGCGGATGATCGAGTAGCGCGTGGCTCAGCTTGGTCGGCGCATGCGGATAGCTCGCGGCAAACAGCGCGTGCGCATCGGGCGGGAAAACAGCGGCAGACATAGACCCGCGCACTAGCCTATCCGGGTTAAAATCGGGTGATACCGATTTTGGCCAGATGCCGACCGCCCGGTCGGGCTGGGCGGTGCGCTGGCTGTGCTGCAACCTCAATCCCGCGGCAGCCGCCAGGTCACCGTTCCGCTATAATTGCCCGGCGTACGCGCACCGGTTCCGTCGGCGGCGGGTTCGAATTGTCCGCGCCGGGTCAGATTGGCGCAGGCCGCCTGATCGAGACCGGTAAAGCCGCTGCTGACGACGACTGCGCAACTGCTCACCTTCCCTGCGGCGTTGATCGTCAGTCGATAGCGAACCGATCCTTCATGCTCTGCCCGCAGGTCGCTGGTTGGGTAATCGTTGGTGGTCACCCAGCCGGTGGTCTTGCCCTTGGGACGCGCGGCTTTGGGGGCAAAGCTAGGGACGGGGCCGGGCGTTGGCTGGACGCGCGGAAACGCGATCGTCCCGGCATCGCCACTGCCCAATTTGTCGTCCGCGATGAAAGTCGGCAGCGTAGATGGACCAAAATCGTAGATTGGATCGACTTGCGGACGCGGCGCGCGCTGCTGCACTTGCGCAGATGGCTGCGGCTGGGGCGGGAGGGGAGTGACCGGCGCGTCTGGCGGAATGACAAACGTGGTCGTGCGGGTTGGCGGCGTGCGATTGATCGTGATCGCCATCCCAGTGATGATCGCCCAGGCCAGCCCCGCCTCCAGCGCCAGAACCGCCGCGCCGGCCCTTAATTTGCGGTTGTTCGAATGGCTGTCTGCATAAGCCATGGCACCGTCTCCTCTGGTGGAACGCCGCCGCTGGCCCGGTTGCCGAGTCGCAGAAAGGCGACGTCTGGATATACGAGATAGTATAACATAATAAATTACGGTCAAGTGGCTTTTGGGCTGGGTGGTTTCGGGCCTTGGGACGCTCCGAGCCTCGCCTCTAGACTCTAGGCCTGTCCATTTGAAGTCTGCCGGTGGCTTCTTGACCCCCTACCCCCTAGGGGGTAGGGATTGGCATGGCGCATTCATCCGATCCCGAAGTCCGTCGCGGCCTTAAGCAGACTGCTGGCCACATTGAATCGATCCTTGGCATGCTGGCCGAGAACCGATCCTGTATTGATTTGGCGCAACAGTTACAGGCGGTCGAGAATACCATTCGAACGGTCAAGCGCGCGCTGATCCACGATCACATGGAGCATTGCATCGCAGACTCCGTCGGCGATGGCGGCATGTCGAGTGAGCAGGCGCTGCGCGAGTTCAAACAACTAACAAAGTACCTTTGAGAGCTTCTGCGCAAGCAGCATCTCCTCCCGACTACAAGGAATTTTCGATGGCATCCTTTCGCGATTGGCTCGGCTTCGGCGCGCAATCTTCAGTGCTCGGTCATCAGGGCCATAATGATGGTGGTCATGGCCATGGTGGCGACGACATGGGACATGGACATACGCATGGCGTAATCGATCCGTCGCTCACCACCTCGGATAAAGGCGTTTGGGCGATAAAATGGTCGTTTGTAATCCTCGCGGTCACATCCGGGCTTCAATTCGTGGTCGTATTGCTGTCCGGCTCGGTCGCTCTGCTAGCTGATTTGATCCACAACGTCGCCGACGCCACGACAGCAATTCCATTGTGGCTCGCATTCATTTTGGCACGTCGTAAGCCTTCTAAGACTTTCACCTACGGGCTTGGCCGAGCTGAAGATCTGGCCGGCATTCTGATTGTCGGGATTATTCTTTTCAGCGCGGTAGTTGCGGGTTACCAAGCGATCAACCGTCTGCTCCATCCGCAAGCGGTCAGCCACCTTGGCTGGCTCGCTGCGGCGGGCGTGATCGGGTTCATCGGCAACGAAGCAGTCGCGATCTTCCGCATCCGTATCGGGCGGCAGATGAATAGCGCGGCGCTGATAGCAGATGGCTATCATGCGCGCACGGACGGCTTTACCTCGTTGGCAGTGGTTTTCGGCGCGATCGGCGTGTGGTTTGGATACCCGCTGGCTGATCCAATTATCGGCCTGCTGATTACTATCACGATACTGGGGATTGTCTGGCAATCGGCCAAGGCGGTTATCACCCGCGCACTCGATGGGGTCGAGCCCGAAGTGACTGCCGAAATCCGCCACGCTGCCGAGCATGTTCCCGGGATCGCCAGCGTCGCCATAGCGCAAGCGCGCTGGATCGGACACGCCCTCCACGCCGATGTAGCGATCGTGGTGGATAACAGTCTGTCCCTGCCAGCAGCAATGACGGTCGCGCGCAACCTCAAGCACGAGTTAATCGAACATATCCCCGCAATGCGCACCGCGAACGTGACTTTTGCACAATCAGACCTAGACAAGTCCGACCTTGCGCAGGTTGCCGGCCAGAATTATCCCAAATTGCGGACTTAAAACTGATCAGCAACCTCGCTGTGTACAGGCTCGCGACGGCCCCAAATGCTGCTTACCTCCCTATCCAACCACGGAGCCTCTTCCATGCTGACCTTCTATGATTACCTCCGCGCTCCCAGTCCGCGGCGGGCACGGATTTTGTTAGCGGAGAAGGGCATCGCGCATGAGGTGCGGATCGTCGATCTGGCAGCGGGCGAGCAATTGTCAAACACGTTTCGGGCAATCAATCCAGCGTGCACAGTCCCAGCGCTGGCGCTCGAAGACGGAGCCGTGCTGACTGACAATGCCGCGATTGCCGCCTGGGCTGAAGCTGCGCATCCCGAGCCGCCGCTGCTGGGCCGCAGCCCGCTTGAGAAGGCTGCAGTCGCCAGCTGGAACGCCAAGATTGAGGGCGAATGCATGATGGCGATTGCCGAGGCCATGCGCAACACCGCCCCGGCGATGAAGGATCGCGCGCTGCCCGGGCCGGAGAATTACGCCCAAATTCCCGAACTCGCGGCGCGCGGCGCGGCGCGGCTGGGGCATTTTCTCGACCGGTTCGAGTTGCACATGGCGGGCAGCGACTTTGTCGCCGGCAACTTCGTGAGCTTGGCCGATATCACCGCCTGCGTCGCGCTCGATTTTGCCCGCGTGCTAAAAGTGGACGCCTATCACGGGCGGCCAGCGCTGCGCGCGTGGCGCGATCGGCTGGGCGTGCGTCCGGCATTTGCGCTTTAATATACTGATTGCGGGCCGATCCCGAACTGCGCCGCGCTTCTCGTATTAAATCACTCATTTACCGGAACGCCCGGCGCGGCTTTGCGTTGGCTGGAGGAGGGCTTTCAGGCCGGGCGCAGCTGCGCCGCTGTGTCGGGCACCCTCAGCATCAAGCGCCACGCACCAGGAGACATTCGATATGAGGAAGAAGCCAGCCGCCTCACCCGCCAACACCAACGCCTTGCACGATCACGCCCCCGGCGCAGGCATGGCCGTGCCCGCCGAAAACTTGGGCAATGCCGGCGAGAC
>JAYVML010000175.1:0-6973 GCA_043758955.1 Novosphingobium sp. | reverse complement strand
GACGTCGCGCCGCGCATCTTGGAGCAGCGAAACCAGATCGTAGGCCTTGTGTCCGGCCAGTGCATCTTGGAAATCAAGCAAACCTTGCTTCTCAAGACTGCCTAGTAACATGATGTTTTCAGAATGATAATCGCGCAGCACGCAGACGCCTTCGCGCTGCCGGATCAACACCTCGCTGAACGCCTGTTCCCACGCCCGGTCAAAACCGGCGTTATCCACGGTTAACTCCCGCGCTGGGCAATACCACTGGGTAAACAGCCGCGCCTCGCGCCTATACTCGCTCATCGAGTAATCGAGGAACGGGCCTGACGGCAAGCGGTGCAATTCCACCAAGGTATCGACCGCGATGGTGTAGATCGCGCGTTCATCATTTGGCCATTGATCGAGGTATTCGCGCATCCGCACGTCGCCGAAATCCTCGATCAGGACCAGCCCGCGCGCCACGTCTTCGGCGTAAATGTGCGGTGCGCGCAGGCCATTGGCGTCGAGCCATGTGGCCGCGCGCAAGTAGGGCGCTGGGTCTTCGTTGGGCGGCGGAGAGTCCATCAGCATTGCGCTTTTACCGGGCTTGGTGACCCGGAAATAGCGCCGGAATGATGCATCGCCCGGCAGCGCGACGATTTGCGCACCGGCCCATCCGGCGCGGGCAAGGAACAGTTCGACACCGTCAGGCAGTTCTGAGCTCATGGCATCCGCCCTAGCCACTCTTGCCCCGGCTCGACAATGGCAAGCCGGCCCGTTTCCGCAGTTTCCAGCCGGATCGCCAGACACGCCGGTTCATGCCCAAACCCGCCAGCGTGTTCGGGCCATTCGGCGAGCAGCGCTGCGCCCTCGCGGTAATGCTCAAGCCCCAGCTCGGCCAGTTCGGACGGATCTTCCAGCCGATAGAAATCGGCATGGACCAGCGGCAGCCGCAACAGCGGCGGATCATAGGTTTCGATGATCGCAAAGCTGGGCGACGGCACTTCGCCCTGATACCCCAACGCAGCGATAATCGCGCGCGCCAGCGTGGTCTTGCCCGCGCCCAACCCGCCCGACAATGCGATCACATCGCCCGCGCGCAGCACCGCCGCGATACGCGCGCCAAAGGCATCGGTGGCGGCCATGTTCGGCAAGGCGAGCATCACGGCAGTTCAACGATCGCCGCGGTTCCCTGCCCCGGTTCGGACAGCAGTTCAAAGCTGCCGCCATGCGCCTCGATCAGTTGTCGCGCGAGCGGTAGGCCCAGCCCTTGGCGGCGTTCGACTCCTTTGCCGTCAGCGCTGACCTTGATCCCTTCGAGCGCACGGGCGAGCGTGGCTGGGTCCATCCCCGCGCCATTATCCGAAATGACCACCCGGCACTTGCCCTTATGGCTGGCCAGTTCGATTAGCACGCGGCCGCCCGGCGGCGTGGCGGCAATCGCATTGTCAATCAAATGACCGATTGCCCGGCCCAGCCGCCGCGGGTCACCGGTGATCCGCCCAGCGCTCTTGTCGCCGCGCAAATCAAGCGTCAGTCCTGCGGCCGAAATCCGGTTCGCGCGATCTTCCACCAGCGCGCGAACGAACGGCAGCAGTTCAAACTCTTCGCGCGCCAGCGGCAGCATCCCTGCCTCGCTTTGCGACAGATCGAGCACCGATTCTATCTGTTCGCCCAGCCGCGCGACCGATTGCAGGATCGCGCTGACATAGTCCTTGCCGTCACCCGACAAGTCGCCGCCCAGCCCAGCTTCGAGCAGTTCGGCAAAGCCGCCGATCGAGGTTAGCGGCGTGCGGAATTCGTAACTCATGTTGGCGAGGAAGCGCGTCTTCATCGCGTCGGCTTCTTCGAGCGCAGCGGCGCGCTGTTTGAGCGCTTCGGCGGCTTTCTGCGAATCGGTAATGTCGAGCACGGTCAGCAGGCCATTGCCATCGGGCAGCGGCACCCCGGCAAATTCGAGCGTCCGGCCATCGGCCAGCACGGCGCGCCCACCGGTCTGTTTGCGGTCCAGCGTGGCTGCGCGCACTACGTCACCGACTTGTTTCGCTTTGACCGGCTTGGCCAGCCGCCGGGCAATCTTTTCGATTAGCAGTTCGATCCGCGGATGGGTGTCGAGGAAATTGTCCTCCAGCCCCCAGTCTGCGGCGAACCGGCGATTCCACAATTGCAGATGGCCGTCGGGGGCGAACACCGCGACCGATTCAAACAAACTGTCGAACGTCGCGGTGCGGGTGCGCAGCAAAGTGTCGCGCACGGCCGAGAGGCGCAATTGTTCGGTGCGGTCTTCGGCGATCAGGATCAGTCCGCCATCGGGTAGCGGCTGGGCGACCACCCGCAAATGCGTGCCATCGGCCAGCACCCAGGCTTCTTCCTGAACCGCCCCGGCGGTAAACCAGCCGGCCCGCTCGCGCCGCCAGGCCGGAAAATCGCGCGCTTCTGGGACGCGCCCGGCATCGCGTGCCAGATCGAGCAGCCGCTCGAACGGCGGCGGATCGAGCATGACCCTGGGGGTCAGCGCAAAGGTCCGCTGGAAGGGCTGGTTGGCAAAGGTCAGCTGGCGCTTGGCGTCAAACTGCGCGACCCCGGCGGCGAGCTGATCGAGCATGGTCCGCTGAGCATCGCGGAAGGCGCGCAGCGACCGGCCGAGCTCCTCCATCTCCTCGACGTCAACGGCATAACCCGCCACGCCTTCGGTGCCGAGCGGCAGGTCCGATACCCGCAGCGCGCGGCGCTGCCCGTCAATCGTGGCCGAGACCATCCGTTCGATCGGCAATTGCTTTGCTGACGCCTGCAGTGCCACCTGCTGCGCGGTTAGCCCATCGACGCTTTCGACCAGCTCGATCCCGTCGGCCACGACCTGCCGTGCATCCTGTCCGGCCACCGCGCGGACATAGGAGTGATTGACCAGCCGCAAGTCGCCCTCAGGCCCACGAAACCACATCGGCATCGGCGCAGCTTCGATCAGCCCGACCAAGGCTTGAAAATCGCCCTGCGCGCGCGATGCTTCGTCGCGCAAATGCACCAGCTCGCTTTCGCTGTCGGAAAAGTCGAACACCCAGACCAAGGCTGCGCCGCCGGGCGACACTTGCGGATCCGCCAAATGCCCGCGCAATGCCAAGCTGCGTTTGGACCCGCGCGGCGTAACCACCAGCCGGAACGGTTCGGCGGTGCGCTGGGTGATCCGCACCGCTGCGGTCAACTCATCAAGCTGGTCCTTGGTCAGCCCGCCGCCGCCGCCATCGATCCGCCCACCATCAAGCTCGGTCAGGAACTGCGGGACCGCATCGAGTCCGAGCCAGTTGGCCAGCCGCTGCGGTGCCTCGATCTTGCCATCAGCGCGGACCAGCAAGGGCAGCGCCGGGCTTTCATCGACCATCCGTGCCAATCGCCGAGCGTGCCGCTGCCCCGCCTCAGCCTTGCGCACCCGCGCGCGCGCCCCCAGCAGCGCCCACAGCGCTGCCAAGGTCCAGGCCGCCAGCAGCAAGCCCAGCAAGACCAGCGCGTTGGGGGTAAGCGTCATCGCGCCATCGCTATGCGCGAGGGGAGCGATTGGCAAGACGTCCCCGGCCGACCCGCGACCGGCGCAAGCTTAATACCGGTAATGATCCGGCTTGAACGGGCCTTCGCTGGGGACGCCGATATAAGCCGACTGCTTTGGCGTCAGCTTGGTCAGCTTCACGCCGAGCTTTTCGAGATGCAGCGCCGCAACCTTTTCATCGAGGTGTTTGGGCAGCACATAAACATCGTTGCCGTACTGCTCGCCCTTGGTCCACAGCTCGATCTGCGCCAGCGTCTGGTTGGTGAAGCTGGCCGACATTACGAAGCTGGGGTGGCCAGTGGCGCAGCCCAGGTTGACCAGGCGGCCCTTGGCCAGAATGATGATCTGCTTGCCGTCAGGGAACTTGACCAGATCGGTGCCCGGCTTGACCTCGGTCCATTCATAGTTGGACAGCGCGGCGATCTGGATCTCGCTGTCAAAATGCCCGATGTTGCAGACGATGCTCATCGGCTTCATCGCCGCCATGTGCTCGGCGGTGATCACATCGGCGTTTCCAGTCGCGGTGCAAAAGATATCGGCGCGGGTCACGGCCTCTTCCATCGTGACGACCTCGAACCCTTCCATCGCGGCCTGCAGCGCGCAAATCGGATCAACTTCGGTGACCATCACGCGCGCGCCGCCGTTGCGCAGCGATTGCGCGCTGCCCTTGCCGACATCGCCAAAGCCCGCAACGCATGCGACCTTGCCGGCCAGCATCACATCGGTGGCGCGGCGGATGGCATCGACCAGCGATTCCTTGCAGCCATAAAGATTGTCGAACTTGGACTTGGTGACGCTGTCATTCACGTTGATTGCGGGGAACGGCAGTTCGCCCTTCTTGGCGATTTCGTATAAGCGGTGCACCCCGGTGGTGGTTTCCTCGCTTACCCCCTTAAGGTTGCGCACCGTCTGGGTGAGATAGCCGGGGTATTTGGCAATATAAGCTTTGAGCGCACGCTGGAATTCGATCTCTTCCTCGTTCTCCGGCTCGTTCAGGCTGGCCCCGGCTTCGAGTTTGGCTCCCCACAGCGCGAACATGGTCGCGTCGCCGCCGTCATCGAGGATGATGCTGGCGGTGGTGCCATCGGTATCTGCGCCCCAGTTGAAGATATCGCCGACATAATCCCAGTAATCCGCCAGGCTCTCACCCTTGATCGCGAACACCGGCACCCCGGTGGCGGCGATCGCAGCGGCGGCGTGATCCTGCGTCGAGAAGATGTTGCAGGTGGCCCAGCGGACCTGCGCACCCAGCGCAGTCAGCGTTTCGATCAGCACCGCGGTCTGGATCGTCATGTGGAGCGATCCGGTGATGCGCGCGCCTTTGAGCGGCTGCGACGCGCCGAATTCTTCGCGCAGCGCCATCAGGCCTGGCATTTCGGTTTCAGCGATCCGGATTTCGGCGCGGCCATAGTCAGCCAGGTTGAGATCGGCAACGACGTAATCCTGGGCACTTGCTAGAACGGTGGCCACGGTAAAGCTCCTATCAATCGAATCGGACGCCCTGCCGCAGACAAAAACCGGCAGCGTCCCCAATGACGCCGCCCTTAGCCTCGCACTATGCTTGAGGCAAATATAAAGATTGCTTTATATGTTTTTCCAACCCCATGACTTCGCGCGAAAGCGACGGCGGTGCAGGGTCAGCCCGGTCCGCCCGGCGGTACTCGCCGCTTCACCCTGATCCGGAAAGATTCAGTCTCAATCCTGCCCTCCGAATGCCCCCGCTCCGCCGTTCGTTGCCGAGCGGCGGAGCGAACCAATCCCGTCAGCGCATCCATGCCAACTGGTGTGCGCCGTCGTCTAGCAGGTCATTGGCGGCCTCAACCAGCGGGCTCAACCCGCGCATGTCGGCCAACGTGCTGGCAACTTGCTTAAGCTGCCCGCAGTTCAGCCAGGGGTGACCCAGGCCATACTGGTTGGCCATTTGCACGCTCAGCTTGTCGAGCGCCCGGTCAGCCTTGGCCGCGCCGAGGCGTGCCGCATAACCGGCTTTTAATTCGCGCGCAGCGGCATTGAGTTCGCCGATGTGATTGGTGGTGAAGCGGCCGTAGTCACGCTGGAAGTCGTCTCTCGTGGTGCGGCAGCGTAGCCCCGTTACCATCAACATAATGTCTAAGCGGCGAATTTTTTCCGCCTGCCCCATCCCACCCGCTGCGGCTGGAAAGGACATAACCATACCCGCTGCGGCAACGCAGGCCGCAAACCCTTTGATCGTCATGAGTAGTCTCCCGGCGGGCCCGTACCCGCACTCTGGACTTTCGCTGATCGAGTTTACTCAATCTTAAAGCGGGTCAGTAAAGCGAAATTAAGCATCTTCCGGGCCGTTGCAGGTTGCCGCGCAGACCCTATATTCCGCGCTGGACCCGTGCATTTTTCAATCAGGAGAATATTTATGACGATCGCTGTTGGCGACAAGCTGCCCGATGTGAAACTGGTCAAAGCGACCGAGGCGGGGCCCGATGCGGTGCAGAGCGCCGACTATTTCGCCGGCAAGCGAGTCGCGTTGTTCTCGGTGCCGGGTGCTTTTACGCCGACCTGTTCGGTCAAACACCTGCCCGGCTTTGTCGAAAAGGCTGCGGAATTGAAAGCCAAGGGGATCGACGAGATTGCCTGCACGGCGGTCAACGATCCGTTCGTGCTGGGTGCGTGGAGCAAGAGCGGCGACGCCGCCGACATTACCATGCTGGCAGACGGCAACGGCGATTTTGCCGAAGCGCTTGGATTGACCATGGACGGCAGCGCTTATGGTCTGGGCAAGCGCGGCCAGCGCTTTTCGATGGTGGTCAATGACGGCACGGTCGAGCAACTGCATGTCGAGGGTCCTGGCGAGTTTAAGGTCAGCTCGGCCGAATACATGCTCGAACAGCTTTGAGGACACGTCGATGTGGGGGCAGTTGGCGATCAAGGCAGCGCTTTCGGGCCTGCTGATCGCCGCTGCTTCCGAATTGGCCCGGCGCAATCCAGGATGGGGCGGACTGGTCGCCTCGTTGCCGCTGGTTTCGCTTACCGCGATGCTGTGGCTATGGCGCGACACGGGCGATGCGGCCCGGCTGGCCGATCTGGCGCTCTCATCTTCGCTTTACGTGCTGGCCTCGCTTCCGGCGTTTTTGGTGATGGCGTTGCTGCTGCGCCGCGGCGGCGCAATCCCTTTGGCTTTCGCGGGGTTCGTTGTCGTCGGAATGGCGGGTTATCTGGCCATGATCTGGGCCGGCAAGCGACTGGGTTGGCCCGTCTAGAATCCGCTCTTCGGGCTGGCGGAGATCCCCCATTTCGACTTTCAGTTCAGCCATCGGGCAACGCATAGGTCACTGTCGCCTGCCCTACTGGCCGCGCCCGGTCGTTCTGATAGAGTTGAACATCGACTGTCGCCAACCGCCGCCCCAGCCTGAGCAGCCGCGCTTCGGCGTAGACGCGGCTAAGCTGCACCCCGCGCAGGAAACTGTAATTTAGGTTGCTGGTCACCGCCATTGCTACCGG
>JAYVML010000174.1:0-13222 GCA_043758955.1 Novosphingobium sp. | reverse complement strand
AGATATTCGGCGACCAGTCGCCCGGTGTAACCGGTCGCCCCATAAACAACGATATCGTAAACCCGCTCAGATTTCATCGGTAGGCGTTCTGACATCATGGATCGGCGCCCGGATCTCAGTGACAGGCGTGTGAACCTCGGTGACCGGGATCACCTCGGTGACGGGGGTCCGCACTTCGGTAACCGGGGTCCGGACATTCGCGACCATGCCTTCGCGCACCCCTTCGACCCGGCCTTCGGCGCGTTCGGCGCGCAGTTCGGCGGCCCGCGTGGCCGCGTCAGCGGCGCGGCGTTCGCGCATCATGTCGTACGACCAGGTCATGTGGCGCTGCGCGAACAGCACCAGGAACCCGCCCGCCAGGGCGATGTTTTTTATGAAGTTGGCGGCTTGCATCTTATCGCCGAAGTTGGTGTGGAACATCATCGCCGTGACCAGGCAAAACCCGGCCAACAGCAGCGCAAAAAACCGCGTGAAAATTCCCAGCGCGATGGCCAGCCCGGCGGCAATCTCAAACACCGCGGCGGGCAAGCCCAACCCAGCCGGCAGGCCGACGCTCTGAATATAGGCATCGGTCCCGGTAAGATCGCCCAGCTTGCCCAACCCGGCCATAATGAACAACGCGGCCAGCATGACCCGCCCGATAAATGCGACAACTGCACTCATGATCCGTTCTCCCTCTAGACCGGCGGTGTGTGTTCACCCCGGCGCTTGCTGCTGCGCTTAAGGTTGTCGCAACACGCTGTCAGCGCAAGCGAAATCGCCGCTGGAGGGCAGCAGAACGGGCCTAGGTCCTGACCCTAGAGTTTAGGCAGGGTGACCCCGCGTTGGCCCATGTATTTGCCCGCGCGGTCGGCATAGCTGATTTCGCACGGCTCGTTGCCCTGCAAAAATAGAAACTGGCACGCACCTTCGTTGGCGTAGATCTTGGCTGGCAAAGGCGTGGTGTTGGAAAATTCCAGCGTGACGTGGCCCTCCCAGCCCGGCTCGAGCGGGGTGACGTTGACGATAATCCCGCAGCGCGCATAGGTGCTTTTGCCCAGGCAAATCACCAGCACATCGCGCGGCACGCGGAAATATTCGACCGTGCGGGCCAGCGCGAACGAATTGGGCGGAATCACGCAGACGTCGGTCTCACGATCAACAAAGCTATTGGGATCGAACTGCTTGGGATCGACCACCGAACTGTTCACATTGGTGAAGATCTTGAACTCGGGCGCAACTCTTGCGTCATAGCCGTAGGACGAGAGGCCATAGGAGATGCACCCGTCGCGCCGCTGGGCCTCGACAAACGGCTCGATCATGCCGTGTTCAAGCGCTTGGGTGCGGATCCATTTGTCTGAGAGAATCGCCATGGCCGCGTGATTGCGCAAGCATGGCGGGGCCGCAAGCCACGCCGCCGGGCTTGTCCACGGCTGCCCGCTCGCTCCGCCAAAGGCTCTTTCGTCAGCGTCCGCCGTCATGCTAGGAGCGGCGGATGAAGCAGCGCGATTGGCCAGCCCAGATTAGCCTGTGGGTCCGAACGGGTGCCACGCGGCTGCAAACGATTCCGCGCGCATGGCTGCTGGCCGGAATGACCGCGCTGCTAGTAGGAATCGGGCTACTGCTGGTCCAATCCTCAATGGCGCAGCGCGCAGCCCGCGACGGAGCGCTGGCGGAAGCGGACGCGCAAACCGCGTTGGAACGCCTCAATCAATCGCTGGCCGATGTCGAAACCGGGCAGCGCGGCTATCTGCTAACGCTCGATCCAGCCTATCTTGAACCCTATAACCGCGCCGTCGCGCAGCTGCCCAATAATCTGGCGGCGGTGAAATTGCGGTTCATGCAGAATAACGATCCGGCGGTGGACCAAAACCTCGGTCCGCTCGACGAGTTGATCGGGACCAAACTCGACGAGTTAAGCAGCACAGTGCGGTCGGCTCGCGCGGGGGACATCGCTTCTGCGATTGCTGTGGTGCGGAGCGGGCAAGGCAAACTGGCTATGGACCAGATCCGCCAGCATCTGACCGCACTCGGCCGAGTTCAGCGCGAAAGCCGCGATGCCGCCTTTGCCAGCGCGAACAATGCCGAGGCCCGCGTTGTGCCTTTGCTGCTGGCGATGTGGCTGGTGCTGCTGGCGTTGCTGTGGACCGGATATCACGGTGAGCGCGCGCGCGCGCGGGCAGAGATTGCAGCGGCGCAGGCGGGGCAATTGCGCGAGCTAAATGCGCGCAACGAATTGCTTTCGCGTGAGCTGGCGCACCGTGTGCGCAACCTGTTCGGGGTGGTGCTGTCGTTAATTGGGCTGGCCGCGCGCAAACCGGGCACCACCGCTGAAGTGGTGGCCGAGATCACCCAGCGGGTGCATGCGCTTAGCCGCGCGCACAATGTCGCGACTGGCGAGGCGGCGAGCGACGTGCAATTGGCCGCCTTGCTCACCAGCCTGTGCCAGCCGTACAGCGCGGGCGACGCTAATCGGCCGACGATCGTGCTGAGCGGCGATGATCTAATGGTGCCGGCGCGGATGGTATCGCCGATGGCGCTGGTGATTCACGAACTTGCCACCAATGCGACCAAATATGGTGCCCTGTCCGAGCCTGGTGGGCGGGTCACGATTAGCTGGATCGCGGCCGCGACCGATGCGCCGCTGGTGATCGAATGGCGCGAATCGGGGGGTCCGGCGCCGGCCGAGGTCTTGGTTCGAGAAAGCACCGGTCAGCCCAGCGGCGGATTTGGTCAGCGCATGACAGAGGCCACCATGCGCCAGATCGGCGGCACGCTTGAACGCGAGTTCCCGCCTGAAGGCGCGGTCATCAGGCTGACAGTCAAGCGCTAGCCACGCTGTTGCACGTGGCCGCCGTCTTATTCGCCGTGCTCAAACGCGGTGGTAAGCCCGGTACCAATCGACAAACGCCGGCACCCCGACTTCGATTGTAGTCGTCGGAGCGTAGCCCAGATCGCGCGCAATGGCCGAGATATCGGCGCAGGTTTTGGGCACATCGCCCGGCTGCATCGGCAGGTATTCGATTGCGGCTTTGCGCCCGCAGGCTGCTTCGAGCAGCGATACGACCTTCATCAGCGGCTCGCTGGTGTTGTTGCCGATATTGTAGAGCGCGTGCGGCTTGATCGAACCGCCGGCTTTCTCTGTGCCGTCATCGGCCGGCGCGGCATCGAGGCAAGCGATGACCCCGGCGATGATATCGTCGATGTAAGTAAAATCGCGGTACATAGCGCCGTGGTTGAACACGGGGATCGGTTCGCCCGCCAGGATCCGCCGGGTGAAGTTCCACAGCATCATGTCGGGGCGCCCCCACGGGCCATAGACGGTGAAAAAGCGCAAGCCAGTCAGCGGCAAGGCGAACAGATGCGCGTAAGTCTCACTCATTAGCTCGTCCGCGCGCTTGGTCGCGGCGTAAAGTGAAACCGGGTGATCGGTCCGGTCTTCAACCGCAAACGGCAGCTTGGTGTTGCCGCCATAGACCGACGACGAGCTGGCATAGACCATATGTTCGACCGCGCGGTGGCGCGCGAGTTCAAGCAGATTGACGTGGCCGGCCAGGTTGGAGGCAACATAGGCCTGCGGGTTTTCAAGCGAATAACGCACCCCGGCCTGCGCCCCCAGATGCGCGATCCGGTCAAGCGTGATCCCGGCCAGCGCGGCGGTCAGCGCGGCTATGTCGGAAAAATCGAGCTGGTGGAACGTAAACCGGCCGCCGCCTTCGGCACGCAATGCGGCGATCCGGTCCTGCTTGAGCGACACCTGGTAATAGTCATTGAGACTGTCGATCCCGATCACTACGTCGCCGCGCGCCAGCAGGCGGCGGGCAAGGCAAAAACCGATGAACCCGGCAGCGCCGGTAACCAGAACGCGCATCACATCCCCATTCGTTGCAACCGCTGACTAGCCGCGATGCCTTATTTCATGGTTAACTCCGCAATGGTAGGGCGCTTGTTATGACTGCACCGCACAAAATCCTCGTTGTATTCGGCACCCGGCCCGAGGCGATCAAGCTGTTCCCGGTGGTCGCCGCGCTCACCGCCGATCCGCGCTTTACTCCGGTGGTCTGTGTTTCGGCGCAGCACCGCGGCATGCTCGATCAGGTGCTGCAGATCGCCGGGATCGTGCCTGACTTTGATCTGGACCTGATGAAACCCGACCAGAGCCTCGACGCGCTGACCGCCGCGCTGCTGACTGGGCTGGGCGGGGTGATGGACCAGGTTCAGCCAGACCGCGTGATGGTGCAGGGCGATACCGCCACCGCAATGGCGGGCGCGCTCGCCGCTTATTACCGCAAGGTGCCGGTCGATCATGTCGAGGCCGGGCTGCGCTCGGGCAATATCTATCACCCCTGGCCCGAGGAGGTGAACCGCAAGATCATCGGCCAGATCGCCAGCCTGCATTTCGCCCCGACCGAGGTTGCGGCGGGCGCGCTGATCGCCGAACAAATCGATCCACGCCGCGTCCACGTCACGGGCAACACTGTGATCGACGCGCTCCACTGGGTCACCGCGCGGATCACTGCCGAACCCGCGCTGGCTTCGGGCCTGGCCGAAATCGAAGCGCGCTTTGCGGGCAAGCGGATCATCGGCGTCACCAGCCACCGCCGCGAAAACTTTGGCGGCGGGTTGGAGAACATCGCCGAAGCCGTGCGGCAGATCGCCGCGCGGCCCGATGTGGCGGTGATCTTTCCGGTCCACCCCAACCCCAACGTGCGCAGGGTGATGGATGCCGCGCTGGCGGGCCTGAGCAACGTGGCGCTGACCGAACCGCTCGATTACCCCAATTTCGCGCGGCTGATCAGTCTGGCCGAGATCATGCTTACCGACAGCGGCGGAGTGCAGGAGGAAGCCCCGGCGCTGGGCAAGCCGGTGCTGGTGATGCGCGAAATCACCGAACGCCCCGAAGGCGTGACTGCCGGAACCGCTAAGCTGGTTGGCACCGACACCAGGACTATCGTTACCGAATTGTTCAATCTTCTCGACGATAAGGCGGCTTACGAAAACATGGCGCGGGCGCACAATCCCTTCGGGGACGGGCACTCGGCGCAGCGCATCGTGGAGCTGCTCGGGAATGAAATCGGACGTTAAACCGTCGGTCTGCGTGGTAGGCTTGGGATATATCGGCCTGCCGACCGCCGCCATCGTGGCGCGCGCGGGCTGCCAGGTTCACGGCGTCGATGTGTCGAGCCACGTGGTCGATACGATCAATCGCGGCGAAATCCACATCGAAGAGGTTGATCTCGACGGGCTGGTGCAAGGCGTGGTGGCGCGCGGGATGCTCAAGGCTTCGACCCAGGTCACCGCCGCTGACGTGTTCATCATCGCCGTGCCAACCCCGTTCGACGATCAGCACGCGCCCGATATTTCCTATGTCCTGGCCGCCGGTGAAGCGGTCGCCAAGGCGCTCAAGTGCGGTGACACCGTGATCCTCGAATCGACTTCGCCTGTGGGCACCACCGAGGCGCTGCGCGATCTGATCGCTAAGCTGCGTCCCGACCTTAAGTGTCCCGGCCTGACCAGCGATACTCCCGACGTTTCGATCGCTTATTGCCCCGAGCGGGTGCTGCCCGGCAAAATCCTTGAAGAGCTGACCAACAACGATCGCTCGATCGGCGGGATCACGCCGCGCTGTGCGCGCAAGGCGCTGGCCTTTTACAAGCGCTTCGTGCGCGGCGCTTGCGTGGTCACCGATGCCCGCAGCGCCGAGATGACCAAGCTGGTCGAGAACGCCTACCGCGACGTCAACATCGCTTTCGCCAACGAATTGTCGATGGTGGCGGACAAGATGGGGCTTGATGTGTGGGAAGTGATCCGGCTGGCCAACCGCCACCCGCGCGTCAACATCCTAACACCGGGGCCGGGGGTGGGCGGGCACTGCATCGCGGTCGATCCGTGGTTCATCGTCCACGGCGCC
This sequence comes from Novosphingobium sp., assembly GCA_043758955.1. Classification (GTDB taxonomy): domain Bacteria; phylum Pseudomonadota; class Alphaproteobacteria; order Sphingomonadales; family Sphingomonadaceae; genus Novosphingobium. The sequence goes on along the minus strand of JAYVML010000174.1, from coordinate 7,332 downwards.
CCCGAACAGACCCCGCTGATCCGCACCGCGCGCGGGGTCAACGACGGCAAGATCCATCATGTGATAGCCCAGGCCGAGGCGCTGATCACGGCCAATCCAGGCGCGACGATCGCCTGCTTGGGGCTTGCGTTCAAAGCCAACATCGACGATTTCCGCGAGAGCCCGGCGCGGCTGGTCGCGGTTACGCTGGCGCGCAAGTTCGGCAGCCGAGTTAAGGTGGTCGAACCCTATGCGGGCGCGCTGCCGCAGGAATTCGCCGGTACCGCGGCCGAGCTGATCGATATCGATACAGCGCTGGAAACCGCGCAGATCCTGATCGTGCTGGTTGACCATGACCAGTTCAAGGCGGTCCCCGTGGCCGAACGCGCGCACAAGCTGGTTTACGATACCCGCGGCATCTGGCTCGATCAGCCAAAGCTTGCTGAGCGCAAGGCTGAAGGGCTAAGACTCGCCAGCTGATCGATGCGGCGGGAACGCATTGGTAATCAAGCGGTTGATCGGACAGGAACCCCCGTCCGGAGACTTTGCATGCCCCCCAATAAGCGCCCGGCCGCGGCCGATTTCGCCCCCGAAGCGCACAACCAATCGCAGGATGATGCCGGCGAACAAGCGCAGACCCTGGCCGACGAGGCGCTTGGGCGCGGCTCCGACTTCGGTGCGGGCGACAGTGAAAAGCCCGATTACACGGGGTTTAGCGACAACGACGAGGATTCCACCCCCGATCTGGTTGATACGATGAACCAGATGGTCTCTTCAGGTCATATCGACATGGGGGCCTTTCGCGGCGAGCGAAACGATGATGACGAAGAAGATGGCCTGGGTGAACAAGGGATCGAAGACGATCGTCCGCGCGGCGCGGAATAAGCGCTGCGCCCCGGTTGGGCGATTGCGCCGTGACAGCGGCGCAGCAGGGGTGCATCACTTTGCCTCAAAAGGGGAGTGAGGCACGTGCAGCAACTTGAAGGCAAGGTAGCGTTTGTAACTGGCGCGGCGTCGGGGATCGGCCTCGGCATCGCGCAGGCACTTGCCGCCGCTGGGTGCAAAGTGATGCTCTGCGATATCGAGGAGGCTGCTCTGGAAACCGCGCGCGCCGGTTTGTCGGCCACCAATGCCGACATTGCTGCTGTCCGCGCCGACGTGTCGCTAAAGGCCGAACTGCAAGCCGCTGCGGACGCCACGATTGCAAAATTTGGTAAAGTCCACATTCTGGTCAACAATGCCGGGGTAGGTGGTGGGGGTGATTACAGCGCGTGGACGCAGGCGAGTTGGGACTGGACCATCGGGGTCAACTTGATGAGCGTAATCTGGGGTATCGAGATCTTCGGTCCCTTGATCGAGGCTCATGGTGATGGCGGTCAGATCGTCTCCACCGCCTCAATTGCCGGGCTGTGGGCCGGGGTCAATCCGGCTTACAACGTCACCAAATACGGTGTGGTCGGCTTGTCCGAAGGGCTGCGCGCCAGTATGGCACCGCGCGGAATTGGAGTGTCGGTGCTGTGCCCGGGCTTCATCCGCACCCAGATCATGGAATCGACCCGCAACCTGCCCAGCCGGTTTGGCGAAGTCGAGGGGCTGACCGACGGCGCCGAGGAAGGCGAATTTGCCAAGATCGCCCGCGACGCCATCGCCAATGGGATTGACCCGCGCTATGTTGGAGAACTGGTGCGCGAGGGGATCGAAGGCGACTGGCCCTATATCGTTACGGACACCGAATTCGAACCGGCGATCGATGAACGCTTTGCCAATATCAAGGCGGCATTTGACAAAATTCGGGACCGTGTGCCCACGCGCTAGGTTTTTAGCAGCCCCGCGGTGCTTGCTAAAACACGGCTTTGCGCCCATAATGGCTTACCGCGCGGACCTTCCTGTGTAAGCGCCCGCGGCTGAGAGACATGCTTCGCGCTCCCGCTTACCGGCTAGGAGCCTTACCCATGTCCCGCGCGATGAACATCAAGCTACCCGAACCCGAGGTGCGCGCGACCTGCGACAACCTGTCGATCAGTGTCAGTGCGATTGAAACGCTGCCTTCGGGCGGGACACATTTGGTCTGCACGACCATCGAAGGCGCAGACGATGCCCGCAAGAAATTCAAGAAAAACCTGATCGAGGGCAAGGTCAAGCGCTTCGCGTTTTACTGGGTGCCGCCCAAGTAAGCCCAAGTGAAATTATCCGGCTCCACCTGTTGGGGGTTATTAACGAAATTCCAACCATCTTTACGTAGGATTACTGAGTTTCCGCTGCGATTTACGCAGGTGAAGCCTGGAAAGAGCGTAGCGATGTCAGAACTACCCGAGGGGCCTATCTGCAACGAGCAGGGCGAAGGCCGCCGCCATGTGGATCGGCGGCAGCACCAAATCCATATCGATTTTGCTGATCGCCGCACCAGTGAACGCCGCGATGGCAAAGATCGCCGCAGCGCTCCGCGAAGCTAGGCGGCTCGGCTATCCTGCCCAATGCCTGACGATGCGGTGTGCGGTTCATTGTTCTGCAGCGCATGGTTGAGCTGCCACATTTCATCATGCCCGGCCTTGACCGAATTCCACGCGGCCTGAACTGCCGCGCGCGGGGCATCGGCCAACGTGTCACTATCAAGTGCGGTTTCGAACTTGTCCTTCAGATAATGTTCGCCGTGATGAATTTCCGCGATGATCGCCGCATCGTCGCGGGTCGAGACGGCTTCGCGCAGTGACAGGAAAGCCCGGTGGATTGAGCCCATCAGCGAACCATCGTCCTCGGGCGTGCCGCCCTGTGCCACAACGGCAGCCTGCAACATGTCAACGGCGCTTTTACGTTCGGTCGCGCGAGCTTTGAACAGCTCCGCATAACGCGGGTTGTCAACGTCTGCGGCGGACTTCTGATAGCCTTCGACGCTGTCGATCAACGTGGCGATCAAGGTGTTGAGCGTGGCGGTGTTTTCATTGGAGTGGAACATGATGGGCGATCCCTGAAGAATGGTTGTATTTGCTCCATCAACGCCAGATCGCCATTGCGGTTCCCGCAGCCTTTTTAACCATCATGAACTTTAGCCAATGTCAGACGCCCCGGCCGCCGAACGCAAAATGCCCCCAGCCTTGCTGCCAGGGGCACTTCGCGCGTTGATGTCAGGTTGGGCCAGTTTTCGGCGCGCGCACCAGCCGTGTGTTGGGTGGGACCGGACGAGCGAGGGCGGCGCCACCGCAACGCGGTCAGGCCAAGCGCGCTGCGGCCGCATCGAACGCGGCTTCCAGCGCCGGGTTGATCCCGCGCAGAGCCGCCACCACTTCGCCTGCCCAAGTGGAATAGTCCGCCTTGCGCTGTGCCGACCAGTCCGCCGGTGGGCTGGCGGTCAGATCGCGCAGGTTGGCAATCTTGTCAGCCAGTTTCACCAATTTAGCGGCGGGCGAGGCGTGCGCGGCGTGTTCCACTTGCAGCCGCTTGCGCGCCGCTTTGGGCAAGGTCTTGTCGTCGCTGACTTCGGCGACAACCCCGGCGATTGCGGGGCCGAAGCGCTCGGTCAGTTCGGCCAGCGTGGTTTGGGTATCCTCCACCGTATCGTGGAGCAGCGCGGCGGCAATCACCGCTGCATCGTCCACGCCGCCCTCGTTGACGAGGATATCCGCCAGGGCCAGCGGGTGGTTGATATAGGGCGAGGCCCCGGCGTCCTTGCGGCGCTGGTCGCGGTGCCGTTCGGCGGTAAAGGGCGCAGCGGCAATGATCAGCCGAAGGTCGGTTACATGTTCAGGCATCGGGCATTCTCCGGCAAGCACCCCGCGCCCACGGTCCCGTGCGGATGACCGCGAGGGGCTGGGCAAGAGATGCTGGGTTGGAAAGCGAGGCCGCGTATAGTGGCGCGTGACCTGCTGGTTTATCTATAGGGTCGAAGTTGTGCGGTGAACAGGGGGCCGGCGGTCACCCGGTCAAATACCAACCAATAAGCAAACCCAGTCCGAGCATCTGCAGCACCGCGATGGCGAACAAATTGGAATTAAACGGCTGCTTGCGCGTCTTATGCCGAAACACCGCCCGCCCGGCATAGGCCCCCACAATGCCGCCAAGGAAGGCGAGGAAAAGCAACGTCGATTCCGCCAAGCGCCAAGCCCCCGCGCGGGCCTTGGCTTTGTCGATTCCGAAACTGGCGAAAGTGAGGAGGTTGAGCGCGATGAAGGCGGCGGTGAGGGTGGTGGGGGTTAGGAGGTGGGGCATTGGGTGAGGGCGGGTCTAGAGCCTGTCCAGCTTGGCTTCAATCGCCCCTCCCCAGCGGGGAGGGGATGGGGGTGGGGGCTCCCCGCTCTCGATAAGGCAGAACCCCCATCCCAACCCTTCCCCGCCGGGTAAGGGCTTTTCGGGCTCGATCCGACTGGAACGGGCATCAATAGTCTTCGCACGCGATGCCGTCGCCGTCACCGTCCATGGTTTCGCGGTAGCCGGGCTGGCCGGCGTAAAGCGGTGCCTTGCCCAGCCGCCGCACTTCACGGCAGCCCGAGTACGTCACGCTGCGCTCGCTTTTGGCGCGCTCGCCGGCGCTCATGGTCAGTGAATTGACCAGCGGCACCGCGTCACCGGAGATGTAATAGCCGACGCCAAGCATCAGCGGCACGCCCAGCAGCGCGCCCCATGCCGATCCCTGTTCTTCTCTGCGATGCTGACGCGCCATGCCCAGCGGTGTAGCGCAGGATTAGCTGACGGGAGGTAAATGGTGCTGAACCGACGGGGAGTGGGAGCCGGGAACTGAGGAATTTAGGATAGTGTCCCGAAATTTGTTTATTACTAAACTGCGCCGCGTCGCGCTTCACGACGGCTACGATTTTCCTGTATTTGCCCAGGCGTGGTATAGACCACTCTTAGCAACTGATCACAAAAATCAGATAGGTCCTCGGCCTCTTGCCTGCCAATTCCATTTACATCATGAGCAGCATCGTTTCCATCTGCGTGGATGCAGCTTGATAGATCTTCCAAAGATCGATCAAGAAACCCATTTTCGAAGAGCCAATTTAAACGCAAGCGGAGATCCTTGAAAGTCTTCCAGCTTGAAGGCTTAACCGCATCTTCGGATTCAGGACTGGGCGTTTTCTTTCGCGTCGCCACATCAAGAACTTTACGAAACATGGTCCCGGCCGCATCCCAAGCGCCGATCGCGGCGCAAGGAGCTGCTTCATTAAATATCCTAGCAATTTCTTCCGGAACATGTGGCGGCACGTCTCTTTTGCTAGGTACAGTAAACACCCATTTCTTCAGTTCGTAGTAAATACCGACGTACTCACTCGCATGGCTCATGGGCGTCGAATCGCGGCTATGAATTTGGCGTAACAATGCAATTGATGTGCGGAAGCATGACCTGCAGTGTAAAAAGCATTCAAAGTGTTGATCGTAGTCGATCTTCCCAGCATATACAGACGCTAATATGTCGAACGTGACTTGCGCATGACTGCAGCGCGGACAATCCGCGATGTACATTGGTAGAGGAGTGGAGCCCGTGACCATTCACTCCGCCGCCACCCCGGCGCTCCCAAACAGTTCCGGCTCATTCGCCGCCGCTTCGATCGCATCGGCCACGTCGTTCGCTCCTTCGCTCACTCGCGCGTCGCGGCGGGAGTGGAAGCTGGACCACACGTCCTGCCAATTTGTGGACGTTACCATCACGCCGCGCGCTTCCGCCCCTTGAGCGGGATCACCAGCCGGGCATTTTCGAACCATTCGTCGGTCAGCTCGGGTGCGGCATCGGGATTGGCTGCGATCTGGGCGGCGATGTCTTCGTCGGTCAGCGCGTCGAACCGCGCCAAAAATTCGGGCGTGATTTCGGCCCGTGCGGCGGCAAGCCGTTCAGGCGTGACTTTGACGATATTTTCGGGTTTCGCGGTCATTTGCTTTCCTGAAACTGATCAAACGGCGCTCACGGCCGCGCCAAGTATAGACTACTGCACAAATCCTGTCATTCAGCGAAAAATGCGACCGGGCCAATCGCAAGAAAACGAGTTTCGCCGTAATCGACGCGGTTGTCCTCCTCCTCGATATAGGCCCGTTCGAAAATTTCAGAACCAAGCTCCAGCATCAGCCCGTGCTTTCCCCGGTTGATAGCGTCCTTGTCGGGATCGAATTCCGTCACCGAACTTCCTCCGAACGGTACTTGTCACTCCGCCGCCACCCCGGCGCCCCCAAACATATCCGGCTCATTCGCCGCCGCCGCGATCATTGCGGCTACGTCGTTGGCGCCTTCGCTGGCGCGCGCGTCGCGGCGCGAATCGAAGCTCGACCAGACATCCTGCCACGAGCCTTTGGTGGCGCCTTTGGAATATTCGGTCGCGCGGGTTTCGAAGAAGTTGGCGTGTTCGACCCCGTTGAGCAGCGGCGCGAGCCAGGGGAGCGGGTGGTCTTCGACCATGTAGATCGGCTGGAAGCCCAATTGGCTCAGCCGCCAATCGGCGATGTAGCGGATATAGCGCTTGATCTCCTTGGGGCTCATCCCCGGGACCGGGCCTTGTTCGAACGCCAGATCGATGAACGCATCTTCCAGCCGCACGGTCTTCTGGCAGCAATCGATGATGTCTTCCTTGACCGCCTTGGTCAGGCAGCCGCGTTCCTGCACGAAGGCGTGGAACAGCTTGGTGATCCCCTCGCAGTGCAGGCTTTCATCGCGGACCGACCAGGTGACGATCTGGCCCATGCCCTTCATCTTGTTAAAGCGCGGGAAGTTCATCAGCATGGCGAAACTGGCGAAGAGTTGAAGCCCTTCGGTGAAGCCACCGAACATCGCCAGGGTGCGTGCGATGTCCGCGTTCGTGCCAACGCCGAACTGGCGCATGTAGTCATGCTTTGCCTTCAACGCCTCTAGCTCGAGAAAGGCGGAGAACTCCGCCTCCGGCATGCCGATGGTCTCCAAAAGCAGGGCGTAGGCGGCGATATGGACGGTCTCCATGTTGGAGAAGGCCGCGAGCATCATCTTCACCTCGGTAGGTTTAAACACCGTGGCGTAGCGCTCCATGTAATTGTCGTTTACCTCGATGTCCGACTGGGTGAAGAATCGGAAAATCTGAGTGAGCAGATTGCGTTCACGGTCATTGAGCTTCGCCGCCCAGTCCTTGCAATCCTCGCCCAAGGGCACTTCCTCGGGCATCCAATGGACCTGCTGCTGGCGCTTCCAGAAGTCATAGGCCCAGGGGTAGCGGAACGGCTTATAGGCGAAGGAAGCCGTCAGGAGTCCGGGCTTGGCTTGTGGGCGGGTCATGGCTGAGAGAGCTCTTGAGGGTTCGGGCGCGCGAATCGGCGATTGGGATATCGGACACGAAGAATAACACCGCAAGTTACAACATCTAGCGCTCCGTTGCCCGGTGACCGCGATATGATGTTGAGAAAATG
>JAYVML010000173.1:0-22040 GCA_043758955.1 Novosphingobium sp. | reverse complement strand
TAAAATCAACCCGCAAATCGTGGCGGCGTGGCAGTTCCATTTTGCATGGCGTGACGCACGACGCTCCGTTCGATAGCTTGACGGTTGCGCCCTGCGGATCGCTGCCCAGTTCGAAGGTCTGATGTGCTCCGTGCATGACCGTGGCACAACCTGACAGCCACACTGACCCCACTGCAACCAATATCGCGTACTTATACTTTACCATGAGCCCTCCCTGTTTTGGTGAATAGAGCGTGCGGGCAAAATAGTATTTGTTCAAGCCAACAATTTGCAGCTTTGTGGGTATATCTGGACCGAGAACGTGAAACCGGCGCGGCAGCATTACTGCTACCGCGCCGGTATTGTTTCTCGGAGGGCGCCCCTTGGGCGTCGGGGGACAGGAGACGCCCTCCTTTCAACCCCGGCGGCAGCGAGCGGGCAGCTCGCCGCAACCGGAAGCTCTCAGGGATCAGTCGTCCTGGTCTGCGTCCGGACCAGCCATCATCTCCCCGGACAGACCATCGGTGTGGCTACGGATCGCAGCCTCCAGCCGGTCACAAATCTCGGGATTTTCCTTCAGGTATTGCTTGGAATTTTCACGTCCCTGGCCGATCCGGATGCTGTCATAGCTGAACCAGGCTCCGGACTTCTCGACGATCCCGGCCTTGACGCCCAGATCGAGGATTTCACCGATCTTGGAGATACCTTGGCCGTACATGATATCGAATTCGACCTGCTTGAACGGGGGCGCGACCTTGTTTTTGACGACTTTCACCCGGGTGGTGTTGCCGACAATCTCGTCGCGATCCTTGATCTGGCCAATGCGGCGGATGTCGAGCCGGACCGAGGCGTAGAACTTGAGCGCATTGCCGCCGGTGGTGGTTTCCGGGTTGCCGTACATCACCCCAATCTTCATCCGCAGCTGGTTGATGAAAATCACCATACAGCGCGAACGGCTGATCGAACCAGTCAGCTTGCGCAGTGATTGCGACATCAGCCGGGCCTGCAAGCCGACGTGGGTATCGCCCATCTCGCCTTCGATTTCGGCGCGCGGCACCAGCGCCGCGACCGAATCGATCACCAGCACATCGATCGCGTTGGAACGGACCAAGGTGTCGACAATCTCAAGCGCCTGTTCACCGGTATCGGGCTGTGACACAATCAGCTCGTCGATGTCCACGCCGAGCTTCTTGGCATAGACCGGATCGAGCGCGTGCTCGGCATCGACAAAGGCCGCAGTCCCGCCAGCCTTCTGCGCCTCGGCAATAACATGCAGCGCCAGCGTGGTCTTGCCAGAACTTTCGGGACCATAGATTTCAATCACCCGCCCGCGCGGCAGGCCGCCCACGCCCAGCGCGATATCGAGCCCAAGCGACCCGCTGGGGATCGTTTCGACCTGCATCGTTTCCTTGGAGCCCAGCTTCATCGCGCTGCCCTTGCCAAACGCGCGATCAATCTGTGCCAGCGCCGCTTCGAGCGCCTTCTCCCGGTCCATCGTTTCTTTGCCTTCCTGAATCAGCTTGAGCTGTGCAGCCATGATCTGTCCCCTTGCCTAACCAGCCGACCTGGAAGGTCAACGTGCGACTCGATGTATCGCATTTGTTCTGATGGAACAAGAGAAGAACGATATTTTTTGGTTTATACATTACGTTCAGATAAACTTGTTGTTTTCAGTTGTTTATGGGAGTTTCGCTGGATGAACTCGCCAGCACCGCCCCCACCTTGTCCGAAATCTGCTGGACCGAAAACGGCTTGGGCAAAAAGTGCACGTCGGCGATGCCGATTTGGTCGCGCAGCTGTTCCTCGGCATAGCCGGACATGAACAGCACTGGCATGGCCGGGCGCAGCTTGCGCACTTCGCGAATCATCGTCGGGCCGTCCATGGCGGGCATGACCACGTCGGACACGATCACGTCAAATTCGGCCCCGCTTGCCACGATTTCCAATCCTTCGTCGCCGTCGCTGGCGATGGTCACGGTGTAGCCGGCGCGGGTTAGCGCGCGTTCGGCGACCGCGCGGACCATGTCTTCGTCTTCGACCAGCAGCACGCGGCCGCCGCCGGACCACTGTTTTGCAGGGGCCTCGATCGGCGCAGCCAGCAAGGGGGCGGCGTCCGGATCAAGGTGATGCACCGGCAGGTACACGGTGAACTTGGTCCCGCGGCCCACTTCGCTGTCAGCGAAGATGAACCCGCCCGATTGCTTGACGATGCCGTACACGGTTGAAAGGCCCAGCCCGGTGCCCTTGCCCAAATCCTTGGTGGTGAAGAACGGCTCAAAAATCTTGCCAAGGTGATCGGGCGCGATCCCGGTGCCGCTGTCTTCGACCACCAGCGCGGTGTAATCAACCTCTGGCATGATCCCGCCGCGCATCGCGCGGACCTGACTGGCGGAAATCTTCTTCGTCGCCAGCACCAGCTTGCCGCCATCCCCTTTCGCGGCCATCGCATCGCGCGCATTGACTGCCAGATTGACGATTACCTGTTCCAGTTGAGTCGGATCGGCCCGGACCGGGCCCAGATCGCGATCGTGCGTGACGGTCAGCTGGATTTTTTCGCCGATCAGCCGCTTGAGCAGGTGCGACACATCGGACAGCACATCGGGCAGTTGCAGCACTTCGGGGCGCAGCGTCTGCTGGCGGCTGAACGCGAGCAACTGGCGAGTCAGGCTGGCGGCGCGGTTTGAGTTGGCGCGGATTTGCTGAATATCGTCATAATCGCTGTCACCCGGAGTGTGGCGCAGCAGCATCAGATCGCAAGTGCCCAGGATCGCGGTCAGGACATTGTTGAAATCGTGCGCCACCCCGCCGGCAAGTTGCCCGACAGCTTGCATCTTGGTGGCCTGCGCGACTTGCCGCTTGAGCCGGGTTTCCTCGGTATTGTCAGTCAGGCCCAGCAGCACTGCCGCCTCGCCCAGCCCGCGTACGCCCGCCAGGCTGAGCGTGACCGGCTCTTCGGCCATCCCCTTCAGCCGCACCGCCAGATCACCGCTGTTAGCGGGGCCTTGCGCAAACCGGCGGATAGCGTCCGAGATCGGGCCTTTGTCTTCCTGCACCACCAGATCGGTCGGGTAGGTCGGAGGAACTTCGCCTTCTTTACCCGCTGCGCGCATAAACGCGGCATTGGCGAACAGCAGCCGCCCATCGCGGTCAGCCATCGCCAGGCCAAGCGGCATTTGCCCGAGCAGCGCCTCCAGATGCTGGACCGAGGCGCTGGCCTCGCTCGCCCCGCCTCCCAGGCCAATCCCATGATCGGCGATCAGCATCAGAGAGGGGGTGTGATCGTAGTCGGGCGAGCCCGGCGCGTCGGGATCGGCGAGCGGCATATAGAACATGGTTAGCGGTGCGCCGCGTTTGCCATCGCGCGCCCAAGTGATCCGGTCACTTTCATCCTGCCGCAGCAGCGCCGTAAATTCCTGCCCCGTCAGCAGCGCGGCCGGATCGCCGGTGGCGCGGCTGGCAAAACCTGAGCTGGCGGCGCGCAGCGTGCCATCGGGATCAACCACCGCGAGGCTGAACCCGGCCTGCGCCAGCGCCCGGCCCAGCTTGCCGTCAAGGTGCGGGACCAGTTCGGCCACCGGATCGGGCGCGCTGAGCGGGGTGAATGTCCAGACCAGGTAATCGTCGCCGCGCCCGGCGCGCAGCACCCCGGCCTGCCAACGGTTTTGCCCGTCCTCGATCAGGTCGGCGTTGCCGCGCCCATCGCGCCAAGCCGAACGGCCGGCCTTGGCCAGCCGTTCAAGTGACATGTTGTCCACCGCCAACCGCGGCGGAGCCGCTCCGGCGGTGAACCAGTCCTGATAATTGCGATTGGCGCAAACCAGCCGGCCGGCGCGGTCGGTCACCGCCACCGCGGCATCGCTGCGGTCAATCGCGGCGACGGTCACCGACCAATCAGGCATGGCATATTCGGCTTCGGCCTGAACCACCGTGCGCCGGGTCAGCGCCCAGGCAATCCCGCCCACGGCGACCAGCCCGGCGGCGAAGGCCAGCACTGCACTCAGCGAATGCACGGCGAGCCAGACCAGCGCCAAGCTGCTCAGCAATGCCGCAACCGGCACCAGCCAATCGCCGCCCGAGCGGCGCATCGGCGCAGCTCTGCCGCTCATCCCGCGGGCTCGCGCAATCGCGCTTCGGCCAGCCGCCGTGCACGCTTACGCCCGACCCGCAACCGCCAGAAGAAACTGGTGGCGAGGTACCCAAGGCTGGCCAGTACCGAGGCGATCACGAACATCCCGAACGCAACGCTCGGCCCTTTTTGCGTCAGGATGGCGAGCAGATGGTCGGTCTCGGTCGCCTGCATGGTTTGGGTCACCGGCGCGACCGCAGTCATCGCATCGACCCGCAGCAGCCATGACCCGACCCGCTCCGCCGCCAGCCAGATCACCGGAAGAAATGCCGGAAAACCGATAAAGGTAGCAGCTAAAGCAATCGGGATATTGGCGCGCACAAATACGGCCAGCAAAGCCGCAGCGGCGAAGTGCGCGAGCGGGATCATAATCCCCACAAACAGCCCCAGCGCCACCCCGCGCGGGACGGAGCGGCGATTGAACCGCCACAGGTCAGAGCGCAGCACGTGCTTGGAATAGGGCTTGACCCAGCGGCTTTTCTCAAGCTGCTCGCGGGTCGGGATGCGGGCTTGGAACCAGCCGGCCAAGCGGGCCGAAACAGTGGTCATTGGTGATCCCGCATAATCCGCGCTTGCTCGCGCTTCCAGTCGCGTTCTTTGGTCGTCGCGCGTTTATCGGCCACGTTCTTGCCCTTGGCCAGCGCCAGTTCGACCTTGGCCCGTCCGCGGCTGTTGAAATAGACCGACAGCGGCACCAGCGTCATCCCCTTGCGCTCGACCGCGCCGGTGAAGCGGGCAATCTCACGCTCGTGCAGCAGCAGCTTGCGGGGGCGCTTGGGCTCGTGGTTGTTACGGTTGCCGTGGCTGAATTCGGGGACGTTGGAGTTGATCAGCCACACCTCGCCGCCTTTGACTTCGGCATAGCTCTCGGCGATCGAGCCTTCGCCAAAGCGCAGGCTTTTTACTTCGGTCCCGGTGAGTGCAATCCCCGCCTCGACCGTATCCTCGATATAATAATCATACCGCGCCCGCCGGTTTTCGGCGACGGTCTTGGTTTTGTCGAAGGCGGGATGAACGGGGCGGGCCATGGAAGGTGGATGTAGGCGGTGCGCACGCAAAAGGGAACGGGGCATACGAAAAAGGCCGGTCTGAGAACCAACCCGGTGTGCTCCGCGCTGGCCCGCCGGTAAGGTGTTCAGCAATCTAAACCAGCCCGGCCCACTCCAGCCCGGCATCTACCGCCGCCCGTGCCTCGGCGCTGCACGCTACCAGCGGCAAGCGCACCTCATCGGTCAGCCAATCGTGCACCCGGCTGAGCGCATATTTCAGCGGCGCGGGGGAAGCGTCGGTGAACAGGGCTTGGTGGAGCGGGAACAGGTGTTCGTTGCGCTCGTGCGCTGTCGCTAAATCGCCCGCCAAACTCGCCGCCTGAAACTGCGCGCAAAGGCCCGGCGCGACATTGGCGGTGACCGAAATGCAGCCCACCCCGCCCCCGGCATTGAATTGCAGTGCCATGTCATCGTTGCCGCAGATCTGCAGAAATCCCGCGCCAAGCGCGATGCGATGCGCGGTCAGTCGGGTCATGTCGCCGCTGGCGTCCTTGATCCCGATGATCCGTTCGGGGAACCGCCGCGCCAGTTCGATCACGGTTGCGGGCTGGATGTCGGTCACCGTGCGGCCGGGCACATTATACAGCACTATCGGCAAATCGACCTGCTCGGCCAGATAGCTGAAATGCGCGAGCAGCCCGGGCTGGCTTGGGCGGTTGTAATAGGGCGCGACCATCAGCGCGGCCGCTGCGCCCAATTCCTTGGCCACTTGCATATGCCAGCGCGCGGTCTGGGTATCGTTGCTGCCGCAGCCGGCTAGGACCGGAACCCGGCCCGCCGCAGAATCGACGCACAGCTTAAACAGGAGGTGCTGCTCTTCGCTGGTAATCGCCGGGGCCTCGCCGGTGGTGCCGCAGGGGACTAAGGCGCTCGATCCCTCGGCGATTTGCCATTCGACCAGACGGCAAAACGCCGCCTCGTCGATCTCGCCACCGCGAAACGGGGTAACCAGAGCCGGGATCGAGCCGGAGAACATTGCCTTTGCCCTTTTGCTTGCCCCATAGGGCGGTTTGTTCAGCCTGCCATAAGGAGCCTCGTCGCAGAATGTCCAGCATGGTTCGCACTACACTCCTTTCGGCTTTGGCCGTTTCGGCGCTGGCATTGCTGGCCTTCACTCCCACCCTAGCTTGGGCGCAAGATGACGCGATGATGGGCGAGGATGGCCGCCAGTGGGATCAGGCGCGCAGTGCCCTGCAGACTTTGCCCCCGGGCAATATGGTTCAGGCCGTGGCGCGCTGGAAGCTGCTGGCCGGCAACCCTGGGTTTAACTTCACCGACTACGCCGGGTTTCTGATGGCCTATCCGGGGCTGCCCGAAGAGACCAAACTGCGCAATTATGCTGAGGTTGCCTTGGGCCGAGAGGCGGTCGATTCCGGGCAAGTTGCCGCCTTTTTCGACCGCTTCCCGCCGCTCAGCAATGCCGGCCGCGCCGCGCAGGCGCTGGCCCTGTATGCACTCAGCCGTCCTCAAGCGCCAGCAGCCGCGCGCGCAGCTTGGCGCGGCGGTGCGATGAGCGACGCCGCCGAGGCGACCTTGCTGTCGCGGATCGGACCGATGCTGACGCTCGATGATCATGATACGCGGATGGATGCATTGCTGTGGTCCGGGGCTACCGAGCAGGCCGAGCGTCAGCTATTCTACACGTCGCCTGTCCGGCGCGCGACCTTTGCTGCGCGGCTGGCGATGGCCAAAGGTCTGGACCCGGCCGCCGCCGGGCTGACGGCAGGCGGCGAAGCGCAGGCCGATAGCGGCTATATTTACAACCGCTCGCGTTATCTGCGCAGCAAGGGAGAGACCAGCTCAGCCGCCAGCCTGCTCGCTTTGCGCCCGCGCGCGGCGGCGCCGCCGCGCGAGCCGCGTAAGTGGATCGCCGAATTGCTGAGCGTGGCGCGGAGCAGCGATCCCGCTTCGGGGGTGCGGATAGCGGCTGGTAGCGACGACATGTTCGTGCCCGGTACCGATGTCAGCCGGCAATCCTATGCAATCCGCGATGATTACACATCGCTGATGTGGCTGGGCGGGACCAAGGCCTTGCAGGCCTTGGGCGATGGCCGCCGCGCCGCGCCGCTGTTCTACCGCTATGGTACCGCAGCCCGCACCGCACAAACCCGCTCGAAAGGGTTTTACTGGGCTGGCCGGGCATCGGCGCAGGCGGGCGACAAGGCCGAAGCCGCGCGCTATTTCCAGCTTGCCGCGCGATATGCCGATCAATTTTATGGCATGCTCGCGCTTGAGCGGCTCAGCCTGCCATTACCCGCGTTTGCCGGGGTGCCGTCCGCGATTCCCACCGCTGCCCAGCGCACCGCTTTCAATGACCGCCCGCTGGTGCAGGCGGTGCGCGAAGTCGCGCGCGAAAGCGACTGGCCCACCGCCGTGCGCTTCTTCAAGGAAGTCAGCGAACAGGCCGAGAGCGAGATCGATCATGTGCTCGTCGCTGACCTCGCACGCGAACTCGGCCGGCGCGATCTGGGCGTCATCTTGGGGCAGTCGGCACAAGGCGATGGACTCGGCAATTTCGAGCGCATCGCCTTTCCGCTGATTCCAGTACCGCAGGGGACCGACTGGACGATGGTCCATGCGATCAGCCGTCAGGAAAGCCAGTTTGCGATGAATGCGGTCAGTCATGCCGGGGCGCGCGGACTGATGCAACTGATGCCGGGCACCGCGCGCGAACAGGCGGGCAAGCTCGGGCTGGCTTACGATCCGCAAGCACTGACCACCGATGCCGGGTACAACCTGACGCTGGGCGGCGGCTTTTTCGGGCGGATGATGGATTACTACGGTGGCAGCTATCCGCTGGCGGTCGCTGCCTATAATGCCGGGCCGGGCAATGTGAACAAATGGCTGCGCGCCAACGGCGATCCGCGCACCGGGGGGGTCGACTGGGCCGACTGGATCGAGAAAATCCCGCTGTCCGAAACCCGCAATTATGTCCAGCGCGTGCTCGAAAACGCGGTGGTCTATGAGGCGATGAACCCGGCGCGCGCCAGCTATAAGGGCGCTAACCCGCTAAGCCATTTCTTGGGTAAGCGTTATCCCGGCTAAGTCTGATCCGGATGTAGGCTGGCCCGGATGAAGCCTGACGGTCCGCCGATCACGCCCGCCGGAATGGCCGCATTGCGCGCGCTACGACCACGAGTTCGGGACCGAGCGCTTGGCGATTGTCGCAGTGGTGAGTTGGGCCGCCGGTAACGGCGATCCCAGCGAAAACGGCGATTATATCTATGGCCGCAAACGGATGCGCGAGATCGATCGCGAGCTGGCGCATCTCGCGCGGTGCATAAAAGCCGCTCGCGCTTGACCCCGCCCAGCAACAAGACCGCAACCAAGCGTGGTTCGGCGCGACCGCTACCATCGCCGATGAAGCGAATAACCAGCGACTTCACGCTGGTGGGCGGCGAGAAAGAATGGGAAAAGGTGGCGACCAGCTATCCTAATTGAAACCACTCCAGTCACTCTGCAAACGGATCCTCATACCCCGTTGCGTAATGCGCCATCGCCATCGTCGTAAACTGCGCGTTTACGCGGATGCAGCTGGGGAATACGCTGGCGTCTGTGACCAGCACATTGCTTGCACCGTGCAGCCGGCACTGGGCATCCACCACACCCTCATTCGGGTCCTGATGGATTGGATTGCCGCCTTGGGGGTGTGAGCTGGACAGCGTCACATCATCAGCTTCCTTGATCGACTGCGCGTAGAATGCGTCCAGATCGTCGCCGGGTTTAAGCGTCTGCCCCTTGAGGAGCGCGGGCCACACTTCCACAGCCCCACCAGCAAAATGCGCCCGCGCTAGCGTAGCCGAAGCGCGGCGGATGGTGTGGATGTCATCTAGGGTCAGCTTCACATCGAGCTTGCCGCCTACTAAGTTCCCGCGCCGGTCGGCGGGGAACAGGATGCCAGCCGAGCAAATCCGGCCATAATTGCGCATTCTCCGGTCCATCTCACCGAACCACCCGGGCATCATCGAGGCCATTGACAGCGGCGGCTGGAAATGACTTTCAAGCAGAAATTCGCTGCAATCGACCACCGATGTCATCTGGTCTTCGTCCCAAGATGGGGTCTTCCCCTTAGGCATCAAGGCAATGATCGGTGACGCCACGTTGAGCGAGATCTGGTTGCCGGTGCCAGCGATCCCGCTGCGTTCCAAAAGCAGAGACGAGGCAATCACCCCGGCGGCTACCACCACGCCGAGCTTGGCGGTAATCACATGCGCCGCCCCATCGGCATCGGTCACGCTGACCCCGGTTGCGTGGCGCTGCTGGCCCCGGCCGCGCGCCCACAGGATCTGCTCGACTTTGGTTTCAGCGAGAATCCGCGCGCCATATTTCTCGCAGGCCCACGGCAGATAGCTCTGCCCCATCGCCACCTTGCGGGCATAAGGACAGCCGGTGTTGCAATAACCGCAATAGGCGCAGGCCGCAGCGGTACCCGGCGGACCGAAGTTCTTGTTGAACCAGCCAGACCTGGCCGCCTTGACGTGCGGATCGTCCGAACTGGCGGCAAACGCCGCCCAGCTATCGAGCAGGTGGTTGCCATTGCTCTTGCCCGAGCGCGGCTCGGCCAGCCCCAGCGACAGCTCGCGCTCGACAGTGTCATAACACTCAGAAAACCGGGCTTCGTCGATGTTTGCGCCGATGGAGCGCCATTTGGCGAACACGTCGGGGGTGGCTGGATGGCTTAACCGGTCACCCTTCATGCGCAGGCAAATGCCGTTGTTGATCGTGGAAGAACCGCCGACATTGCGGCCCTGAAACACGATGAAATCATTGTCGCGGCTTGATTGCAGCGCGCCGTGTTTGAACAGCCGCGCGACCATCCGGCGTTCTTCGTGGGTGATATGGTGTGAGGGGTAGAATGGCCCAGCCTCAACCACCAAGACCTTGTATCCGCGCTTGGCCAGATTGTGCGCCGATACCGCCCCGCCCGATCCAGAGCCGACCACGATGATATCGATGTCCTGCGGCAGGTTGCCGATCCGGACCATGTGCTCGGGCGCAAGCTCACGCCCCTCGACCCGCTCGAGCGGCACTTCGTCGGGCCCGCGTTCGCGGAACTTAGGCAGAGTAAACCCGATCTGAGCCAGCACCGGATTGTCACGATTGGCCGATTGGCCGCCATCGCTATGGCTGTGACCTATCGGATCGATCCAATGCCCGTAATAGCCGAAATAGATGATCGAGCGCAGCTTCGCCATGTCCTGAAAGGCATCGAACTGGCTGTTCTGCATCCGGCTTTTGATGCGGTCCTTGCGGTGCTCGACCGACAGCGCATTGAACAACGGACCCATCGCCAGCTCGGCGATCCGCAGTGACCAGCTGATCTCACTGGCTTTGGTCCCGCCGACCAGCGCAAAGAACTGCTGCACATTTTCGATCACTTGATCGACCGGGATCGCCAGTTCTTCGAAATCATCGAATAGCGCCTCGGCGAGCGCCTTCAGAAAGCGCAACTGCGCATGATCGAATGGAAGTTGCACGGCTCGGGCCCCCGATTGATGAGTGATGATGCGCGACCGTTTTTCCCAGCATACCGGGCAGTTACGCGGACGCAAGCGGGCTTGGGCGGCCAGCCCCACTTCCCAAGCCGCGCCATTGCTGCAAAAGGCCTTGCGATGCGTGTGCGGACCCTTTTTCTGACGATCCTGCTGCTGGCGACCAGCCCTGCTGCAGCGCGCGATGCGCTGGGGATGTTCGGCGGGTGGGCGGCATTTCGCGATCCGCAAGCGCCGCGCTGCTACGCCATTGCCATGGCCGCGCCCTCGGCCAAGCGGCGCGAATTTCAGCCCTACGCCGATGTCGCCTGGTGGCCGCGCGCGGCGGTGCGCGGGCAAGTCCACTTCCGCCTCTCCCGCAAGCGCCAGCCAGGCAGCGCCATAACCCTATCAATTGGCGGCGCCCACCTGGCGCTGACCGGCGGCGGAGCTGACGCCTGGGCCGTGGACAAGCGCGGCGATGCGGCGGCGATTGCTGCGATGCGGATCGCCGGCACGATGACCATCAGCGCCCGCGATGTCAGCGGCCGGGGGTTCTCAAACACTTGGGACCTGACCGGAGCGGCGACAGCGATCGATGCCGCTACCCTCGGCTGTGCATCACTGCGTTAGAATTTGACCCCAGCGCCCAGCAGGAACTGCTGCCCGCGAACGATCTTGCCATAGTTGGAATAGCGATATTCGCCGCGCAAGAACAAGCGCTCGCCCAGATCGACCTCACCGCCGCCGCCTAATGTGTAGCCGCTGCCCTTGAATGCCGGGCCGGTCGTATAATCGATTTGATGATACGCATAACCGCCCCGCACAAACCCACGCAGATGATCGGTGAATGGCACAGCGACACGTACGGCGGCATTGCCAAACAAGCCCTGCCGGGCGCGGTTGCCGGGGACCGCTGCGCTTGCCGTGGAATCTCCGATTTCGCCCTCAACGCCGGCCAGCAAGCCACCAAGATACCAGTCCGCCCCAAGCTGAACGCCGTAATAGACGCCATCGACTGCGCCAGTGCCCGGTGCACTATCGGTCCGGTCCAATCCGCCCAGCACCGTTGCGCGCGGTCGAAGTGTTTCGGCCGCAGCCTGCACTCCCGCAACTGCGCAAGATCCGGCTAATGCCAGAGTGATAATGCGAAGTGGTATTTTGACCATGTCCGAGTTGTCCCATTTCGGTCGCCTTGATGACAGGTTCGAACCGGACCGGCGGTGGGTTACATCCGGCCGCAAGTTGCCGGAATCATCGCGCTGGCGATTTGGCCGAGCCGCTTCTATAGGCCGCGCCTATGGTCGACACTGCCCTCATGCCGATCCCGGGTCCGCTGGATCCGGTTCCCGTCCCGCGCGATATCACGCCCCGCGCCGATGGCCGGACCGATCTGATCGGGCTCCCCAAGCTGCGGATCGCCGAACTGTTTGGAGAAGCCGGGCTTGATGCCAAGGCCGCCAAGCTGCGCGCCAAGCAGGTGTTCCACTGGATGTATCACCGCGGCGTCACCGATTTTTCCGCGATGACCGACATTGCCAAGGATATGCGGCCGTGGCTCGACGCGCGCTTTGTGATTGGCCGGCCTGAAGTGGTGCTATCGCAGCATTCGAACGACGGCACCCGCAAGTGGCTGCTCAAGACCGCCGACGATCACGAATACGAAATGGTCTTCATTCCCGACGAAACGCGCGGCACGCTGTGCGTTTCAAGCCAGGTCGGGTGCACGCTCAATTGCCGGTTCTGCCACACCGGAACGATGCGGCTGGTGCGCAACCTGACCCCGGGCGAAATTGTCGGGCAAGTGATGCTAGCGCGCGATGCGCTGGGCGAATGGCCCAATTCAGCCCCGAGTTCCCGCGCAGGCGGGGACCTCAGTAGTTCGGGCGCGTTAATGCCTGAAGTCCCAGCCGTCGCGGGGACTCTTGATTTTGACGACGATGACGAGGACGGCGGCGGCTACAGCGCCGACGGGCGTCTGCTGACCAACATCGTGATGATGGGCATGGGCGAGCCGCTGTATAACTTCGACAACGTCCGCGATGCCCTGAAACTGGTGATGGACGGCGATGGCCTGGCGCTGTCGAAGCGCCGGATCACGCTGTCGACCAGCGGGGTGGTGCCGATGATGGCCCGCGCTGGCGCGGAAATCGGGGTCAATCTGGCGGTTTCACTCCACGCCACCAACGATATCGTGCGCGATGAGATTGTCCCGATCAACCGCAAGTATGGCCTCGGCGAATTGCTCCAAGCCTGCGCCGATTATCCCGGGCTATCCAACGCGCGGCGGATCACGTTCGAATACGTCATGCTCAAGGACAAGAACGACAGCGACGCCGATGCGCGCGAACTTGTGCGGCTGATCAAGGCCTACAACCTGCCCGCTAAGGTCAACCTGATCCCGTTCAACCCATGGCCGGGCGCGAACTATGAATGCTCGTCGCCCGCACGGATCAAGCGCTTTTCGGACATTGTCTTCGACGCCGGGATCAGCGCCCCGGTGCGCACCCCGCGCGGGCGCGATATCGATGCCGCCTGCGGCCAGCTCAAGACCGCCGCGCAGAAAATGAGCCGCGCCGAGCTGGACCGGCTGGCCGACGAGAAGCAAGCCGCGCTCGGCTGAACCGGGCGGACCACAACGGCCCGTTAGCACTTTGCCGCTAGAGCTAGCAGCAACAGGAGGTTTTTGGTCCATGAACCGTGCATTGATTCTGCTGTCGCTTAGCGCCGTTGCTCTGGTTGGCTGCTCGGGCACAGCCAAAACCGCCGACGGTCAGGCAACTGGCAGCGCGGCGGCGGCAGGCCCCGCGAAGCCTAATCCGTGGAGCAGCGACGGAGTTGGGCCCGCTGCGGCAGATGCCGCCGTCAAGCCAGCCGCTGCAAAGGTTGCTGCAAAAGATCCGGCCGCTCCTACCAACCCATGGGCGAAAGATCCGCTTCCCGGATCGCGGCCCAGCCCGGCACCCTTGGCCAAGGGCGGCGCCAAGCCTAAATAATCGGCGGCACTGTTCGCTCTGCCGTCCAATCATCACAATTTACCGCGACGCAAGGTCATTCTGTCCTGATCGCTCACCATTGGTCGCAGTGTTCATCTGCGGTTGTAATCGGCACTGCATAATGGCGCCACATCGTTTATAATCAGGCTCAGAAAGGAACCGGCGGCCATGAAAAAGACTGTCCTGACCCTGGTACTAACCGCCACTGCGCTCACCTCGGTTCCGGCGTTCGGTGATCCCCCGCCGTGGGCACACGCGTATGGTCGTCGTCAGCATGAGCAGCAACGCTATGACAATTACGAGCGCAATTACGACCGCGATGACAGTTACGAATACGAACGCGATGGCCGCTACGACAACAACTATCAGCGCGACTATCGGCGCACCAGCAACGGCATTGCCTACTGGCAGGGCGGCGACGGCCGCTATTATTGCCGCCGCGGCAACGGCACTACTGGCTTGCTGGTCGGCGCGGCGCTCGGCGCGCTGCTCGGCCGCTCGATTGATCTCTATGGTGACCGCTCAACCGGTACGGTCCTGGGTGCCGCTGCCGGTGCGCTGCTCGGCCGCGAAGTTGCGCGCGGGCGCACCCGCTGCAACTGATCCGCTAAAACGCAGCTGTTGACCTGATGGGCCATCCTCCGCCAAGCCACGGGGGATGGCCCGACCCGCAATCCTGATTACCGGTGCCGCTAAGCGAATCGGCGCAGTGCTCGCCCAGCGATTTGGCGCGGCAGGGTGGCATGTGGTAAT
Source organism: Novosphingobium sp. (assembly GCA_043758955.1). GTDB lineage: Bacteria > Pseudomonadota > Alphaproteobacteria > Sphingomonadales > Sphingomonadaceae > Novosphingobium. Next base: position 7,666 of record JAYVML010000173.1, on the reverse strand, counting down.
TCACGCGGGCCACTCTCCCACCGAAGCCGCCGCGCTGGCCGCCGGGCTTCCCTCCGCTGAGGTCGTCGAAAGCGATCTGGTCGATAGCGCGGCAGCAGTGGCGATGATTGCCCAACTTGCCGCGCGGCTACCCGATTGGCGCGTGCTGATCAATTGCGCCGCCGTATTCAAGCCCGATACAGCGCAGGCTATCGATCCGGTGATTTTTACCGAAGCCATGATCGTCAACGCCGAGAGCCCGGCGCGGATGGCGCAAACCTTCCTAGCTTTAGCCGGCTGCAGCGGCGGCCGCCGGGTGATCCATTTCCTCGATCAGAAGCTCGCCAATCCCAACCCCGATTTCTTCAGCTACACCATGGCCAAACACGCGTTGGCTGCAACGGTGAGGATGCTGGCGATGGCAGCTCCGGATCCGGCGACGCGGATTTACGGGCTGGCGCCGGGTGCGATGCTCCCCAGCCACGACCAGCGCGACGAGGAGCACCAGCGCAGCGGCCGGATGAACCTGCTGACGCGGTTGACCGATCCCGCAGAGCTGGCCGATGCGGCGTTGTTTCTGGCGCAAGGCTGGCTGGCGAGCGGCGAGACGCTCTATATAGATTCGGGCCAGCACCTGCTTGCCCAGCCGCGCGACGTGCTTTACCTCGCGCGGCAATAATGCTGCGCCTTTTCATCCACACTCTCAACCAAACAGACTGCTGAACTTATGTGGCTTCTCGATAAGATGTTTCGCGCCATGATCCACGAAGGCCACTTGGTGGTGCGTGATTATGACGGCAAACTTTACCACTACGGCGATCAAACGGCCGCCCCGCTGGTCATCCGCTTTAACGACAAGGGTGCCGCGCTGCACGTGGCCAAGGATCCCCGGGTCGGCGCGGGCGAGGTCTATATGGACGGGCGGATGGTGGTCGAGCCGCCGCATGACGTGCGCGATATGGTGCTGCTGGTCATGCGCAACGCCAATCGTGGGCACGGTTCAATCGAAGCTCCGAGCGCGTTGCGGCGCAGCTTCGACTGGGCATTGGCCAAGGCGGATCAGATCAACCTACGCCCCAAAGCCACCCGCAATGTGGCGCACCACTACGATTTGTCGCGCCAGTTCTATGAGCTTTTTCTCGACGAAAACCGACTTTACACGATGGCGTATTTTAAAGACCCGGCCAATTCTCTTGAACGCGCGCAACTCGATAAACTCGCGCTGATCGCGGCCAAGCTGCGGCTGGTTCCGGGGCAATGCGCGGGGATGCGACTGCTCGATATCGGCTGCGGCTGGGGCGGGCTTGGACTGTACCTCAACCGGCATTACGGGATCGAAGTCTTAGGCGTCAGCCTGGCCCCCGATCAGGTCAAGTTCGCCAACGAGCGCGCGGCTGAGGCCGGAGTGGCAGATCGGGTCAAATTTGCGCAGATGGACTACCGCGATGTCGAAGGTCCGTTCGACCGGATCACCAGCGTTGGGATGATAGAACACGTCGGCGCGCCGCATTTCCGCGAATATTTCGCCAAGACCAATCAGCTGCTGGGCGATGACGGGATCATGCTCACTCATACCATTGGGCGGGTAGATGGACCCGGGACGACTGACAAATGGACCCGCAAATACGTCTTCCCCGGCGGCTATATCCCCGCGCTGAGCGAACTGGTGCGCGCGATGGAGCAGACTCGCTGGGAAGTGGGTGACGTCGAGGTGCTACGCTACCACTATGCCGAAACGATTGCCGAGTGGTACCGCCGCACAACGATGCACGAGGCGGAAATTACCGCGCTATACGATGCGCGGCTATTCCGGATGTGGCAATTCTACCTCGCCGGAGCCGAACAGAGCTTTCGCGAGGGCGAAAACGTCAATTTCCACATCCAGTCGGTCAAACGGCGCAGTTCCCTGCCGATGACCCGCGATTATTTGAGCGCCGAGGCGGTGCGGCTTTCTGCGTTGGACGAAGCACCGGAATGGCATCTCGAAACTCGGGCGGCCAAGTAGCAGCGGCGCGGGCGGACCGCGCCGCTGCATTGCCTGGATTTAATTTCCAGCGCCATCGTCGCCCGAATTGCCGAAGCGCCATTCGGCGACATCGCCCTGCGGTAGGTCGCTCTCGGGATGATGGACCAGCCCAACCGCATCGCCGTTTGCTGGGCTCGCCCCGACCGCCAGCCACGGATCGTGCTGGGTCCCTCGGATGTTGACTTCATCGCCGCGCTGTATCACCGAGCCGAGCGGGCCCGAAGGCTTGTAGACGTAGAAGATCGAATAGATGGATGGATCGGGGAAATCGCCGATCACTACGTGGCTGGGATCGCCGCCGTGATCCGAGCCCTGATAGGCCTGAAGGTAGCGGTTGGAGGCGGTGTCGCCAGCGCGGGCAAAGCGGATGTAGCTGCCCGAACGCAGGCAATCGCCGAGCGCCGGGCTGGGTCCGCCGCTGTTGGTGGTGACGACAAGTTCGACTTGCTTGTTTGAGCGGTCGGTCAATTTGAGCACGCTGCCCGACGTATCCCAGTTCAGCGCTGAGTTCGCCAGGCTGACCGCGACCTTGTCGCCGACCCGCACCACGTTGCCGCCGACGCAGTCGCCGCCCGGCGTGGCGGCCGCGGCGCTGGCCTTGTCGGTGTGGCTGCCATAGCCGGTAACGAGCCCGAATGTAAGCAACGGGAGCGTTGCCATCATCATGGTCCTGTTCATGGTATCCTCCAAGTTAGTGGAGGCTTCCATTTAGAGCGGACCAGGTTCGCTTGGCGTGATTGGGATCACGCGCGATGGGCAAATTTTTTCTGCATTCAGGACCCGGTGGACTTTGTGAAGTTCCGCGCCGCTCGCAGGCTCGTTTGACCGGGACCGTGCCCTTGCCCCGGCGGCCTGCATGGCTTAGGGGCGCGCTCGAAACCCTGCCATAGCCGACGGAATTCCAGCCCATGACCGGTACCGAACAGCCCAGTTTCAAGAAAGTCGTGCTCGCCTATTCGGGCGGGCTCGATACCTCGGTCATCCTGAAGTGGCTGCAGGTAACTTATGGTTGCGAGGTGGTGACCTTCACCGCCGATCTGGGCCAGGGCGAGGAACTGGAACCCGCGCGGGCCAAGGCCAAGTTGATGGGGCTGGCAGACGAGAACATCTATATCGACGACCTGCGCGAAGAATTCGTCCGCGATTTCGTGTTCCCGATGATGCGGGCCAATGCCCGCTATGAAGGCGACTACCTGCTCGGCACATCGATCGCGCGTCCGCTTATATCCAAGCGGCTGGTTGAGATCGCGCATCAAACCGGGGCCGATGCGATTGCTCACGGCGCGACCGGCAAGGGCAACGACCAGGTCCGGTTCGAACTCAGCGCCTATGCGCTCGACCCCAATATCAAGGTGATCGCGCCGTGGCGCGAATGGGAACTGACCAGCCGCACCGCGCTGATCGCCTGGGCCGAACAGCACCAGATCCCGGTGCCGACCGACAAACGCGGCGAAAGCCCGTTCAGCACCGATGCCAACCTGCTGCACACCAGCAGCGAGGGCAAAGTGCTCGAAGATCCGTGGGACGAGACCCCCGATTACGTCTATTCGCGCACCGATAATCCCGAGGATGCGCCCGATACGCCCGAATATATCACGATCCATTTCGAACGCGGCGATGGCACCGCGCTGAATGGCACGGCAATGTCCCCCGCCACTTTGCTGACCGAGCTTAACACGCTGGGTAAGCGCCACGGGATCGGGCGGCTCGATCTGGTCGAGAACCGCTTCGTCGGCATGAAAAGCCGCGGCATGTACGAAACGCCGGGCGGCGAGATTTACGCCCGCGCACACCGCGGGATTGAAAGCATCACGCTCGATCGCGGCGCGGCGCACCTCAAGGACGAACTAATGCCGAAGTATGCCGAGCTCATCTACAACGGCTTCTGGTTCGCCCCTGAGCGCGAGATGCTGCAAGCGGCGATTGACCTTAGCCAAGAGAAGGTGAGCGGCACCGTGCGGCTCAAGCTGTACAAAGGAATGGCCAGCGTGGTCGGGCGCAAGAGCCCCAACTCGCTCTATTCGGAACGCCATGTGACGTTCGAGGACGATGCCGGGGCCTACGACCAGAAAGACGCGGCCGGGTTCATCAAACTGAACGCGCTGCGTCTGCGGTTGCTGGCCCAGCGCGACAGATAGCCCACCGATTCCCCGCGAAGGCGGGGACCTCAGGCGAGGTAGCGCTTCACCGCCTGAGGCCCCTGCCTGCGCAGGGGAGCCAATCGCCAATCTTGAAATTTGCTGACCGAATCTGCTCGCCGGAACGCACCGCCAGCAACTGTCCACCACCCGCCAGCGGTTATCCACCGCCAATCGGCCCCATTGTGGATAAGTGCATCATTTTCCGCTTGCGCGACTCACTTTGGGGGCGCAGCTTGTACTGGTCGAGACGGTGACACCGCACTTGAAGATGAGGCAGGAAACTGCTGAAACAGATAGGGAAATCGTAAGTCTTGATCTGGCAGCGATGCCCGCAGCAGTGTTGGAAAACACGCCTCAGGATGGCTTCGGTCTGAATCTGGCGAACCGCAGATGCAGCGAAAGGTTCGCAGTCAGTCGATCGCTTTGACCGCGGTCGTGAAGAGCAGAAGGGAAGCGGAGCTTCGGCGAAGTGGAACGGAACGCCCGGAACGATAAAGCATCATTGCGGTCACGGAACCGCCAGGTGGAAGGAGCGGATCGCAAGATCCAACCCAACCGCCTGACGGGACCGACACCGGTATAGTGATCGGGTGATGAAAGCCGGCTCTCACGAGCCACCGGACACGCCAAAGCAGGCCTAGCAAAATCCGCAAGGACGATGCCAAACCAGCGGAAGCAAACCCGGGACAGGCGATCGCCCAAAATCATTCGAATGCAATGCAGGTGAGCGTGGGGCTGACAGCGATGTTGGCCCCATTTGCTGTTTGGGGTTTCAGGAGTCGGACTGTGGTAGTGTGTGCGCCATTGGGCTGAGCCAACTTCTGTGTTCGGCTTCGTTGAGTTGATAGCCGCCTGTCTGGAGACGACCCAAATGCGGTCGTTAGATGGAACGTCCGCTTCGCGCAAAATTCCCGACGTTCGTTCGCGATGAAACTTCGCCTGAAAGCGGACATTCCGTTATTATTCGCTGATGACGTCAAGCTTCGGCAGGATTAGACTTGAGGTCTTGTCGCCAAGACAAGGGAACATTGCTCCCGCACCGACGGTAGCTAAAGCGCGCGTCGGTTGATCGGCTGACGCGGATACTTCGCGAATGGGCATTCGTTGCAGCGCCCTCCAAATGAAGGGTTTGACGACTATGGTTCCGACGCTCGTCACGCTGCTTCGGGTGAAGAGATCAATCGGCGTGTGGCTCACGATCGCCGCCTAATCTGCAGACATCGCGCTTAAGGCGTCATTTCGCTCACTACCAGTTTCGATCCCCTAGGCCTTTATGCCCATTTTGGCCATCGCCCGCCAGGTGAGTGACTTGGCGAGATTCCTGTGCGGCAGGAGTCGCGGCGGATTGGGCTTGATGCCGAGCATGCGCAGCTTTCGGTTGAGCGCACGGGTGTCGGCTTCCGCGTAGCTCCACGCCGAGCGCCACGTCACCGAAAGCGAGATCGATACTTCGGGGCCGTTCTTGACGTAGTGCGGCCATTTCAGCGGTACGTAGATCGCATCCCCGGCGTTCAGCGTATATGCCATGCCTTTGGCTTCGTATTCATCCTTCCACGGCACGGTTCGTGGACCGCCGCTGTGGTAGGTTTCATGGAAATCGGGCGGGATGATCGTCTCGTCGAAAACTGAATACAGCGTCATGGTCTTTTGTCCACGCGTCTGGAGCAGGATGTTGTACTCGGGGTCGCTGTGGAACGGTGTAATCGCTCCGGGCGACGAAATGAAAATGAAACCGACTAAGTTGAGCATTGGTCCGGTGTAGGACTCAATCGCTGGCCGAACTTCGGCCAGAACATCCCAGAGCAGCTTTTTGTAGATAGGGTCGAGCTCGATATTCTTCAGCACCATCCACGAGGCGTTATTCTCGATTGAGGCAATTGTCTCTGCAACGGTCAGCGAATGCTTGGGTACGTCGTGCTGGCCGATGCCGATCGGCAATGCACCCAGATTGTGCTCGATCACTGAAGCAGGTAGCCGCTCGCTGAGGCCGATAAGTGCAGGCAGCTCCATGAGCTCGTGTCCGAGCAAAGAGTGCTTGAGCGCGAGTATCGACTCAGGATAGCCTTCTGAAAACTGCTTAAGGCTGGCGGCGGGAAATGCGGGAGGGTTCATGAGTTTCCTCAATTAACAAGGGTGCAAATTCCCTCAGGCCATAACGCTAATCCGTTAATATTCTTTTGATTGAGGCTTCGCCAACATAACCAATCCTCCGCCAAGTGCAGACGAATTGCGAATAGTCTGACAGAGCCAACGGCCATTATTGCCAGCGCCGTCAAAAACCGCCAGTCCGCTTTCGGCCCAAAATCGGTCATTCAGCGGACCGGTGCGTATGACCGCTTCCCACCCTGTTTCTGACTTTACTTTAACCAAACTCAGTTCCCGAAACCCGACATCCGTCACGATTGCCCGTATCGGTATGACGTTATAGGCTAGCCTATGCCCCGCCTGATCCTGTTCAACAAACCTTATGGCGTGCTGTGCCAGTTCAGCGCGGATGGGCCGGCCAAGCCGACCTTGGCGGATTTCATCAAGGTTCCGGACGTATACCCCGCCGGACGGCTCGATACTGACAGCGAGGGGCTGTTGCTGCTGACCGATGATGGCAAGTTGCAGGCACAGATCGCTGATCCGAAGTTCAAGCTGGCCAAGACCTATCTGGTGCAGGTTGAGGGCGTGCCGGATGCGGCGGCGCTGGCCGCGCTGCACCGGGGCGTTCAGCTAAAGGACGGTCTGACTCGTCCCGCCGAAGCCGAATGCGTGCCCAGCCCCGACCTGTGGCTGCGCGTCCCGCCGATCCGTGTCCGCCAGACCATCCCCGATAGCTGGATCAAGCTGACCTTGCGCGAAGGCAAGAACCGCCAGGTCCGCCGGATGACCGCGGCGGTGGGCTTCCCCACGTTGCGGCTGGTGCGCTGGCAGATCGGAGAATGGTCGCTCGATGGGTTGCCGCCGGGCGAATGGAGCGAGGTGCCTGCTCCCTAGGTCCTTCCCATTTTTGGCGAAGGCCACAAATGGGGAGGACCTGATCACCGCACGAACAGGCTCGCCAGTTCAACGTGGGTAGACCAGCGGAATTGGCCGACCGGACGCAGCTCTTTCAAGCGGTAGCCCGCATCGACCAGCGTCTTGGCGTCGCGCGCCCAGCTGGACGGATTGCAGCTGATATAGAGCACCTTTGGCACAATGCTGGCGGCGATCCGTTCGATCTGATCGCGCGCGCCGGCGCGCGGCGGATCAAGAACCACGGCGTCGAACCTGTCCAGCTCCTCTGGCAAGAGCGGGTTGCGAAACAGGTCGCGGTGCAGCGTGTGGATCGGCAGCTGCGCGCGTCCGGCGGCCGATTTGCAAGCGAGGTGCGCATCACGTGCGGCTTCGACGGCAAGCACTTTGCTGCCTTGTCCGGCCAGCGCGAAGGCAAAGGTGCCCAGCCCCGCAAACAGATCGGCCGCACTGCCCGCACCGCTCAGCCACTCGCAAACCGCCGCGCTCAGCACTTGCTCGCCGTCGCGCGTGGCTTGCA
>JAYVML010000172.1:0-8967 GCA_043758955.1 Novosphingobium sp. | reverse complement strand
TCGCCGCACAAGACCACCATCAGGTTGGAGACCATCGCCGCTTTGCGCTCGTCATCAAGGTGGACGATTTTCTTTTCACTGAGCATGCCGAGCGCCATCTCAACCATCCCGACCGCGCCTTCGACCAAGGTTTTGCGTGCCGCGACTACCGCTTCGGCTTGCTGACGGCGCAGCATCGCGCCAGCGATTTCCTGTGCATAAGCGAGGTGCGTAAAGCCGCATTCGTCGACCGAAATCCCCGCTTGAGTCAGCCGTGCGATCAATTCCTTGCGCAACTCGATCCCGACCTCGTCGTGGTTGCCGCGCAGGGTCACTTCGGCGTGGGTAAAATCGTCGTAGGGATAGCGCGAACCGATCGTGCGCACCGCGGCTTCGATCTGGACCATCACGAACGCCTTGTAATCATCGACATCGTAGAGCGCCTGCGCGGTATCGACCACCCGCCAGACCACTTGCGCGGCCATTTCGATCGGGTTGCCGCGCAGATCGTTGACCTTGATCCGGTCCGAAATAAGATTGTTGGCGCGCACCGAAATCTTGGTCTTGCCCATCCATGGCCAGACCCAGCGCAGCCCGGTGTTGCGATCTGAACCGCGATAGGATCCGAACAACGTGATCGCCGCTGCCTGGTTGGGCTGGATCATGTAAAAACCCGAGGCGAGCACCACCAGTGCCACCGCGCTCAGCCCGGTCGAGACGACAAACCCGAACACCGCGCTGTCATCGGGCTGGCTGCCGGCAAAGGAGATGATCCGCCACACGGTCAGCGCGAGCAGCGCCAGGAAAGCCAGCAGGATCAGGTAGCCGCTGGTGCTCCACGCGCTGCGTTCGCGGCTGGAGGTCATGGTATGATGCGAATCGGACATTTCAGTTCCCCTTAAATCTGATATCATATTAATATCAAATTCACGGAAGGCGTCAAGTGTCTCAGAATTGGCGGACTACGGTCAAAAATGCCTCGCCGTGCGCCTCAAGCTTGCGCGCGCCGACGCCGGTAATTTCGCCCATTGCGGCCAACGAGTCCGGGCGCAGCGTGGCCATTTCGCGCAACGTGGAATCGTGAAACACCACGTAAGGCGGCACTCCTGCCTCGCTGGCAATGCTTCGGCGCAGTTCGCGCAAGGCATCGAACAGTGGATCGCCCTGCGGATTGACTGCACCGCTTTTTTCGCGCCGTCCTTTGCCGCGCCCGCGTTCTGGCGCGGCGGCAAGCGCGATCAGCACGGGCATTTCACCGGTCAAAATTTGCCGGGCGTCACCGCCCAGCGCCAGCCCGCCGTGTTCGGTCGGGACAAGCGAGCCGCGCGCCTGCAGCGCTCGGGCGAGCGGGCGCAACAGGTGCGCCTCGTCACTTGCGACTATCCCGAACACGCTAAGCTGGTCATGCCCGCGCTGGATAATCCGCTCATCGCCTAGCCCGGTCAGCACTTTTTCCAGATGTCCGAAGCCGAACGCCTGTCCGGTGCGGTAAGCCGCCGAAAGCAGCTTTTGCGCCAGTTGAGTCGCATCGACCACACCCGGCGCTTCGAGGCAGTTGTCGCAATTGCCGCACTTTTCGGGCGGGTCTTCGCCAAAATGGCGCAGCAGTAGCGCACGGCGGCAGCCAGCCGTCTCGACCAACATGGCCAGCGCCGCGAGCCGGGTGCGTTCGCTCGCGCGGCGGTGCTCCTCAACCTCGCTCAAACGCTGCCGCGCGCGGGCAAAGTCGTCCGCCGCCCACAACATCAAGGCCAGGCTGGCATCGCCGTCGCGCCCGGCGCGGCCGGTTTCCTGATAATAAGCCTCGATCGATTTGGGCACGCCGGCATGCGCGACGAAGCGCACGTCGGGTTTGTCGATCCCCATCCCGAACGCCACGGTTGCCACCATGACAATGTCTTCGCTGGCGACAAATTCGGCTTGATTTGCGGCACGGACCTGTGGATCGAGCCCGGCGTGGTAGGGCAGCACGCGGCGTCCGGTGGCCGCGCTTAGCTTGCCGGCGAATTCTTCTACCTTCTTGCGTGTTGGGGCATAAACGATCCCCGGGCCTGGCTGATCGGCCATCAGCGTGACAAGTTGGCGCACCGGGTTGTCGCGGTGACGCACCACATAGCGAATATTGGGCCGGTCGAACCCGGCGATGATCACGCCGTCAGCGGGAATGCCAAGCTGCGTCAATATGTCGGCGCGGGTGTGCGCATCGGCGGTCGCGGTAAGCGCCAGCCGGGGAATATCGGCAAAGCTATCAAGCAGCGGCCGCAGCAGGCGGTAGTCGGGGCGGAAATCGTGCCCCCATTCGGACACGCAATGTGCCTCGTCAATTGCGAACAGGCTGACCGAGGCGTTGCTTAGAAGCTCGCGGAAATGCGGCTGGCTGGCGCGCTCTGGCGCGACATAGAGTAGATCGAGTTCGCCGGACCGGAAGGCTTCGATCGCCGCCTCGCGGTAATCTTCGCTATCGGCGCTGGTCAGGCTGGCAGCCCGGATGCCGTTGGCGGCGGCGCTGCGCAGTTGATCGTGCATCAGCGCGATCAAGGGTGATATCACCACACAAGTGCCGGTCTTGAAAACTGCGGGCAACTGGTAGGTCAGCGATTTGCCCGCCCCCGTGGGCATCACCGCCAGGGTCGATTGGCCGGCCAGCACGCGCGCCACGACCTGATCCTGCACTCCGCGAAACGCTGAGAAGCCGAAGGTCGCGTGCAGGGTTTCGAGGAGGTCGGCTTCGGCAATCACGGCCTTGGCCTAGACCGCCAAACCGCAAAGCGGAAGGCTTAGCGCGATGACCTCTCCACAACCGATTCTTCAGCCGCAGTAAAGGCGCTCCTTCCTTTGGGCGCATCGTCGGCTACCGCTGTAGTGAAGAAGGCCAGCCCTTTGCCGGACTTCGGATCGATCCACAGCCCCGATTTAAGCCCATAGGCGTCGCCAGCATGCCCGAGCCGCCTTCTCCCATCGCCAAACAGGTTATCGTGGCAGCCCGAGCCACCGAGACCAACTGTCTGCACGGCGAGCCCATAAGCGCAGAAGAAGCCGCTGGCGGTACCGTCCTCGCCCAGGCCGTTGGTGCCATTGAAGCGCCACTGGACGCTGGTCAGTTCGGCAAAGCTCCTGCGGCTGAGGAAACCGCGTCCGCGCCGCGCCAGCAACTGACCGACCTTGGCCAAATCGCGCATTGAAATGCGCAAGCCGCCCTGCGGGCTGAACATCGCGCCGTTGCTACCCGGAACATAGCGGGACAGTTCGCAGCTACCATCGCTGGCGGGCACGATCATGCAGGGCGGTGGCAAACCATGCAGATCGTCCTTCGCAACCTCGCCCGTCGCGCGGTACAGTACCACCGCGCGGCCCGGGGCGCTGGCTGAACAGCCAGACCAGTTGAAGCAGGCGTCAAGGCGCAACGGACGCAGCACCAGCCGCTGCATCAAGTGGTCGAAGCGTTCGCCGGTCACGCGTTCCATCACGCTGGCGACCACCGGAAAGTTGAGGTTGGTGTAATGAAACCAGCCCGATCCGGGGGCGTGCGCGCCGTCCCATAGCGCCGGTTCGGTCAGCCGTTGCTGGAGCGTTTCGCCCAGCGGGATGATGTAGCGGTCAATACCGTCCAGCAGGCTCGATTGATGCGAGAGAAGCAGCCGTAGCGTGATAACATTGTCCGGAAAGGACGGGTTGCGCAAGCGATAGCCCAAATAGTCCGAGACATCGCGATCGAGGTTGAGCTTGCCCGTATCGACCAGACGCAGCACCCCCAGCGCGGTGACCAGCTTTGAGATCGAGGCGATCCGCACCGGGTCATCCGCAGTGACCATACGGCGAGTCAAACGGTCGGCTTCGCCTTCGATCAGGATTGGGCGGATATGGCTGCGGTCAAATGCGACGGCGACGGTCGCGGGCGGAAGGGCGTGGGCAATGACCGGGCTGAACGCAACAAACAGGGCCAGCAGACGTCTCATGATCGCAGTCTAGCCGCCTACTGAGCGCTTGGCAAAGCAGGGGGCACGATGGTAGCCCATGAGGCGGGCGCATTTCCTGAAGGAGTCGGGTATGTCGTATAAGGGTGAATGCTTTTGCGGTGCGGTCAAGATTGCGGTCACCGGCGAACCCGAAGGCATGGGGTATTGCCACTGCGGCTCGTGCCGTTCGTGGTCGGGTGGTCCGGTTAACGGCTTTACCTTGTGGCAACCCGGCAACGTCAGCGTGACCGAGGGAGGCGATGCGGTCGCCACTTTCAACAAGACCGAGGGCAGCACCCGGACATATTGCAACAAATGCGGGGGTCATCTGATGACCGACCATCCGGGCCTTGGGGTGGTCGATGTATTTTCAGCCACTTTGCCCGAGCTTAATTTTCAGCCCGGGCTGCACATCAACTATGCTGAAACGGTGCTGCCGATGAAAGATGGTCTGCCCAAGTTCGCCGATTTCCCCGCAGCGTTCGGCGGTTCGGACCAGCAAGTTCCTGAGTAGTCAGTCGAGATTAGGCCGCAGCCAGCGTTCCGCGACGTCCAGTTCCATCCTGCGGCGCGCGGCATAGTCTTCGAGCTGATCGCGTCCAATCCGCGCGACGCCGAAGTATGACGCTTCGGGGTGCGCGAAGTAGAAACCTGAGACGGCCGCGGTGGGCAGCATTGCCTGGCTTTCGGTCAGCACGATCCCGGCGTTTTCACCCGCATTGAGCAGGTCGAACAGGATCGGCTTGAGGCTGTGGTCGGGGCAGGCGGGATAGCCTGGGGCCGGGCGGATGCCCCGATATTGCTCCTTGATCAGCGCCGTGTTGGTCAGTTGCTCGCCCGGCGCATAGCCCCAAAGCGACGTTCTCACATGCTGATGCAGCCGCTCGGCAAAGGCTTCGGCAAACCTGTCGGCCAGTGCTTTGAGCAGAATATCGTTATAGTCATCGTGGTCCGCGCGGAACCGTTCGAGGTGCGGCTCGATCCCGTGGATCGCCACAGCAAAACCCCCAATCCAATCACCGTCCGGGTCGATGAAATCGGCCAGGCAATAGTTCGCACGGTCTCGGCTCTTGCGGATTTGCTGGCGCAGGAACGGCACCAGGAGATGACGCTCCTCGTCCGCGAGGTGAATCGTCACATCATCACCGTCGCGCGCGCAGGGCCAGAACCCGCAGACGCCCTTGGCGGTCAGCCATTTCTCGCCGATGATCTGTTGCAGCATCGCTTGCGCATCGGCGAACAGCCCGGTCGCACTTTCGCCGACCACTTCGTCGGTCAGGATCGCCGGGTAGTTACCGGCCAGTTCCCAGGCGCGGAAGAACGGGGTCCAGTCGATCACTGCTGCCAGATCCGCCAGGTCCCAATCGGGAAAGGCGTGCACGCCGGGCTGTTCGGGCGGCATGACTTTGTCTGAAAAGTCGGCCTTGAAGCCGTTGGCGCGTGCGTCGGCCAGACTGAGCAGGATCGATTGCTCTTTGCCGGCGCGCAGATCGCGCACGTGCTGGTAATCGGCTGCGGTTGCCGCCACGAATGGATCGGCCTGGGTATCGGACAGCAGCTGGCTGGCGACTCCAACCGCGCGGCTGGCATCTAGCACATGGATCACCGGGCCCTCGTATGCCGGATCGATCCGCAGCGCGGTGTGGACCTTGCTGGTGGTCGCCCCGCCGATCAGCAGCGGCAGGGTAAACCCCGCGCGCTGCATTTCTTCGGCGACAGTAACCATTTCATCCAAAGACGGCGTGATCAGCCCTGACAGGCCGATCATATCGGCGTCCTGCTCGCGCGCGGTGTCAAGGATTTTGGTCCAAGGTACCATGACGCCAAGGTCGATCACTTCGTAACCGTTGCACTGCAGCACCACCCCGACGATGTTCTTGCCAATGTCGTGAACGTCACCCTTGACCGTGGCCATCACGATCTTGCCCTTGGCCTTGGCCCCGGGCAATTTTTCCGCCTCGATGTAAGGGATCAGGTGCGCGACCGCCTTCTTCATCACCCGGGCTGATTTGACCACTTGCGGCAGGAACATCTTGCCCGCGCCAAACAGGTCGCCGACGGTGTTCATGCCGTCCATCAACGGGCCTTCGATCACCTCGATCGGGCGGCCCCCCCGCGCCGACACTTCCAGCCGCGCTTCCTCGGTGTCCTCGACCACGTAGAGGTCGATGCCCTTGACCAGCGCATGCTCGATCCGCCGCGCCACATCCCAGCCGCGCCATTCCTCGGCCTGCTTTTCAGCCTCGGGCGAGGTGCCGCGAAACTTTTCGGCCAGCGTTACCAGCCGGTCGGTCGCAGATTCGTTGCCGCTGCCCGCGAGGGGCCGACGGTTGAGCACCACGTCTTCGCACAGCTCGCGCAGTTCAGGATCGATCGTGTCGTACACGTCGAGCTGCCCGGCGTTGACGATCGCCATGTCCATCCCCGCCGGGATCGCGTGGAACAGGAACACCGAATGCATCGCGCGCCGCACCGGCTCGTTGCCGCGGAACGAGAAGCTCAGGTTGCTCAGCCCGCCCGAGATATGCACGTGCGGGCAGCGCTGTTTGATTTCGCGCGTCGCCTCGATAAAATCGACCGCGTAATTGTTGTGTTCCTCGATCCCGGTGGCGACCGCGAACACGTTGGGATCGAAGATGATATCCTCGGGCGGGAAGCCGATCCCGGTCAACAGGTCATAGGCCCGCGCGCAAATCTCGACCTTGCGCGCCTTGGTATCGGCCTGGCCGGCCTCGTCGAACGCCATCACCACCACCGCGGCGCCATAGGCCATGCATTTGCGGGCGTGATCGAGGAACGCCGCCTCGCCCTCTTTCATGCTGATCGAATTGACGATTGGCTTGCCCGGCACGCATTTCAGCCCGGCCTCGATCACCTCCCATTTGGAGCTATCGATCATCACCGGCACCCGCGCGATGTCGGGTTCGGCGGCGATCAGTTTCAGGAACGTGGTCATCGCATAGACCGCGTCGAGCAGCCCTTCGTCCATGTTGACGTCGATGATCTGCGCGCCGTTATCGACCTGGTTGCGCGCCACCTCGACCGCCTTGGCATAGTCGTCCGCCATGATCAGCTTTTTGAACGCAGCACTGCCGGTGACATTGGTGCGCTCGCCAATATTCACGAAGCTGGAGCCAGAGGGGGGCGTCGTCATTGGGTCAGGCGGCCATGATGAAGGGTTCGAGCCCCGCCAGCCGCGTGCGGGGTTCGGGCACTGGCAGGGTGCGCGGCGGCAACCCCCGCGCCGCCTCGGCAATCGCCGCGATATGCGCTGGGGTCGAACCGCAGCAGCCGCCCAGAATGTTGACCTGCCCGGCCTCGGCCCACTCGCGGACAAATGCGGCGGTTTCATCGGGACGCTCGTCGTAAGCGCCCAGCTCGTTGGGCAGACCCGCGTTGGGATAGACCATGATCAGCGTGTCGGCGATCTGGCTCAGCGCGCGGACGTGCGGGCGCAGCTGGGTCGCGCCGAAGCTGCAATTCAGCCCGATGGTCAGCGGCTTGGCATGACGCACCGCGTACCAGAATGCCTCGACCGTGTGGCCCGACAGGTTGCGGCCCGAGAGGTCGGTGAGCGTCATCGACAGCATCAGCGGCACCTCATGGCCAAGTTCGCTCTCGAGCTGTTTGATCGCCATGATTGCGGCCTTGGCATTGAGCGTATCGAAGATCGTCTCGACCAGGATAAAGTCCGAACCGCCTTCGATCAGCGCGGCGGCTTGCTCTTTGTAGACGTCGACCAGGAAATCCCAGTCGATCTCGCGGAAACCCGGATCGTTGACGTCGGGCGAGAGTGACAGAGTCTTGTTGGTTGGGCCGATCGCTCCCGCGACAAACCGCGGACGGCCATCAGCGGCCTGGAATTCATCGGCCACTTTTCGCGCCAATTGTGCGCTCGCCAAGTTGATTTCGCGCACCAGGTGTTCGGCAGCGTAGTCGGCCTGGCTGATCCGGTTGGCGGAAAAGGTGTTGGTCTCGGCAATGTCTGCACCCGCCGCAAAATAGGCGCGGTGGATCGCCTCGGGCACGTCGGGCCGGGTCAGCGCGAGGATGTCGTTATTGCCCTTCTGATCGGCCGCCAACCCTAGCGAACCCGCGTAGTCGGCTTCGCTAAGCCTGCAGTTCTGAATTTCGGTTCCGAACGCTCCGTCCGTGATCAAAATGCGGGTGGCGGCCTGCGCCAGCAGTTGTTCGCGCGCGGTCATGGTTGGTTGTCCTTGGGACGCAGGCCCAGCAGATGGCAGATGGCATAGGCCTGCTCGGCGCGGTTGAGGGTGTAGAAGTGGAAATCGCGCACCCCGCCCGCATAAAGCTGGCGGCACAGGTCGACCGCTGCGGTCGCCGCCACCAGCGCGCGCGGACCCGGCCGATCGTCGAGCCCGTCGAACATCCGCTCCAGCGCTGCGGGGATGTGGGTATTGCCGCTCATCCGGCGGATTGCGGCGAAGCTGGTTATCGGCATGATCCCGGGGATAATCGGCACCGCAATCCCGGCCGCCAAGGCCGCATCAAGGAAGCGGAAATAGGCTTCGGGTGAGAAGAAGAACTGCGTGATCGCCTGGCTCGCCCCGGCATCGAGCTTGCGCTTGAGATTGTCGAGATCGGCGGCAGCGCTGGGCGCATCGGGGTGAACTTCGGGATAGGCGGCGACCGACAGTTCGAACGGATATTGGCGCGCCAGCCCTTCGACCAGCGCCGCGGCATTGGCGTAGCCTTCGGGATGCGGCGCGAATTTCCCGCCCATTTCGGCCGGAGCATCACCGCGCAGCGCGACGATATGCCGCACGCCGGCTTGCCAGTATTGCTCGGCAACTTGGGCAATCTCGGCCTTGCTCGCGCCGACGCAAGTCAGGTGCGCGGCTGGGACCAGCGCGGTTTCGCGCACGATCCGGGCGACCGTGCTGTGCGTGCGTTCGCGGGTCGAGCCGCCCGCGCCATAGGTTACCGAGACGAACCGCGGCGCGAGCGGGGCGAGCTCGGTGATCGCCTGCCACAGCTGCGCTTCCATGGTTTCGCTCTTCGGTGGGAAGAA
>JAYVML010000171.1:0-2262 GCA_043758955.1 Novosphingobium sp. | reverse complement strand
CAAGCGGTTCTGCGCGGGCACGGCCAGAGCATTGGGGAGCGGATGCAGACGGACCTGGCGGCGTTCATGGCGTTGCCAGCGGTGCCGTTCGATCCGTGCCATATGGTGACGGGCCGCGCCTCGTCGATGTCACTGGTACGGTATCGCACCAATGATTACTCGGTGCCGACAGCTTATGCCCACCAGGAGGTGGTGATCAAAGGCTATGTCGACCGGGTCGCGGTAATCTGCCGGGGCGAGCAGATTGCAGAGCATCCGCGCAGCTATGAACGCGAGGACTTCATCGCCAACCCGCTGCATTATCTGGCGCTGCTGGAGCAAAAGCCGCGTGCCCTCGATCAGGCCGCGCCGCTCGATGGCTGGGTGCTGGCCGAGCCGATGCATCGCATCCGAAGGCTCATGGAGGCCCGCAGCGGCAAAGAAGGCCGGCGCGAGTTCATCCAGGTACTGCGGCTGTGCGAACGGTTCGAGCAGTCTCTGGTGGAATGGGCGGTGGCGCGGGCGCTGGAACTGGGGGCGATCAGCTTCGACGCGGTCAAGATGATCGCGTTGGCCCGGCTTGAACATTGCCCACCGCGCCTTGATCTGCAGTTTTACCCGCACCTGCCGCGTGCCCATGTCGGTCGCACAGATCCGCGCAGCTACATGGGTCTGCTGTCCCCGGCAGCTGCCAAAGCGGCAGGAGCACCGGCATGACCGAGACCCCGATGCCGCTGCCTGCCATGGCGCAGACCTCCACCAGCGTACCGCCTGCGGTGCTGCTGTCCAACCACCTCAAGGCGTTGAAGCTGCCGACCTTCGTGCGCGAGTACGAGAAAGTCGCCCTCGAAGCCGCACAAGACCGCGCCGATTATCCGCGTTACCTGCTGCGGTTATGCGAACTCGAGCGGATCGACCGCGAACGCCGGATGGTCGAGCGGCGTATTCGCATGGCCAGGTTCCCGCACACCAAGAGCTTCGACACCTTCGACTTCACCGCTCAGCCATCGCTGAACAAGGCGCTGGTGCTGGAACTGGCGCGCGGGGAATGGATCGACCAGCGCCGCAATGTCATTGCGTTGGGACCCAGCGGCACCGGCAAGACGCATGCCGCGCTCGCGCTCGGTCTTGCCGCCTGCCAGAAGGGGCAAAGCGTGGCGTTCACCACGGCGGCGGCGCTGGTGCATGACCTCATGGAGGCCCGGGACGAGCGGCGATTGCGCGTGCTCCAGAAGCATCTGGCCTCGGTCAAGCTGCTGATCCTCGATGAGCTCGGCTACGTTCCATTCACTGCCGTTGGCGGCGAGCTGCTGTTCGAGGTTCTCAGCCGGCGCTACGAGCGCGGCAGCACGCTGATCACCAGTAATCTGCCCTTCGATGAATGGACGTCGGTGTTCGGATCCGAGCGGCTCACCGGAGCCCTGCTCGACAGACTGACCCACCACGTCCACATTCTCGAGATGAATGGCGAGAGCTTCCGCCTCGCCAGCAGCCGGAAACGCCAAAAGGACAAGGAGGGCCGCACGATGCCATGATTAGAATGGCTGTCGGCTGCGGGAAATCCGCTTCCGCTCCGCTACAGCCGCTTCCCCGCAGCCGATAATGCCCAGCCTCAACCCAAGGCTTTTTGTTCGAACCAACTGGCCCGTTTTTAAACCGGTGATTGGCCCAATTTTATGCCGGCGTTGACAACACAATTTGATCCTGGTGGGCGGGACCGGCACGGGGAAAACGCACTTGGCGACGGCTTTGGGCGTGGCCGCGATCAATCGGGGCAAGCGTGTTCGCTTTTACAACGCGGTCGATCTGGTGAACCAACTGGAGAAGGAAAAGCAACAGGGAAAAGCCGGAAATATCGCCCGCCAGCTGGTCCAGACCGATGCCATGATCCTGGATGAACTCGGCTATCTCCCGTTCCCGGCCTCGGGCGGCGCCTTGCTGTTCCATCTGATCAGCCAGCTCTACGAAAAGACCTCGCTGGTCGTCACCACCAACCTGTCCTTCGCCGAATGGGTGGGCGTGTTCGGCGATGCCAAGATGACCACGGCCTTGCTCGATCGCATCACCCACCACTGCGACATCCTCGAAACCGGGAACGATTCCTTTCGGTTCAAGCAGCGCAAAAAACAGGCGAAATCAGCCTGACCAACTGGAAACTTTTGGGCGCTGTTACCTGGAAACTATTAGACCCGTTGCGAAAGTCCGAGGCCTCGAGTAACCCTTTGAAAAGACTTATTTCAACCCATAGTTGAAATCATTATTTTTCAATGACTTAAGAGGATC
>JAYVML010000170.1:0-7328 GCA_043758955.1 Novosphingobium sp. | reverse complement strand
CGAACAGTCGCATAATAGTGTAAACGAGGCCGCTGCCCTCATCCACCTCTTCGACAATGGCTATCTTTTCGCTGGTGAAAAACTTCGCACCTACGGCTTGGAAGTCAGCAAGGTCGTTTTTTGCCCAACTGATAGACTCCTCGGCAGGCCCGAAGTCAGCAGCATCCGGTGCATTCATGACTGACAGGGTGTTTTCACGCCGCGACGAGTCAGCCTATCCAGCATCTTTTCGGCCTCAGTGGGGTTTAGTTCGCCAGCGGCGATCAGTCTTTCGACCTCGGCGTGAAACCTTGCACTCTGCTCGGCTTGCGTCTCCTGATTTTTCTTCTTTGGCATCAGGCCCTCGCAGAAGCTGTTTGATAGGTGAGCCGCTTGCCAACCACCCCCGCCAACATGGCATTGGTGCGATCTGCATCGTTGCAGCCAGTGGCAACGCGGTTGGTGTAGCGGAACTCAAACTCGGCAACGTAGCGGTGCAGATGCTTCTTCGCGCAATGCTGATACACGCCCTTCATGCCGCGCTTGAAGATCGAAAACGCGCCTTCGATGGTGTTGGTATGGATCAGCGGGTTTTCATAATCGACGTATTGGCCTGCGCTGTGGCGAGTGAATGCGTGGCCGGCAAAGTGCTTGCCAAGATGGATATAGTAGCCAGCTTCATCGGTCATCACGAACGCTTCCGCCGCGATGTTGTCCTTGAGGATGGGCAGCAGATCAGCAGCCTTAAGGCTGTCAACAACCATCGAGCGCTGGCGACCAGTGTTGCGATCGATCAGCGACAGTATCTTATGCTTGTGCGCGAAGCCGCGCCCCTTCTTCTCGCCTTCCGGCTTGATGGTGCGATCATGGCCGATGAAGGTTTCGTCGATTTCGACAATGCCGCCGTCCGATCCGAACGGGCTAAGATCGCCGGAACGCATGGCCTCACGGATGCGGTGCGACATGAACCAAGCGGTTTTGAGGGTTACCCCAAGGGTGCGGTGAAGCTGGTTGCTCGAAATCCCCTTCTTGCTGCCTGCAATCAGGCAAAACGCTTGCAGCCAAAGATGCATGGCGACGTGGCTGCTCTCAAAGATGGTGCCAATCTTGACGGTGAACTGCTTGCGGCACTGGTAGCACTTGTAGAGGCCAGTGCGGGTGGACTTGCCGCCCATCAGCCCAATGCGCTCCACCCCGCCGCAATGCGGGCAAACCGGGCCTTCCTGCCAAATACGTGCCTCGACATAGGCAAAAGCAGCTTCTTCGCTGTGAAAGTGCGGGGCGGAAAGGGCAGACGACATCGGGGTAACTCCTTACCCCATAACCCTAAGCCAATCGTTGGGTTTATCAAGTATAATATCGCCTTTATTTGCTCATATGATACGGCCGCTTGATCTTGTTTAATCGCGCGATTAACAACTTGGCAGCCCGGCCGAAGCGCCGGCAGGAGGGCGCGGCGTGACTACTTTCCCGGCCCAAGGCCAGACCGATCACTTAAACCGTGGGTTGTGCATCGCGCTAAGCCGGGTGGGACTGCCAGCTCCCAGCAAGCTTGAACGGCTGTCAGGCGGTGCAAATATGGAAAGCTGGCGGTTCAGTTCGGGCGCCGCCGATTGTGTTTTGCGCCGCGCGCCCTCGCTGGAAATGATGGCGGGCCGCGCGCTCGATCATGGCGGCGAAGCTGCGTTGATCCGTGCTGCAGAGGCCGCGGGCGTGAGTGCTCCCGAGGTGCTGGTCGAATTGAAAGCGAGTGACGGAATTGGGTCGGGCTTCGTAATGCGAAGCCTGCCGGGCACAGCGGATCCGGCGTCCGTCTTGCAAAGCACCGACCCTGACGCGCTGCTGGCGGAACTAGCGCAGGAACTGGCCGCCATTCACGCGATCCCGACCGCCGGATTGCCCGCTCCTGCGATGGATACCGCCGCTGCATTGGCCGAACTCAAGGCCCGGTTCTTGAGTTATGGCGGCGACCGCCCGATCCTGGCTGTTGCGCTGCGCTGGCTGGAGCGCAACTTGCCAGCGCCGACCGCGCCCCGCTTGGTTCACGGTGATTTCCGGCTTGGCAACCTGCTGGTGTACCAAGGGCGATTGACCGGCGTGCTCGATTGGGAACTGGCACATCTGGGCGATCCGCATGAGGATTTGGCTTACGGCTGTATGACCGTGTGGCGCTTTGCTCGCCCCGATCGCCCGGCCTTTGGCCTGGGCAGCGTGGAGGCGCTGGCGGCCGCCTATACCGATGCCGGCGGAGCCGCGTTCGAACCCCCGCGATTCCGGTTTTGGCTGATTTACCGCACCTTCTGGTGGGCGCTGGGCTGTTTGCAAATGGGCGCGATGTGGCGCGGCGGGATCGACCGCTCGCTGGAACGCGTCGTGGTGGCGCGGCGCACCGCTGAACAGGAACTTGATCTGTTGTTGCTGCTGGAGGAACAGGCCCCACCAGCCGAGCGAGAGCGCCTCTTGCCGCCCGCGGTAGCACCTCTGCCGGTCGGCCACGGCGAACCTAGCGCGGCGGAGATGCTGACTGCGGTGTCCGAATGGCTCGCCAACGACGTCAAGCCGCTGGTTAGCGGACGCGGCAAATTCGATTTGGCGGTCGCGCGCAATGCCTTGGGGATTGTGGCGCGCGAGCTGAACCAACGCCCGCTTGCTAGCGACGCTGTATTATCCGCCAAACTTTTGAGCGGCACAGCCGATCTGGCCACACCGGGTGTGCTCGCCGGGTTGCGCCGCCTCGCGCTGGACAAGCTCTCCGCCGATATGCCGAAATACCCCGCCCTCGCTGCCGCGCGGGCGCTCTGGGAAGGACCCTGACATGGATTTTGCACTGCCCGCCGATCTGGTCGACTACCTAGCCGAA
Source organism: Novosphingobium sp. (assembly GCA_043758955.1). Taxonomy (GTDB): domain Bacteria; phylum Pseudomonadota; class Alphaproteobacteria; order Sphingomonadales; family Sphingomonadaceae; genus Novosphingobium. The sequence continues at coordinate 4,489 of JAYVML010000170.1, read as the reverse complement.
CTTGACGCTTTCATCGCCGCCGAGATCCGCCCGCTGGAGCAGTCTGATGACAACATTCGCTTCTTCGATCACCGCCGCGAATATGCCCGCACCGATTTCGAGAACCAGGGCTTGCCTCGCCGCGAGTGGGAAATGCTGCTGCGCCAAGCCTCTGCTCGCGCCGACCACGCCGGGCACTGGCGCTTTTCCGCGCCCAAACAGTATGGCGGCAAGGACGGTTCGAACCTGTGGATGGCAGTGATCCGCGACCAGTTTGCAGCAATGGGGCTGGGTCTGCACAACGATCTACAAAACGAACATTCGATCGTCGGTAACTTCCCCTTTGTCGCCATGTTTGAACATTTCGGCACCCCCGCTCAGCAGGAAGAATTCATCCTAGGCGGGTTCGCCCGCGAGCGGCGGGTGGCTTTCGGCCTGACCGAACCCGATCACGGTTCGGATGCGACGTTTATGGAAACCCGCGCGGTCCCCGAAACACGTGATGGGGTGGCCGGGTGGCGGATCGACGGACGCAAGATGTGGATCACCGGCATGCATGTTGCCACGCATTGCGCTGCGTTCTGTCGCACCTCCGGCCAAGATGGCGAGGCCAAAGGGATCACCTGCTTGCTGGTGCCGATCGAGAACCCGGGGATGGTGGTCGACGAATATATGTGGACCTTCAACATGCCGACCGATCACCCGCGCATGCATTTCGACAACTGCTGGGTCCCGGCCAGTGCCGAGCTGGGCCCGGTTGGCGGCGGCCTGTCGATCGCGCAAAGTTTCGTCCACCAGAACCGAATCCGCCAGGCTGCCAGCTCGCTGGGCGCGGCGACGTATTGCGTCGAGGAATCGATCAAATATGCCCGGACCCGCAAGCCATTCGGACAAGAATTAGCGCGCAATCAGGCGATTCAATTTCCGTTGGTAGAGCTTGCCACCCAATGCGAAATGCTGCGGACATTCATCTACAAAACCGCGTGGGAAATGGACCAGCTGCCGCACAAGGAGCTCGAGCACAAACTTTCAGACAAGATCAGCATGTGCAACTACTACGCCAACCGGCTGGTCTGCGAGGCGGCAGACCGGGCGATGCAGGTCCATGGCGGGATCGGCTATTCGCGCCATAAGCCGTTCGAACACATCTATCGGCATCACCGCCGCTATCGGATTACCGAAGGCGCGGAGGAAATTCAGATGCGCAAGGTGGCAGCTTATCTGTTTGGCTATTTGGGACCGCGGCGCGCCGAGTTTGAACGCGGATAATACGCGATCAGTGCTGCACTGCTACTCTGTAGGCGCCGTTTTCACCCGCGTAGCCATCGTAAAGCGTGCGGGCGATCCCCGCGATTTTGGCATCGCGGCCGCTATGCCCGCCTTGACCGGTGACATAAATCGCCACCGCATAGACTCGGCCGTCGGCGGTTTGGATCAGCCCCACATCACTGGAAGTGTTCGACAGCGTTCCGGTCTTGTGTGCGATGCGGGCGTCACTGGGGAGTTGCGAGCGCATCCGATGCCTGCCGGTAACGCACTGCTCCATCGTCGCAAGCAGGAATGCACGGCTATCCGAGGTCAGCCAGCGCCCCTGATAGATGCCAGACAAGAGCTGCGCCATCGCCTTAGGCGTAGCGCTGTCGCGCTGGTCAATCATCCGCGCGGGATCGTATTCACCGTCATCGCGCACCAGCGTGGCGATGTCGCGGTCAAGCCGCAACCCGGCGACCCCTGATGCGCGAAGCCAGCGGTTAACTGCCGGCGGCCCGCCCACCGCAGCCAGCAAGGCGTCAGTCGCCTGGTTGTCCGAATGGATCAGCGAGCGCTCAATCAGTCGTTGACCGGTGAGCATCGCTCCGGCGCGCACCGGGGCGACCAGCGTGGAGTACTTGCGGGACTTTACCGGCACCATCAGAGGATAACTTGTGGTGAGGCTTAGTCGGCCATGATCAACTGCATCGAGGAAGGTTGAGGCGATTGCAATCTTGCTGGTCGACGCCATCGGGAACGGGGTGTCGCCCAGCACGGATACGGTGCGTCCCGTTGACAAGTCGATCGCGGCGACGCCGATGCGGCCGCGGCCGCTGTCAGCCAGCGCAAAAATCTGCGCCTCGAGCGGCGAAGCATAGCTGCTTGGTCGAGGCGCGGCGATGAACTGCCGCACCGAGGGCGGCAACGCACGCTGCGCAAATTCGGCGCTCGGCTGGAGGCGTGGCTTGACCTTAGCCGGGGCCTGGAATCGCGGCTTGGCCTGCGCCGAGGAGGCAAGGAAGGCTTGATCAAATTCGGATTGGAGCGAATCCGCATAAGCCGGAGCGATCGGCGCAAACACCGCGCTGGCCAGTGCCAGACTGGCAATAAACCGTGAAATCAGTCCCGTAGTCATATGGCCCGTAGTCATATGGAGAGTGCTAGCCCAAACATGCTTTCTGTTTGCCTAACGGTTCGCGATCACGATACGGGCGCGCGACGAACCGAGTTAAAAGTGCGGGAGGGCGAGTTTTTTCCGGGAACCTTTAAAGTTAGATCGCGTACTGCGCGCCAAGCTCGATCACGCGATTGGGCGGGATATTGAAATAATCCGTTGGGTCGGCTGCGTTTCGATAGAGTGCCAGAAATAGCATGTCCTGCCACATCGGCATGCCCTGTTCGGCGCTGAGCGAATAGCTGTTCCGGCCGATAAAGAAGCTGGCCATCTTGGCATCGGGCACCGCCATACCCACCCGGATCAAATCGTCTCGCACACTGGGCTGCTCCATAAATCCATAGCGCAATTCGATGGTTGAGAAATTATCATCGATCCGGGTAATCTTCAGCCGCTCATCAGGCTCGCAATAGGGCTTTTGCAGCGTCCGCACCGTGGTGATGAAATTGTCTCGGTGGAGCACGTGGTTGTGCTTGAGGTTGTGGAGCAGGGCATGCGGAGTGAGTTCGGCATGCGCGGTCAGAAAAATCGCAGACCCCGCCACCCGCGCCGGCGGACGCCGGGCCAGCGCCGCCGCCATATCAATTATCGGCAACGCGGCATCATATTCAAGTTCGCTCACGATCCGCCGCCCGCGTACCCAGGTCCAGATCACCAGCAAGATAGCTGCCGCGATCGTCAGCGGCACCCAGCCACCTTCAACCACCCGCAGGATGTTGGCACCGAAGAACACCAGGTCGATCGTCAGGAATGGTATAATCACAGCCAGGCTCATGGGCAGACTCCATCCCCAGCGGCGGCGCGTAACAATGAAGGCGAGGCAGCAGGTGATCACCATCGTGCCGGTCACCGCGATCCCATAGGCTGCAGCCATCGCCGAGCTCGTCTTGAAGCCGAGCGTCAACACCACAACGCCAAACAACACCAGCCAGTTGACCGACGGCACATAGATTTGCCCGGCGTTGCCGGCGGAGGTCTGCCGGATCGACAGTCGCGGTAACAGGCCCAGCTGCATCGCTTGTTGCGTCAGCGAAAACGCCCCGGTGATCACCGCTTGGCTGGCAATGATCGTCGCCATTGTCGCCAGCAACACCATTGGCCAACGCAACGCATCGGGGATCATCAAGAAGAACCAGTCAAGATTTTTGAACGGTTTGCCCAATCGGTTGGCGTCTTCCAGCACCTTAATCGCAAAGGCCCCCTGACCGAGGTAATTGAGCGCCAACGCCGGGAACACCAGGAGCAGCCAAGCGAGCCTAATCGGGCGTTTGCCGAAATGACCCATGTCGGCGGTCAATGCCTCGGCCCCGGTCACGGTGAGGAAAACAGCGCCCAGCACAAACAGGCCAAGCACACCGTGGTCCGCTACGAACGCGACTGCATGCCACGGCAGGAACGCCGCCAGGATCCCCGGACCGTCAGCAATATGGATTAAGCCCAGGCCGCCGATCGCCGCAAACCAGACAATGCAGACCGGACCAAACAGCTTCGCCACCACCGCTGTCCCGCGCGACTGGATCGCAAACAGGCCGATCAGGATCACCAGCGCGATCAGCACGATGCGCGGACCGGTGAACGCCGCGCCGATCCCGGGCAGCGTTTTCATCCCTTCGACCGCCGAGAGCACCGACAGTGATGGAGTGATCACGGCATCGCCATAAAACAGCGCCGCGCCGACTGCCCCCAGCGCCAGCACCAGTCCGCCGCGCTTTACTGTACCGCGCTGCGCCAGCGCCAGCAGCGCGAGCACCCCGCCTTCGCCATCATTGTCAGCCCGCATCAGGAACACGACATATTTGAGCGTAACGATAATGATCAAGGCCCACAGCATCAGGCTCATCACCCCGATGATCTCGCTGTACTCCAGTCCGTCCGAAGCAGCCTGCGCCAGGGCTTCGCGAAAGGCGTACAGCGGGCTCGTGCCGATATCGCCGAACACCACGCCGATCGCGCCAATGGTCAGGGCAGTGAGGCCGATATTGGAGTGGGATTGGCCCGGCTGGGCGGGTATGCTTGCGTCGGCGTCTGCTGCGCTCGGATCTGACATAAACGCGCCTTTCTAATGGCACGAGAGGAGGTGGCGCA
>JAYVML010000169.1:0-7286 GCA_043758955.1 Novosphingobium sp. | reverse complement strand
GCAACAACGGATTGGCCAGCAGTCCTTTGAGCTCCGAGGCGAAGGCCAGACTGCCGTCGCTAAGCGGAGCATAGAACAGCGGCTTCACCCCCAGGCGATCCCGTGCCAGGAACAGCGAGCGCGCGGTTAGATCATAGATCGCGAAAGCGAACATGCCGTGCAGCCGGCTGACACAAGCTGGACCCCAGCGCTGCCACGCGGCGAGGATCACTTCGCTGTCGCCGTCCGTACGGAATTCAGCGCCGCTCCCCCGCAATTCCTCGCGCAGCTCGCGATAATTGTAAATCTCGCCATTGAACACGAGCATCGCGCGGCCATCGCTGGATGCCATCGGTTGAGGTGATCCGACGATATCGATGATCGACAGGCGCAAGTGCCCTAAACCGACGCCCGGTGCGGTCCACACCCCCTGCCCGTCAGGTCCGCGGTGCGCCATCGCCGCGCACATCCGTTCGATCCGCGCCGGATCGACCGGTTTGGGAGTGGCGAGGTGATAGATCCCGGTAATGCCGCACATAGCGCGCGCTTAGCGGGCTTGGCCGATGCGGTCCATCCATTGACCGGGTTCGCCGATCGCTGAACGAAATGTGCTTAGCGCCGCAGCAGCATCGTATCCGCTGCGCTGTTCGGCTGACAGGATCAGCATGGCAGTGGGATGACGGCGCAGAAGCAACCTGTCAGTTATGTTGGCCAGCTTGAGCCGGGCATTGCTGCCGGTCAGCACTTCGCCGGACCGGTAATAGGTCAGTGCGAGTCGCTCGATGTTGCCGTTTGCGATAAGCCGTTCGGACTTGGCTGGCGGCATGGCTGGTCCGGCGCTGGTCCATGCCCAACTGCTCCCGGTGATCAAGGCACCCTGCCCGAACCCACCGGCCTCACGCCCCTCATCCTGCGCGGCGTAGAGCGCGTAGAATACATCGACTTCTGCCCCATCGCTATTGCGGTAGCGGCCCAGCAGACGGTGATCGGCCCCGCCTGCGCGCGGCTCCCACGCGGTTTGCGGTTGGTATGGCACGCGCTGCCACCCCGGCACTTGCGGTAGAAACACCTGGTGCGGCATCGGTGCGGCCAGCGCATCGGCGGCGCGCGCCCAGACGGTCCCCCCCAACACCAACACTGCGGCACCGAGCAACGCGATGACCACCGAGATCGATTGACCGTCGGCGCGAGCCAGCAGCGGCATGGCTTGCAGCCGTTCGATATCGACCAGCGGATCGTCGACGCTGCGGTCGAAAAACCGCCACGACAACCCGAGTACGGCGGCGATCACCAAAGCAAAGAACAACCAGCCATAGATCAGGTGATCAATCCCGCCAGCGCGCTCCATACCGACATATTGCGCGGCAAAGATGGTCCCCCAGGCGCGCACGCCATTGGCCAGGATTGGGACCACCAGGCACAAGGCAAAGAATGCGATCCGCCGCCGCCAACTGGTGAAGAACACGTTGCCGATCAGCACCCCCAGTGCGATCATCGCGATCAGAAATTTGACCCCCGAACACGCCTCGGCGACCTCGAAAAGCCCCGCCGGGGTATCGATAAACACGCCGTTGATCGTGGCAGGGATTTGGCTGGCATGAACGAGCCACACGGTCAGTTGGGCGGTGATCGTTTGCAGCGGTGGAACCAGTTCATCGCCGAATGGCACCAGAAACACCATATAGGCGAACGGGAACAGCAAGGCCGCAAACACTCGCGGTCCCAGCAGCAGTAAAGCGCTCGCCGGAAGCATGGCGACCGCGCCGCTTTGGCGCAACAGATCAAACCCGGCGAAGGCGCCCAGAACCCACAGCAAGACTGCGCCGGCCAAGGCCACCAAGCCCCAGCGCCACGGTGTCGGGCTAAGCTGGCCCACCGCGCTGCGGCGCTGCCAGATCAGCCAGCCGACAATAGCAGGGACCAGCAGCACGTGATTGTAAGTGGAGCTGTTCCACCACTGGCCGAGCATCGCCAGCCAATCGCTTGCGAAGGCCAGGATCAGCGTGCTCCAGCAAAGCGCCAACACGATGATGCTGTGCCGCCAGCGCGAGTCTGACGCTGCGGTCTGCAGCGCGAGCGGTGCGGTTAGCGCGTCAGGCAGCATCGCGCGCGGCCGCATCAGGTAAACCCAGCATTGCTGCAAGCGGGGTCAGTGTCGCCTGCCAGCTCAGCGTTTCGACCACAAAGCCCCGCGCGGCCGATCCCATTGCGGCGCGCCGTCCCGCATCGCTCAACAGCAAGCACACTTGCTCGACCAGCCCCGCATCATTGTGGCCGACCGCGTAGTTCAGCTGGTCGTTGCCCCCGATCCCGGTCGCCGCCGCCGGGGTGAGCACCACCGGCAGCCGCATCGCCATCGCCTCAAGCACTTTGTTCTGCACTCCGCGCGCCAGTTCCAGTGGCACTAGCGCCAGATCAGCGGCAGCTAGGTACTGGCGCATATCATCGACCGCGCCCCAGATATAAGCTCCGCCCCGGCCATGCTGCGCCCGCAGCGCATCCGGCGGACTGCGGCCCACGACGTGGAATGTCGCATCGGGGAACTGCTGACGGATCGCGGGCAACAGCCGCTCGATCACCCGCTGGACAGCGGCAACATTGGGCGCATAGTCCATCTGCCCCGTGAAAATCAGCCGCGGTCCGCTGCAGGCGAGCATCGCGGGTGCCGGATCGCAGGCGGCCCGATCAAACAGCGCGCTGTCGATCCCATTGCGCAGCGCCTTCACGTCACATTCGAGCCGGTCTTGCGGCAGCAAGCGGGCGCGGAACAGCGCCGCTTCCTCGTTCGAGATCAGCAGGCTGACATCAGCCTGGCGCGCCAATCGTACCTCCTCGCGGCGCAGCAAGCGACCCTCGCGCGCATCGATCCAGCGGCGCGGGCCGTGCCCGGCGTCGGCATAAGCTTCGAACTTAGCCGAATCGACGTCAACGAAATCGAACACCACGCGGCCGTTGAAGCTGACGGGGATATATTGGCCCATCTGGCCCGAGAACGCGTAGATCGTGCCGACGGGGCGCTCGAACAGGACCTTGCGGACATAGGCCGCGAGCGCTGGATCATAGAACGCGGTCAAGCTGACCGGCGTGCCTTGCGCCAATGCCTCGATGCCCGCCCGGACCAGAGACTTGCGGCGTTCGATCAGGCAATGACTGGCTGCCACCCCGCCCAGTTCGCCCGCTTGCGCCATATCACCAGCGTCATCTGCAAACGTTGCCACGTGCACTGGAGCGAGCGCGGCCAAATGACGCAGCACGTGGTGCGAACGGATCTTGTCCCCGCGATTGGGCGGGAACGGTACCCGGTGCGACAGGAACAGGATCTCACCGCTCATCCCAGCCCCCGGGAAATCATCGGTCCGATCAAGTTGGTCAAGCGCAGCGGCAGCCGCTTCCACACGGCTATCCGCGCGGAATGCCGCGCGCTGGTCGGATCGGCGTCGCGCACTGCTGCGCCCGGTGCGGTCCATTGCGCATATGACAGCGGCTCGGGCTCGAACCCCCAGTTGCGCTTGAAATCATAAGCGCCGCTGTGCGTCTTTGAACGGCCGAAATCGAACCGGCTGCACCCGCGCCGCCGGGCATGCAGCATCAGCTCGTAATACATCCGGTCATTGCCGCGCAGCCGCCGCGCGGCGTGCGTGCCGCCGCCCCAATAGGGCAGAACCGCGCCGTCATGATACAGCGACAGCACGCTGGCCACCGGAGCGGCGCCGTTCCACACGGTCAGGATATCGGCAGCCGCGCCAAATTCGTTCAGCACCGCGTTAAACAGCGCGGCTGGAAACACCGGCGTGCCCAGATTGCGGACACTTTCGGCATAGACCGCGTAGTGCGCGGCGCGTTCGACCGTGCTGGTGCCTGTAGTGACGGTCAGATCACCGGTCAGCCCTTTGCGCACTTCGGCGCGCTGTTTGCGCGGGATTTGCAGCAGCTGCGCCTCATCATCGGCGGCGAGCGGCTGGATGAAGCCGTAGTGCGAAACCTGTTTGATCGTCCAGCCCAAACGGTGCGCCGGCAGCTCCCCGCCCCGCAGTTCGATCGCCGGACAGCTCAGCCGCAGCGCCAGTTCTTCAAGTGCGGCGAACATGGCCGAGCCGTGCTTGGGATTATCCGTCAGCAGCCCCCCGCCCACCGCAAACCCGCTCGATGCCAGCATCCGGCCAAACAGCGACGAATGAATTTCGGTCAGCGGCAAATAAGCCGTCAGCTCGCCGCCGCGCTCGGCCAGTAAAGCATGCGCACGGTTGCCGGTCCCCGCAGCGCTGGACAGCAGCCAGCCGGGGCGGTGAAACACGGTGGCCTGAGGGTGGCCCTGCACAAACGCCTCAATCCGCCGTAACTCTCCAGGATTACGCAAATCCGCCGCGCGCACGCGCAGCGCAGCAGGCCGGAACGGCGCGTTCACGCCGCCAGGTCCACCGCACGCGCAGCCTCGCGGTACGTCAGCAGGTCCATCCGGCCCCAAGCGAATTCGCTGACCAGCTGTTCCAGCTTGGCCGACATCACGCCAAGATTGGTGTAGTGCCGCACGCGCGAGCGCAGCGAAGCCCCGGTGACGCGCGGCTGATCGGGATCGATCTCCCACGGGTGGAAATAGAACACCGCCGGGCGCTGATCGCGGGTGTTGACCTGGCGGATTGCCCAGCGCGAGAAGCCGTACGGCAGCACGCGAAAGAACCCGCCTCCGCCCGCAGCCAGACGCCGCCCGGCAAAATGCGCGGTGGTCACCGGAATTTCAATCAGATCACTCCACGGCAGCGGCTTGAACGCAAACCGCGGCGCCTCACGCCAGCCATAGTGATCGTGGGTGATCGGCGCGACGCTCGAGCTATAGGCATAGCCTTGCTCGGCCAGCGCCATATAGGCCCAAGGTGTGCGGCTATCGATCGAAAAACTGGGTGCGCGGTACCCGGTGATCTGCACCCCGGAGGCATCTTCCAGCACCTTGCGGCTGCGTTCCAGATCAGCGGTGAAGCTCGCGCGGTCCATCCGAAAAACCCGTTCGTGATCCCAGCCGTGACTCGCCAGTTCATGCCCAGCCTCGACAATCCGGCGCATCAGCGGTCCGTGGCGCTGTGCCACCCAGCCGAGCGTAAAAAAGGTTGCCTTGACGTCGGCCTTGGCAAACATCTCTAAAATCGCCGAACAGTTGCGCTCAACCCGGTCAGACTGGCCATCCCAGTTGCTGCGATCGATTACGCCTTCGAAGGCGCCGACCTGGAACCAGTCTTCGACATCGACCGACAGCCCGTTGATTACCTGGTCAGCCATGTGCCGCGTGTCTCCTGTGCTGGTCAGGCCGCAGCGCGGCTGGCGTCGTCGGCTTCGATCCACTCAATCAGCATGGTCAAGGTGTGTCGGATCGTGCGTTCCTGCTCGAACATTTTGGCTTCGAAGCCGCTAAGCCTGGCCTCAAGCGCGGCCATGGCTGCGCCCTGCGCAGGATCGGGTGCCGCAACCGGTGCGGTTTCCTGCTCATTAGCAAGTTCGATCACCGCCTCCTGCAGTTCTGCTATCAGCGCGTCGCGCTCGGCCAGCATCGTCTGCAGCTGCGCGAGCGCCACGGTTTCGGTCGGGGCTGCTGCCGCTGCCAATCCGAATGCCGCGACCGGGGGTACGGATATTTCAGATCGGGGGGCCGGTCGGTTGAGCTGCAAAGTGCCATCGAGCTCCAGTTCTTCCAGCACCGAGCTGAGCATTACGCCATCGATGCGGCTGCGCTGATCAACCGCCCCCAGCATCATCAACCGGTTGCAGATCTGGTTAATCCGGCGCGGCACGCCGCCCGACGCTTCGAACAGTTCGGTGAACACCCGCTGGTCGAACTTTGGGTTGGCGTTCCATCCCACGCATTTCAGACGGTGTTCGATGTAGGGCTGAACCTCACCAAGTTCCATCGCTTCAAGGTGATGCGCCGCGATCACGCGCTGGCGCAGCTGTTCAAGTTGGGGATGCTCCTGAATCGTATTGCGAAACTCTGGCTGGCCAAGCAGCAGGGTTTGCAGCAACGGATGTGCGCCGAGTTGGAAATTGGACAGCATCCGCAGTTCTTCAAGCGCTTCAAGTTGCAGGTTCTGACTTTCATCGACCACCAGCAGGCAGCGCCGTCCAGCGCGCGCTTCGTTGTGCAGGAACGCCTCGATCGCACCTAGCGCGCTGGCTTTGTCGTGCCCATCAACGATCAGCCCGAAGGCCTGGGCGACAACATGGACCAGTTCCTCGCCATCGAGCTTGCTGGTAACGATTTGCGCTGCGGTCAGCCGCGCCGGATCGATCGTTGCCATCAGGTGCGCGACCAGTGTCGATTTGCCCGCGCCAACTTCGCCGGTGATGACCACAAAGCCCTCGCCTTGAGCGAGGCCGTATGAGAGGTACGACAACGCTTTACGGTGCGTCAGGCTCTCAAAATAGAAGGTTGGGTCGGGCGTTAGCTGGAACGGCCGCCCGGTCAGCCCGTAGAAGTCGTTAAACATTGAAAATTTCCTTCCCAGGCTCAGAACGAATAGCGCAAACCGACCAGCCCCGAAGCGGTCCAGATATCCTGAAGCGTCTCACGGCTGATCCCATTCATACCCACCGCAGCGGTCGCGGTTAGATTGCTGGCCAACGAGCGATAGTAAGCTGCGGTTGCCCCGATTGCGCTGGTGTTGCCAGCCAAGGCGTCTCCGCTTTGGTACCAGTTGGCCCAGACATTGGTGCCGAAGCTGGAATTGCGGTCGATCCGCCCATTAAGATAGGCGGCGATCCAGTAGTTCTGATCGATTACCCCGTTGGCCAGCGCCAGCACCGTGCCCGGCGCGGCGATGAACGAGCGGCGGTCGTAGCCGGCACCCAAACCGTATTGCAGGTTGTTGCCGGTCAGACCCAGGCTGGCCATCACCCCGCGGCCACGGAAGCTGGCCGAACGGACCGAACCCAGCACGCCATTGAGGCAGCCGCCTGCGCTGTTGGCATTGGTGCCGCTGGCACCTGGCACGCCCACCACGCAAGTGCTCAGCCCGCCGGTCAGCGGATTGCGCAGCCCGTCGAACTGGGTCGGCAGATCGGCCAGTGCCTGGTTAAGCCGCCCGCCAAAGCCCGAAATCCCGTCATAGACCGAGACATTGAGGGTGGCGCGCGAATTGGGCGCGTAGGCAAAGCTACCGAAATAGGTGGTCGAGCCATAACGCTTGCCGACATGTGCTTCGAGCGCGGTGCGGCGGCTTGGGCGCCACAGCACGCCCGCATCCCAAAACAATCCTTCGCTTTCATAGGCGATCTGGCGCGGCCGGCTTCGATCGGTGACATACCGGCCATTGTCGCTGACC
>JAYVML010000168.1:0-2172 GCA_043758955.1 Novosphingobium sp. | reverse complement strand
GGCTGAAAGCGTTAGGCCAACTCGGCGGGGAATCGTTCACGATGGAAACTTCGATCGGCCTCGATCAAACTGCGCCGACGATTTTGGTTGTCGAAGATGAGTTTCTGATTCGATTTATGGTGAGCGACGCGCTGCGCGATGCCGGGTTTGCGGTAATCGAAGCGTGCGATGCCGATGAGGCTTTGGAGATCGCTTATTCCGGCGTTCCATTGGAGCTCATTTTCAGTGATGTTCGGATGCCGGGATCAATCGATGGGTTAGGGCTACTGGCGCAGGTTCAAGACTTGCGCCCCACAGTTCCGGTCATCATCACCTCGGGGCATCTCCTGCCAGACGAGGCCCTGTCAAAAGGTGCCGTTAAGTTCCTGGGTAAGCCTTACACCTCCGACGAAGCCGTCGATCTCATCAAAAGCGAACTGGGAAGCAGCTAATGACTAACAACGCCGCCAAAACACCTATCGCAGACTCGATTTTGATTGTGGACGGGGATGTGCTGTCTCGCCATGCAATCAGCGACTACCTTCGCCGGTGTGGCTATGACGTTGTCGAAGCATCTGGCACCAGCGAGGCAAAGATCGCCTTAAAAGAACCAACTTTGTCACTCGATATTATCGTCTGCGATGTCGCTGCGAATAACGCCGAGCCTGGACCCGAGCTTATCAGCTGGGTCAAGAAGCATCGGCCAGATCTTGAGGTGCGACTGGCGGGCACGCCCGAGAGCATGGCGGGAACAGCAGCCGACCTTTGCGAAAAGGGCCCCCATCTGGCCCGGCCTTACGAACCCGAAGCGGTGGTGAACTATATCAATCGCCTCAGGACAGCCGCGGCGGTCCGTTAGACCACGTCCCATCAATTTGCCAGCTTGCCGCGATCAAGCAGTAAAGTAACGATTAGCCCCTGCTCTTGCCAATCATATTCAATCGATCCGCCGAGCTGTCTGGAGACGCTGCGGTGGACCAAAGTGCTGCCAAAACCTTTTGCCTTTGGAGGCATATCCACTTTGGGTCCGCCACGCTCCATCCATGTCAATTCCAGCTGCTCCCCATTTGGTCGGCTGGTGATGTCCAGCGTGCCGCTATCGGCGGACAACGCGCCGTACTTTAAGGAGTTGGTCGCTAGTTCATGAAGCACCAGCGCCAGACCAGTGGTGGCGCGGTCACCGACGCCCATCCTCTCAACTGCCACCCGAATACGGCCGCTAAAGGCGCCCAGATCGTCATACGGAGCGAGCAGGACTGAGAGCAGATCGCCAAGCAACGCCGCTCTTCCTTGATTTCCAGGAAGCGGGCGAACTAGATTGTGAGCCCGGCCAAGGGCGGTCAACCGCAGGGTAAGATCTTGGGCCATTTCGGCCGTAGTGGAAGTGGACCGAGAAGTGATTTGGGTAAGACCAGCGGCAATGGCCAGTAGGTTCTTGACCCGGTGGCTCATTTCGCCGGCCAGCAATTCGTGGCTTTCTTCGGCTTGTTTGCGCCCGGTTACATCCAAGAAAATACCGGACATCCGGCGATTTTCGATTCCTTCGTCCTCGCCTCGGCCGCGCGATGAAATCCAGCGAACCTCATCGCCGAGCACAATGCGAAAGTCGGTTTCATAATTCCCGGCGATACCTCGGGTTGCTGTAAACGCAGCGCGGACACGATCACGGTCAGCGGGATGAATTAATTGAGAAAGATCCTCGAAGGTCAGGTGTTCCTTCCAGGGCAGCCCCCAAAGAGCGAAACCCCGCTCATCCATCGTAAAGCTGTCACCATCGACATCCCAGGTCCAGAGCGCAAGGCCAGCAGCTTCAAACCCGCGCAGCAGCTCTTCGGCAGGCCAAGTGTGGGGTGCGCTCTTTGAGAGTCCGGCTGCACCTGGCGCGTGATTATTGTCTACATGCGAACCGGTCGGCTGGTACATACACGATCCCCCATTTGCGTCGACGACCGTAAAATAACCCAACGATGGGTCAGAGCCGACGCCTAACGTATTGGAGAAATTTGATGAACGGATCATGGATGGTGCCCAAATGTCCCGAGAGCTTGATCCAGAACTGTGCAGGGCGGTGACAAAACCAGCCACTGGAGCGCCGGCATTGTGCTGAGCGGGGCGGCGTAAAAGTCTGCCAGTGGATAGGTTGGTCCTTTTGGGGGTCGACCGAGGATGTATGCTGTGGAGAGCTATGCCGCC
>JAYVML010000167.1:0-6632 GCA_043758955.1 Novosphingobium sp. | reverse complement strand
GAACCGAACTGGGCAAAGGCCGCCATTTCGCGGTACTGCGCTAGTTCCAGCTTGATCGAGCCCGAGACTTTCTTCATCGCCTTGGTCTGGGCGGCACCGCCAACGCGCGACACCGACAGACCGACGTTGATCGCGGGGCGCACGCCCTGATAGAACAGCCCGGTTTCAAGGAAGATCTGGCCATCGGTGATCGAGATCACGTTGGTCGGGATATAGGCCGAAACGTCGCCGGCTTGCGTCTCGATGATTGGCAGAGCAGTCAGCGAACCGCCGCCCTGGCTGTCATTCATCTTGGCGGCGCGTTCGAGCAGGCGTGAGTGGAGATAGAAAACGTCGCCCGGATAGGCTTCGCGGCCCGGCGGACGGCGCAGCAGCAGCGACATCTGACGGTAAGCCACAGCCTGCTTGGACAAATCGTCATAAACGATTACCGCGTGCATGCCGTTGTCGCGGAAGAATTCGCCCATCGTCGCCCCGGTATAAGGTGCGAGGTATTGCAGCGGGGCAGGTTCCGATGCGGTCGCGGCGACCACGATCGAATATTCCATCGCGCCGTTTTCTTCGAGCTGGCGCACGATCTGCGCCACGGTCGAACGCTTTTGGCCGACCGCGACATAGATGCAGTACAGCTTCTTCTTCTCGTCGGTACCGGCGTTGGCTTCCTTCTGATTGATGAAGGTGTCGATCGCGACGGCGGTCTTGCCGGTCTGACGATCGCCGATGATCAGTTCGCGCTGACCGCGGCCAACGGGAACGAGCGCGTCGATCGCCTTGAGCCCGGTCTGCACCGGCTCGTTGACCGACTGGCGCGGGATAATCCCCGGCGCTTTGACTTCAACCCGCTGGCGGCTGGCGGCCACGATCGGACCCTTTCCGTCGATCGGGTTGCCGAGCGCATCGACCACGCGGCCAAGCAGGCCCTTGCCGACGGGAACGTCGACGATTGTGCCGGTGCGCTTGACGACATCGCCTTCCTTGATCTCGGCGTCCGAACCGAAGATCACCACGCCGACGTTGTCGGCTTCGAGGTTGAGCGCCATGCCCTTAACCCCGTTGGAGAATTCGACCATCTCACCGGCCTGAACCTGATCGAGCCCGTGGATGCGGGCAATCCCGTCACCGACCGAGAGCACCGAGCCGACTTCCGAGACTTGCGCCTCGGTACCAAAGCTGGCGATCTGGTCCTTGATGACCTTTGAGATTTCTGCGGCGCGGATATCCATGTTCAGCCTTTCATCGCGTTAGCGAGGGTGTTCAAACGGGTGCGGATCGAGCTGTCGATTTGGGTCGAGCCGATCCGGACGACCAATCCGCCGAGAATCTCGGGGTCGACCGTGGCGGTAAGTTTTACGTCTTTGCCTTCGCGCGTCTTCAGTTTGGCGGCGATGGCAGAAATCTGGTCAGCGCTGAGTGGGTGCGCGCTGGTCACCGTGGCATTGAGCTCACCGCGCGCCGCCGCAGCGATCCCGGCAAAGGCACTGACGATCTGCGGTAAGGCCGCGAGGCGGCGGTTGTGCGCCAGCACGCCGAGGAACTTTTGCGTTAGCGGCGTCAGCTTGAGGTGCGTGCCAAGGCCGGTCATCGCGGCCTGTGCGCCGGCGCGGGTTAGGCGCGGGTTGCGAATCAGCGATGCCAGATCGCTCGAGACAGAAATTGCCTGGCCCAATTGATCCAGGTCAATCTCGACCGCGCTGACAGCCTTGCTCTCAGCCGCCAACTCATAGAGCGCTGAGGCGTAGCGCCCTTGCAAGCTGGCCGTAATACCGCCGGAAGAGTCCACGCGCTTTGGTTCCTAACATCGGGTGCGTTGTCGGGGCCGGCCCGCGCGAAATCGCACGGTTGCCCCGGTGACGGGGGCGCGCATAGCCATGATTGTGCTGCGATGCAAGGTGGGGCAAGGAAGTTCAGCGCACAGGATGACTGATGAGGGAGCAAGATGGGCGAGACGATCCACCTGACGATGGCCGATGGCCACGAAATGCCGTGTTATCACGCACAACCTGCGGGTGACCGCCGGGGCGGACTGGTGCTGGTGCAGGAGATTTTCGGGGTCACCGATCATATCCGCGAAATGTGCGATGAATATGCCGCCGATGGATATGAAGTGATCAGCCCGGGTCTGTTCGACCGGCAGCAACCCGGCTGCGCGCTGGGCTATGCCGGGGCCGACTGGGAGCGGGCGGTGCAGATCGCGCGCGTCGAGCACGATTGGGACCAGGGCCTGGACGATACCGCGCGGGTGATCGCGTGGATGAAGGCGAAAGGCGGCCCTGTGTTCATCACCGGCTATTGCTTTGGCGGCTCGGTCGCCTGGCGGATGGCGCAGCTATCCGACGATCTTGACGCGGCATCGTGCTATTACGGGGGCTACATCGCCACCAAATTTGCCGACGATCCGCCCAAATGCGCGACGATCTGCCACTTTGGCCGCTACGATTCGATGGTCGAGATCGCCCCGGTCGAGGCGCTGATCGCCAAGCAGCATCCGACCGCACAGATCTTTATCTATGAGGCCGGGCACGGGTTCAACTCGGACCGGCGCAAGGATTATCACCCCGACAGCGCCGATCTGGCAAAAGAGCGGACGCTGATGTTGTTCAAAGCGCTGGGCGGCTGAATTGGCCAAGCTGCTGATCGTCCTGCCCCAGACCGGGTTCGACCCCACCGAGGTCGCTCTGCCGTGGCAGGTCTGGACCCATGCCGGGCACGATGTGTGGTTCGCGACCGAGACCGGCAAGGCCGCCAGCTGCGATCCGATCACGCTCAGCGGTGAGGGGATGCCGCTGTTGGCGGCAACGCTCAAGGCCCGGCCGGAAGCGGAGGCAGCCTATCGCGCGATGACCGCGATGCCGCAATTTAACCGGCCGCTGACCTGGGCCAAAGCGCGCGCCGCAAACTTTGCCGCGCTGCATTTCCCCGGCGGCCACGCGCCCGGGATGAAGCCGTACTGCGAATCGCTCGAGGTTTACCGCCTGGCCAGGGAAGCCTTCGCCGCCAAGCAGCCGGTCAGCGCGCTCTGCCACGGGGTGCTGCCGCTGGCGCGCGCGGGGGTGCTGAAAGGGCGGCGCACCACCGCGCTGACGCACATCATGGAGGAAATCTCAGTCCGGCTGACGGCCAGAGCGCTGCCCAGGCATTACCGCACATACGACATCAGCGTGGAAGACGAAGTGCGCCAACGGATCAGGCCCGGCGGCCGGTTTGAGCGCGGCGGGCTGTTCCCGCGCTATTCGGGGTCGAAGGCACCCAATGCCGGGTTCGTGCTGCGCGATGGGCATTACCTGTCAGCACGCTGGCCGGGCGATGCCTGGACGCTGGCCTTGCGAATGCTCGATCTGCTTTGACCGCAAGGTGCGGGACGCGGCGGGGCTGGATGTGCGGCATAGCTTGCCTAACGCAGGAGCCATGCCATGACTGACACGATGAGCCGCCACCCGATGACCTCCAACCCGATGAGCGACGATGAATGCTGGGCCGCCGCCACGGCGCGCGATCGCTCGTTCGACGAACGGTTCATCACCGGGGTGCTGAGCACCGGCATCTATTGCCGCCCATCGTGCCCGGCGCGGCATCCCAAGCGGGAGAATGTGCGGTTCTTTGCCGATGGAGCGGCGGCGCGCGCGGCGGGCCTCAGGGCCTGCCTGCGCTGCTCGCCCGACGATGTCAGCCGCGATGAGCGCGCCGTACTGAGCGCGATTGCAGCGATCAAGGCAGCTGAACAGCCGCTGGTCTTAGCCGCATTGGCGGCGGAGACTGGCTATTCCCCGGCGCATTTTCAGCGCGTGTTCGCGCGGCACACCGGGCTATCGCCTTCGGCCTATGGCCGTGCCTTGATGGCCGAGCGCGCGGCGCAAGCGCTGAGCCACGAGCCCAGCGTGACCGAGGCGATCTATGCGGCGGGCTATTCG
This sequence comes from Novosphingobium sp., assembly GCA_043758955.1. Classification (GTDB taxonomy): domain Bacteria; phylum Pseudomonadota; class Alphaproteobacteria; order Sphingomonadales; family Sphingomonadaceae; genus Novosphingobium. The sequence continues at coordinate 2,724 of JAYVML010000167.1, read as the reverse complement.
GGTCCATCGCGATTTTATGAGGCCAATCAGGGGAGGCTGGGGATGGCACCATCGGCGTGGGCCAATGGCGGCAAGGGTGTGACGATCCACTGGGCGGTGGTGCCCACATCGCTCGGCCAGATGCTGGTCGCGGCGACTGACAAGGGCGTGTGCCGGCTTTCGTTTGACGAAGGGGCCGAGGCTTTGGAGGCGCGGTTTCCGCATGCACAATTGAGCGAAGGCGGAGCTGCGTTCGGCAAGTTGCTCGATACCGTCATCGCTGCGGTCGAAGCGCCGGGTGATTTCGGCCACATCCCGCTCGACGTCAAAGGCACCGCGTTTCAGGAAGCGGTATGGCGCGAATTGCAGCGCATTCCCAAAGGTGAAACGCGGACCTATGCGCAGCTCGCCGCCGCTGTCGGCCGGCCACGCGCGGTGCGCGCGGCGGGCAGCGCCAACGGGGCAAACAATGTAGCGGTGCTGATCCCGTGCCACCGGGTGATCCGCACCGGCGGGGGCCTCGGCGGTTATGCCTATGGCCTCGAAATCAAGCGCAAATTGCTCGAAAAGGAAGCCAAATGACCGATCCTGTCGCAGTTTTCCGCGCGCTTCACGTGCCCGGCGATCCGCTGGTGCTGTTCAACATCTGGGATGCGGGCAGCGCCAAAGCGGTGGCCGAGGCGGGCGCCAAAGCGATTGCCACCGGCAGCTATGGGGTGGCGGAAGCACAGGGCTTCAAGGATGGCGAGGCGTTCGGGCTGGATGTGGCCTTGGTCAATTTGCGGCGGATCATCGGCGTGACCGATCGGTCGGTCACGCTCGATATGGAATCGGGCTATGGCGCGAGCGCGGACGACGTTGGCCGTTCGGTCGCCGCCGCGCGGGCAGCAGGCGCGGCCGGGATCAACCTGGAGGACCGGATGCCCGGCGTGGCCGAACTCACCTCCTTGGCCGAACAATCCGCGCGGATTGCGGCGGCGGCGGCCAGCGGCCTGTTCGTCAACGCCCGCTGCGATGCGTTTCGCGGGCAACCGGCTGACACGCACGGGCCGAACCTGGTCGCGGCGGTGCTCGAACGCGCGCGGGCCTATGCCGATGCCGGGGCCAGCGGGCTGTTTGTGCCATTCACCACCAACCGCGCCTGCATCGCGGCGATCTGCGAAGGCTCACCGCTGCCGGTCAACATCATCTGGACCCCAGCGAGCGCGGGCGGATTTTCTGGCAGCGCGGAACTCGCGGAACTGGGCGTGGCGCGGATCAGCCATGGCCACCGGCCGTGGACGGCGGCGATGGAGTGGCTGGCCGATGCGGCGCGCAATGTGCTGGCTGGCGCAGCGCCGGGCTACGATGGGTGAGATGCGGGGATCAGCAGTCCCCCTACAATAGCCCCATCTGCTTGTCGGCATCGCCCAACGCGGCGGCGCTTTTGACGGCATCGGTGCGGGCCATCGGCAGGTCGAGGCGTTGGCCGGCGAGGATTTCGGCGACGGTGATCACCTGCAGCCGGTCATCCTCGCGGTTGAGCAGCGGGTTCTTGTATTTGCCCGCCGCGGCGATTTCGTCGCGCATCGCCTTGGTCGGCAGGTCCATGGTAATCAGATAGCCGAACTCCGCCCCTTCGCGCTGCCGGTCAGAGTTGAGCGTGGCGAGCGTGGCGCGGTTGCTGCCGCCCGATTTGACCTGAAAGATTGCCTTGCCGTTCTCGTCTTTGTCCTTGAGGAAATAGGCGATCCCGTCGATCCCGCCGTCCGCTCCCTTCTTCTCATTGATCCGCGCCTGATTGTTCGAATAGGTCAGCACCGCCCATTTCTCGAATTCCTTGCGGGTCTTGTCGTCCTTGCGGTTGGCCAGCGCCACGGCAGAGGCCAAATCGCGCGGCACGCCGTCGAGCAGGATATCGGCCTCGATCATAGGGTAATCGGTCTTGTAGCGGTCCTGAAAACGTTTGAGGATCAGACTGATCGACTGATAGGTGATGTCGATCCCGATCCACTTGCGCCCAAGACGCTGCGCAACAGCCACCGTGGTGCCTCAGCCGCAATAGGCATCTAGTATGGTGTCGCCCTCGTTTGATGAAGCCTCGATAATGCGTTCGAGCAAGGCTTCGGGTTTTTGCGTTGGGTAGCCGAGGCGTTCACCTGATGTATTCCCAATGCGGCCAATATCGGTCCAGTTCGATCCCAGCGGCTTACCCTTTGTCTCATCGAGGTAGATCTTCAATCCATCCATTCGAGGAGATCCGTCTTTCCGTTTCAGAATACGGCCTTCCGCCCACCATGCTTCAAGTTGCTCTAGCGATGCTCCCCATGAACGATTAGCCGGCGGCTTCGTTCCTCGCCACTCGAATTGCCTTGTTGCGTTTGCAGACGAAAAAGTCACATTTTCAGCCTTGTACAGGCGACCTGTCTCGTCCGGCTTGAATCGCTTCATTTGCTCGGGGCCATATTCCGTATACTGAATATTGAAATTGTATCTGGCGGATTTCGTATAGAAGAAAATTACGTCGTTAGATCGCGTCCAACCAGCTGTTTTCATGTTGTGGGAATTGGTTCTCTCCCACACGATTTCATTTTGAAAATCGCCGCCTTGTCCGCAAAACACAGCATCGAGCACCAGCTTGAGATAATGAGATGCAGTCGGGTCGCAGTGGAGGTAAAAACTCCCGGTCGGCTTGAGCACACGGTGAATCTCGACGATCCGCAGCGTCATGTGGACCAGATAAGCAAGCAGGCTGCCGCGCCCCAG